>JBDNHZ010000274.1:0-11567 GCA_041688515.1 Verrucomicrobiota bacterium
AGCTCCGGAGGGACGAGCGCTGGAGGAACGAGCTCCGCGAGTCCGTGATCTCCCCGGATGCGTCGTGATGCCGATCCAACCTGGTGACCGCCTGTCTGCGGGTGTGAAGGCGGTGCACCCGGTGACGTTGACTGAGCTGCGGGGCGGCGGTGCAGAGGATTCGATTGAGGGGTCAGTCCTCACTTTTGACACGCAGGACGAGGCGTTACCCGCCCCCCTTCCGGTCTCCGCTTCTCCGCTTCTCCGCGGCTATTCCCCACGCCGAAGCGATCGCCGCGGAGAAGCGGAGAACAGCGCAGCCGAATCCTCCGGGCCCGAAGCTTGGCAAGACGATGTTGGGGACTCGCGGAGCTCGTCCCTCCGGGGGCTATTCCCCAAACTCCAACCATCCGAAGCGGTCGGGGGTGTGGAAGCTGCCGTTGAGGACGGGATTGGAGGCGAGGAAGGCCCGGTGGGCCCGGTCGATCCGATACAGGTTCGCGCGCCAGCGGGTGCCCGGAACGGGACGACGGTCGGACAACGATTCCAGCGGGATGCGGACTTCGCTGGTCCAGACCTGTCGGGATGGATCCACCCGGACCTGCCATTCCATCCGACTGTTCCAGTTGAAGTCGAACTCGGGCTTCCGGATGCGCAGGTCGAGGGCCTCGTTGTTGGGGGCCCATTCGTACTCGGTGTAGTGGGTCAACTGAGCCGGATCCGGAGCGCAGAAGAACTCCACCACATCCCGGTCCCACAGGGCGGCGGGCGAGGCAATCCGTTCGCCCGGCTGCGCCGGTCCGTAGTCAGTGAGCGCGGTATAGGGACATTCAAAGGAGAGATAGAGGAAGCTCTCGGACCAGAGCGCGCGACAGGTGGTGCTGATTTCCGGGCGCACCCGTCCGTCGGTGGACTGCTGCTCGAGCGGGAACCGGCGTGCCTGGCTCCATTCGGGTTCATCCAGGTAACCGTCCGGGATCCAGTCGCGGGTGATCCGGCGCGCGCGCAGCGGGGTCGGGGGCAGGGAACGGACCAGCAACTGTCGGGCGTTGTCGAAGTAGATCTTCCTCAGGACCGACACCGGCAGACCGATGGAACGGATGGTCCAATCGCCCTGGATGGGAGTCATGTGCGGCCAATCGCGGTCGTTGGTTTCCAACCAGCGCCATTCCTTCCGGAAGAAGGTCGCGGCGTCCTCGTCGGTCGGACGTTCCCCGTCGCCCGAGGAACCGAGGATCAGCCGGTCGTACACCTGGAAATCGGTGGCGAAGAAGATGCGGTCCTGATGCCGCGTGAACAGGGCCCGCAGCGCCGCCGGATCATGACGACCGAGCTCCGGAATGCGCGCCGCGAGGTCGGCGTTCATGTTGGGATGTTCGGTGAGCTTGCGGTCGACCCAGTCGAGGTCCTCGGAGTTGTTGGCAAAGTGGACGCAGACAAAGGTCGTCCCGCGATTCCGGGCGATGACCCGATCAAGGGCGGCGAGCAGGTGCTCGCGGCTGGGGAAGCGCTCGGGATCTCCAAACCACCAGTTGCGATGATCCTTCAGTTCCTTCCAGCGCTCGTTGTTCGGGTCGTACCCGAGCCAGAAGGCACGGGGATCGGCGATGTGGATGCTGACCGGCATGCCGAGTTCACCGCAGCGACGCCAGACGGGATCGAGTTTCGGGTCGTCGATCCGGATCAGTTCTCCACGTCCGTCGCGCAGGAAGAGACCGAGGCGCTTGTACTCCTTGAGACCGGCTGCCCCGAGTTCATGGGCGCGCTCGACCTGTTTGACCGCCTGTTCGGAGAAGTTGGGTTCGTCCCAACCGGCGTAATCGAGGTTGAAGTAGAGAACGAAACGATCCGGAGCGAGGCGGTTGCCGAGGGTTTGAAGCTTCTCGAAGGCGGACGGCTGACCGTCCTTGGACGTGACCGTTCCGCCGCTGAGGTTGGCCGCTACCCCGATCCCCACCCGGTCCATGATCTTCACCGCGCGCCGGACGTGTTCTTCCGTGCCGTTGATGTGCTGGTGGAGATCGATGATGCGATGCTCCGCGCGCCAGGCATCCCCCGGCCAGGGCGGCGGGCTTTCATCCCCGGTCTCCGCCGCAAAAAGCGCGGGCACGACGAGCATCGAGACGGCTGCCAACACGGAGCGGAAGAGGACAAAGCCGGGCATGGGTCCATGAAACGTCGGGGACGGTTGGATTGGCGAGCCCGGAGGCGCGGCGAAACTCGCCGCGGCGAACCAGGGAACCGGTGCATGGGATCAACCGCCCGAAGCTCGGCCCTGAACCAGACGTTCGACGGCCCTCGCCCCGTGCAGGACCGCGAGGATCAGGACGGAATCACGGCTTACCGTAAAAAACACGCTGTGAGGAAAGTGAGGCAACCGCACGCGGCGGACGTTGGCAAATCGAACGGAAAAACGAAGGGGATCCTCCGCTGCTGATCGCACGG
This sequence comes from Verrucomicrobiota bacterium, assembly GCA_041688515.1. Taxonomy (GTDB): domain Bacteria; phylum Verrucomicrobiota; class Verrucomicrobiia; order Limisphaerales; family UBA9464; genus UBA6176. The sequence goes on from JBDNHZ010000274.1 coordinate 2,425, forward strand.
CAAACCGAACCTCGTCCACCAGTCGAATCGCGACTGCCGGATCGTGGGGGAGATACCAAAGGACCGTCTCCTGAACGTCGCCATCAACGGACGGGTGCTTGACGAGGGCGGGCATCGACGAGGTTTCGTTTCAGTTCTTCGAACCATTCGTCGGTGACGGGAATGGCGAGGCTGGGATCGGCCTCCAATTCGGCACTCCTCCTCAAGATCTCCGCTCGGACCAAGGGGTGGACCTCCTCGTCCTCGTCTTGGGTCAGAATCTCGGCTTCGTGCGCATAGAACCAATCGGCGAAGCGACGCCGATCTTCGCGGGGAAGCTTGAGCAGGGTCTGCTCCAGTTGCTCCAAACTCATGCGGGCAGGCTAGCAGGGGGGTGGGCTTTGCAAACGAAAACGTGATGCTGGGCGCATCCTTGAATCGTGAGGAGAGGCTGGGAACGTCCCGATGCCCCGGGTGTCCCGCCTCAAAATCAATCCCGACTTCGGAGGGGTGGTCGATCTGCAACTCCTCCGGGAGGAAGGACACCGGCCAAATTTTGGTCAGGGTCGGGCAACGGACAGCATGCCTTGGTGGCAGGGGTCCGGGATGTTGCGGGTGACCGGCAACGGTCACTCATGGAAGCGACGGCAGAATTCTCAACGGTGACGGGCGTGGCGGCGAAACAGGAGGCAATGGCCTGTTTCCACTGCGGCACGGCCTGCGTGCCCGGAAGGCATGCCCAAGGCGGACGCGAGTTCTGCTGCGCCGGATGCCAGACGGTGTTCGAGCTGTTGAGCGAAGCTGGCCTCGTCCGCTACTACGAGCTGGGCGATGGCGTGCGGGCCCGGGTCGAGGCCGGGACGATCACGGAAGCCTTTCGGTTCCTCGACACTCCCGAGGTGCGGAGCCGGTTCGTCGATTTCGATGACGGCCAATCGACGCGGGTGACCTTTCACCTGCCCCACATCCATTGCCTTGCCTGTGTCTGGCTGCTGGAAAACCTCTTTCGGCTGAAGCCGGGCATTGGCAAGTCGATTGTCCATTTCCCGCGCAAACAGGCGGTGATCACCTTCGATCCGACGGTGCTGAAGCTGTCGGAAGTCGCCGCGCTGCTGGATTCGCTGGCTTACCCGCCGGAACTGCGGTTGGCGGATCTGGAGAAGCCGCCGGTGAACCCGCTGACCCGACGGCTCTGGTTGCAGACCGGCATCGCCGGGTTCGCCTTCGGCAACACCATGCTGTTCAGCCTGGCGATCTATCTCGGGCTGGATTCGGTCAGTGCTCCCTCGTTCCTGAAGCTGTTCGGGGTGCTCAGCCTGCTGCTTTCCATCCCGGTGGTGACCGTGAGTGCCCGGGATTACTGGGTGGCCTCGTGGCGGGCGCTGAAGCTCCGGCAGATCCCGATCGAGGTGCCCATTGCCTTCGGCATCGTGGCCATCTGGGGACAGAGCACCTGGGAAGTCCTGAGCGGAACGGGCGAGGGCTATTTCGACTCCCTCGCCGGGCTGCTCTTCTTCCTCAACATCGGACGGATCTTCCAACAAAAGACCTTCGATCGGATGGCCTTTGACCTGGACTACCGATCCTTTTTCCCGCTGTCCGTGATCCGGCGTCGCGCGGGCGTCGAGGAGCGGGTGTCGCTGGTCGAAGTCGCCGTGGGCGATCGTCTGGTGGTGCGTCACGGCGAGTTGGTGGCGGCCGACGCGCGGTTGGTCTCGGGCGCGGGGATGATCGACTACAGCTTCGTCACGGGCGAGGCCGAGCCGGTCGCCCGTGGCGCAGACGAACGGCTGCACGCGGGGGGGCGTCAGCTGGGCGGCGCGATCGAGATCGAGACGGTCAAGGCGGTCAATCAAGGCTACCTGACCGATCTCTGGAACCAGGAAGCCTTCCGGAAATCCAAGGATGATGCCTTCGGCACTCTCACCAATCTCTACAGCCGGCGCTTCACCTGGATCATCCTGGGAGTGGCCGTCACGGCGGCGCTGGCCTGGATGCCCTTCGACGTGGCCCGCGGTCTCAAGGCCTTCATCTCGGTTCTGATCGTGGCCTGTCCCTGCGCCCTGGCGTTGGCGGCCCCGTTCACGCTGGGTTCCGCCCAACGCGTCCTCGCCCGACGACGGATCTTCCTCCGCAACCCCGAGGTCATCGAGGCCCTGGCCCGGATCGACGCCGTGGTCTTCGACAAGACCGGCACGCTGACCTCCACGGGCACCGGTGACGTCCGGTGGAGCGGGGCGTCCGGTGCGGAACTCTCGGCGACCGAAGCCGCTGCCGTTCGCGCCATCGCCGCCCAATCGATCCATCCCCTGGCCCGAAGAGTGGCGGATGCCCTCGCAGCGAGGGGTCTGGCGCCGGTGGACGTGACGGGATTCCAGGAAGTGACCGGGTGCGGTGTGGAAGGCTGGGTGGACGGACGCCATCTGCGGATCGGGTCCCCGGCCTGGGTCGAGCGCGAGCGAGCGGCGGTTCCCGAAGTCCCGGTTCGCGGCAGTCGCGTGGTGATCGCCGTGGACGGGGCGTACCGTGGGGAATTCGCGGTGGGCGGAGAGATCCGGCCGGAGACTGACACCCTGCTGAAGTCCCTTGCCGGACGCTATGAACTGGCCCTGCTGAGCGGGGACAACGAACGCGAGCGGGAACGGTTCACGACCCTGTTCGGAGGGGGTGGACGGTTGCACTTCAACCAGGGGCCACTGCACAAGCTGGCCTTCATCCGGGATCTCCAGAAATCGGGCCGTCGGGTGTTGATGGCCGGGGACGGATTGAACGACGCAGGCGCACTCCGGCAGGCAGACGTCGGGGTGGCGGTCACGGAAGACGTGGCGTCCTTCTCCCCGGCCAGCGACGTGATCCTGCAGGGGGGCGAGGTCCCGCGGATCGGGGCGGTCCTGGACTTCTCCCGGCGGGTGGTCCGCGTGGTGCGGATCAGCTTCCTCGTTTCGACCGCCTACAACGTGATCGGGCTGGCGATTGCGGCGAGCGGGAAGCTGTCGCCGATCGTGTGCGCCGTGCTGATGCCGCTGAGTTCGGTGTCGGTCGTGGTGGTGGCCTGCGGATTGACCGAGTGGGTGGCGCGTCGGTCCGGGGTGACGGGAAGCCAGATCAGTCCAACGCCGGGGGAGTCCATGCCAACGGAAGCGAAGCAGCCATGAGCGTCATCCTCATCCTCATCCCGCTGAGCCTGATCGTGGCGGCCCTGTTTCTGGGGGCGTTCATCTGGGCCGTGCGGGGAGGCCAGTTTGAAGACACCTGCACCCCGTCGATGCGGGTTCTGACCGACGACGGGACGGTAAAGGCCCCCGAGGCCGAGCGATTTCAAAACCAAAATGGAAAGAGCCGATGAAGATAGAAACATTCAGATATGACAACCGGATCGTCCGGGCCTTCGCCATCGCGACGGTGATCTGGGGGATTGTGGGCATGTCGGCCGGTCTCCTGGCTGCGGTCCAGTTGTTCTGGCCGGATGCCAATCTCGCCTTGCAATACACGACCTTTGGTCGGCTGCGGCCGTTGCACACCAATGCGGTGATCTTCGCGTTTGTGGGCAATGGGATGTTCATGGGGATCTATTACTCCCTGCAACGCCTGTGCAAGGCGCGCATGTTCAGTGATGCGCTGAGTTGGGTGAACTTCTGGGGTTGGAACGCGATCATCGTCGCGGCGGCGGTGACGCTGCCGCTGGGGATGACGAGCAGCAAGGAATACGCGGAGCTGGAATGGCCCATCGACATCGCCATCGCGCTGGTGTGGGTGGCGTTTTCGATCAACCTGTTCGGGACGATTGTCAAACGCCGCGAGAAGCATCTGTACGTGGCAATCTGGTTCTACATTGCGACTTCCATCACGGTCGCGGTGCTGCACATCACCAATTCGCTGGCCGTTCCTGCCAGCCTGTTCAAGAGCTACTCGGTGTATGCCGGTGTCCAGGATGCCCTGGTGCAGTGGTGGTACGGACACAATGCCGTGGCCTTCTTCCTGACCACCCCGTACCTGGGCCTGATGTACTACTTCCTGCCCAAGGCCGCCAACCGGCCGGTGTTCTCCTACCGGCTTTCGATCATCCACTTTTGGGCATTGATCTTCCTCTATATCTGGGCGGGTCCGCATCACCTCCTGTATAGCGCCCTTCCGGACTGGGCGCAGTCCCTCGGCATGGCCTTCTCGATCATGCTGGTGGCCCCGTCCTGGGGTGGGATGCTGAATGGTCTGCTGACGCTTCGCGGGGCCTGGGACAAGGTTCGCGAAGAACCGATGCTCAAGTTCATGGTCGTGGCTGTGACCGCCTACGGCATGGCCACGTTGGAAGGGCCGATGCTTTCGATCAAGAGTGTCAACTCCCTGTCGCATTACACGGACTGGACCATCGCCCATGTGCATACCGGTGCCTTGGGTTGGAACGGGTTCCTCACCTTTTCCATGCTCTACTGGCTGTTTCCTCGCCTTTACAACACCAAGCTCTGGTCCATCAAGCTGGCCAATTACCACTTCTGGATCGGCATCGTTGGCATCATGTTTTACGCGATCCCCATGTACTGGGCCGGCGTCACCCAGGGCCTCATGTGGAAGCAGTTCACCGCCGATGGATTCCTCCAGTACCCGAACTTCCTGGAGACGGTGCTCCAATTGATCCCGATGTACCGGCTCCGGGCGGTCGGTGGACTCCTGTTCATCGTCGGCACCGTCCTGATGGCCTATAACCTTTATCGCACGGCGAAAAGCGGACAGTTCGTCCCCGACGTCGAGGCTCAGGCGGCCGCGCTGACCCCCGAGGTCGATGCCGCCCATCCGGCCGGCACCGGTCATCGCTGGCTCGAATCCAAGCCCCTCCTCATGACCGTGGGATCGGCCATCGCCATCCTCATCGGCGGACTGGTCGAGATCATTCCCATGTACCTGGTGAAATCCAATGTGCCGACCATCTCCTCGGTGAAGCCTTATACCCCGCTGGAAGTCCTCGGTCGGGATCTCTACATCCGCGAGGGATGTGTGGGTTGCCATTCGCAGATGATCCGCCCCTTCCGCTCGGAGACCGAGCGCTACGGCGAGTACTCCAAGGCCGGCGAGTTTGTCTTTGATCATCCCTTCCTGTGGGGGTCGAAGCGGACCGGACCGGACCTGCACCGCATCGGCGGGAAGTATCCCGACGCCTGGCACTACAATCACATGGAAGATCCGCGGACGACCTCACCGGGGTCCATCATGCCGCGCTACCCGTGGCTGTTGAGCCAGAAGATGGACCTGAGCTCGCTGCCTTCTCGGATCGGAGCCCTTCGCAAGGTGGGTGTGCCGTACCCCGCCGGTCTGGAGGCCACCGCCCAGAAGGACGCGCAGACCCAGGCCGCCACCATCGTTGCCAACCTCAAGACGGGCGCCGTCAACGACGCGCGTCCAGAGAGCGAGATCATCGCGTTGATCGGCTACCTGCAACGGTTGGGCACGGACATCAAAACTGCGACTGCCGCACCGGCCGTGACGGCTTCGGTGCAACCCTGAACCCCAGAACTCCCCATGATCAAGGATACCCTGATGGAGATCGGTGGCGTCGGCCTCTATGGCGTCGTCTCGGTTCTCCTGTTCTTCACCGTCTTCGGGTTGGCGATGTACCGGGCCTTCCGGTTGCGCCGCCCCTTCCTGCAGGACATGGGCGCGTTGCCCCTGGCCGAGGACAATGCCGCAACTGCTGCGACCACAGAGGCCCGCCATGAATGATTCCAAGGAACCAAAGGATCCGCTGCTGCTGGACCACGAAGCGGATGGCATCCGGGAACTGGACAACAACCTGCCGAGTTGGTGGGTATGGCTGTTTGTTCTCTGCACCCTCCACGCCACCGGATATATGCTGTACTACCATGTTTTCAACATGGGCACGCTCCAGGCCGCTGAGTACCGTGAGGACGCCGCTGCGGGGGACGCCATCAAGCTGGCGGCACAACAGAAGTTCGAGGCAACCCTGGCGGACCTGCAACCCGCCAAGGATGAGGTGGTCCTCGCCCAGGGTCACCAGACCTACGATACCTATTGCGCCCCCTGTCACCGCCCCGATGGCGGCGGGTTGGTGGGGCCCAATCTGTGCGATGACTACTGGATCCACGGAGCCAATTTCTCGGACAACCTCAAGATCATCGTGAATGGGTTCCCGGTGAAGGGAATGCTGGCTTGGAAGGATCAGCTCAAGCCCAGTGAGATCCATGCGGTGGCTTCCTATATCTACACGCTCCGGGGCAGCAAACCTCCCAGCCCGAAGCCGCCTGAGAACGAACAGCAGCCTGAGAAGCCGAGCGAGTTCGAGTGAACTGGCAGCAGGCGGCCTTATTCGCAGAGGACGCAGATGCGGAACGGGACGGAAGCGACGCAATCAACCGATGTCCGAACGCGGTTTCATTTGTCCATGAAGAGCAAGCCACCAGAGCCTGAAAACAGTGATCCTCACGTCAGTCTTGGGGCGTCGCAGGAGGTCAACTGGGAGGATTTTCGTGATCATATCGCGACGGCCGATAAGGACGGCGGCCGTCGCTGGCTTTATCCCAGGAAGCCGTCGGGTCGATTGCATGACTACCGAAAGTGGTTCGCCTGGCTGCTCCTGGTGGCGATGTTCTCCGGACCGTTCATCCGGATCCGTGGAAATCCATTGCTCATGATGAACATCATCGAGCGGAAGTTCTCGATCCTGGGCCAGATTTTCTGGCCAGAGGACACGGTGATCTTCGCCGTCTCGATGCTGGTGTTCTTCACCTGCATCCTCATTTTCACGACGGCCTTTGGCCGTCTTTGGTGCGGTTGGGCCTGTCCCCAGACGGTCATGATGGAAATGGTGTTCCGGAAGATTGAGTACTGGATCGAGGGGGATGGGCCGGTTGCCAAGGCACGTGACGCCGGGCCGTGGACGGTCGACAAGATCCTGAGGAAATGGGCAAAGCACTCGCTCTTCCTGGCCCTGTCGTTCCTGGTTGGGAACACCCTGCTCAGTTACATCATCGGAAGCGACGCCCTCCTCCATCTCATCCGGGATGACCCGCGCAATCATGTGACCGGTCTGTCGTTCATGGTGGGATTCTCGCTGATCTTCTACGGCATCTTCTCCCGGTTCCGTGAGCAGGCCTGCACCTTCATCTGTCCTTACGGGCGGTTTCAATCTGCCTTGCTCGACGAGAACACCATCGTCGTCGCCTACGACCACCAGCGCGGTGAGGGCCGGGCACCGTGGAAGAAGGAACAGACCGCCGCGGCGCGTCAGTCCGAAGGATTCGGCGATTGTGTGAACTGCCGCCAGTGCGTCGCGGTGTGCCCGACTGGCATCGATATCCGGAACGGAATCCAGATGGAATGCGTTCATTGCACCGCCTGCATCGATGCCTGCGACACCATCATGGACAAGATCGGGCGTCCGCGTGGCCTGGTGCGCTACGCCTCGTTGAATGGCATCCAGAAGGGTGAACCCATCCGGATCACGCCCAGGATGATCGGTTACTCGGTCCTGTTGACGGCGCTCGGCTGCCTGCTGGCGTTCCTGGTCTTTACCCGGGCGGATGTGGAGACCCTGTTGTTGCGCGCGCCGGGCGGGTTGTTCCAGAAGTTGCCCGATGATCGGTTCAGCAATCTCTATACGGTCAAGGTGGTCAACAAGACCTCCCACGACATCCCGGTGGAGTTCCGTCTAGAGAATGTCGAGGGCCGGATCCGCGTCATGGGCGGCGAAGGTTGGACGATCCCCAAGGAAAAGCTCGGCGAGCGTTCGATCCTGGTTGAACTGGAATCCGAGCACATGCATGGCCGTCACACGCCCTTGGAAATCGGCGTCTATTCCCTGGGCAAGAAGATCGAGACGGTGAAGTCCGTCTTCGTTGGGCCTGGACGCGAGAAACATTAAAGCACCTTCCCTTTCAAATCATGATCCATTCCCCCATCCCCGCCTTTGTGAATGTTCCCTCGGCAGCCCCCGTTCGGCCGTCCCGTCGATGGGATCCCTGGCCGATCGGGATCACGGCCTTCCTGGTCGTGTTCGCCGGTTGTGTCGCCGGCTTCATCGCCTTCGCCGTGGGTCAGCAGAACGATCTCGTGCGCCCGGACTATTACGAGGAGGAGATCCGGTATCAGACGCAGATGAATCGGATTGAGCGCACCCATTCTTTGGGAACCTCAGCGGCCGTGACGGCCGATGTGGCCGGTAGGGAACTGACCGTCCGGATTCCGGTGTCGCACCTCGGGACGCTGTCGCTCGGCACCGTCCAACTCTACCGGCCTTCCGATGCGGGCAGGGATCGCGTGGTGAAACTGACTCCCTCGGCGGAGGGACGACAGGTGGTTTCCCTGACGGACCTGGAGCCGGGCCTGTGGCGCGCGCGGGTGCGTTGGACGTCCGGTGGCCTGGAATACTCCATGGACGATGCCCTCGTATTGCCGCCGGGTGGGTCTCCTGAGCCGAGTCGGATGCGCTGATTTCAGACAAGGGAGATCATGCTCTGGACGGCCTTCATTCTGGGATTGGCGGGAAGCCTGCACTGCGCGGGGATGTGCGGTCCGTTGGCGATCGCACTGCCGCATCCGGGCCGTGGAATGGCCGGGTTCGTCGCGGGACGACTGTTCTATCAGGCCGGACGCTTGGTGACCTATATGGGGCTCGGTGCCGTATTTGGGCTCATGGGCCGATCCCTTGCACTGGCGGGGATTCAACAGTGGGTGTCCATCGGGGCCGGGGTGTTGATCCTGTCCGGGCTGGTGGCCTCGCGCTGGGCGGCAGCGGCGGCGCCGCTCAATCGATGGGTGACGCGGGTGAAAGGCTGGCTTGCGTGGTGGCTGCAACGACGGTCCCTGGGTTCTCTGGCGGTGCTGGGTTTGATCAACGGCTTGCTGCCCTGTGGGCTGGTCTATGCCGCCTGCGCCGGTGCGGTCGCAACGGGGGGAATGGGAAGCGGTCTTCTCTACATGGGTCTTTTCGGTTTTGGGACCGTTCCGATGATGCTCGGATTGAGCCTGGGCGGGCAGGTGATCCCGATGGGTCTCCGATTGCGCCTGCAACGTCTGATCCCGGTGTCGCTCGGTCTGTTGGGGGTGCTTCTGGTGCTGCGGGGAATGGCGCTGGTCATCCCGTATCTGAGCCCGGATGTGGCTGCGGGCAGTTGCTGCCTGCATTGATCCTGGACGTGTCTGGGTTCCCGCAGCGC
>JBDNHZ010000275.1:0-11076 GCA_041688515.1 Verrucomicrobiota bacterium
AAGCTGGCGCTGGAGACTGAAGAAGACGCCGCCAAGAAGACCCACATCGGGGTGGATTTCAAACCAGCAGAATCAGTCGGATTTCAGAACGGCGCTGACAGGAAGCTCCCGCCGGCACCGGTAGACAGACGGCCCGGACGACGGGGGAGAAAAGCGCCAGCAACGCCGAAGCGATGGTCAACCACACCCGGCTCAAGCGCACTCGCTGGCCGACGGGGTTCCAGGTTCGAGAGGTCTTCATGGGAGGGTCTGCCTGACCTCGGCGGCCAACCCCAACAACGCGGTCGGTGGAAAGTCCGGAAGGATCAGGCTCAAAAGCGTTCCTGCGCCCCGGGACTTTGACAACCGGCAATTCCCGGCACGAATTCCCCGGCTTTTTCAACGGGGCCTCGTCCGCCAAGCGGCCGGGGGCGGCAGCGCTTCCGGAATAAAAGTGGGAATGGTGCGCCCGATTGGATTCGAACCAATGACCGTCCGCTTAGAAGGCGGATGCTCTCTCCAACTGAGCTACGGGCGCAAACCACTGCTATTGAGACACTCGGTCACTGCACAAAACCATTGATACCATTGGTGAAGTGCGGCCCGACTGGAGGAGATTACGCGCGCTTTCGCGTAGGCGGCAAGCTTGCTTGGCTCTACCTCAAGACCACAAAGCAATCGGTAACAGTACTTAGCTTGGGAGAACTTGGATCACAACCGGGCCATCGGACCCCGGACAAAGACCGACGGCCCTGAATGGGGGAAACGCATGGCATCGAGTTCTCCCTCCGTGGTCAACCACGCCGTCGGAGTTTGCGATGGCGCTCGTTGCCGCCGACAACCTGTCTGCCTCCGGTCGCTTTGTTCAGGAATTGACGGGGTGGACGTCTCATGGGTTCAGCAGCAGCAAATCCAGCCCCTGCGTTTCGTAGTTCTTGAAATCGTGATCGAGGGTCACCAACCGCAGCCTGCCAGAGAGGGCGAAGGCGGCGAGATAAGCATCCATCCAGACTTTTGGGGAAGCGGTATTCAGAGAGGCCAAACGATGCCAGAGAGCCATCACTCCCGGGTGTTCCTTTCGTTCACAAACCTGTGGCAGGGCAAGCAATGCTTCCAGGACCACCAAGGCATCGTGATTGGTCATGGCATCTGCGCCGTAGGTCTTCACGAATGCCGGGGTGGAAACCAGACGCAGGAAGCTCTGATGCGTGGAGCGACAAAAGACTGCCGGATGCGCGGACGTACTCCCCTGCAAGGCTTGCTGAGCCTCACGGTGAAAAGCGTGGGTGGTGAAGACCGCCGCGATCCAGACGTTCGTGTCAAAGAGTGATCCCGGCACGCTGCATGTCCTCCCTTAGTTGGGCTTCCTGTTCGAGTTTGAGCAGTTCCTCCACGCTCATCCGAGTGGCCGGGGCGTTGGGCGCGCAGCGAATCACCGGGAGGCCGTGCGCACCGATTATCACCATGGCGCTGGTCGCCGGCTTTTTCGCACCTCCGCGAGGGGTCAGGCCGAGCCCTTGGCTTAGATACTCGGCCACCAGATCTTTCACGGTTCGCCCTTGCACGACCGCGCGCAATTTGACTTCCCGGATCAGTTCATCCGGCAAATCCATCGTTGTTTTCATATCGCCAGCTTCCCAGCTTCCCAGCTTGTCGTCAATTGAGGCATCACTTCGTCAGCCCTCCGATCGGGAGAGGAGACGGCTTGTTTGTCACGGGGCGGTCGAAAACCAGCCACTGAAGGGCGCCTCTGTTCAAGCGAGGGACGATCCGGGCACCGTGAAGCCCTGTGCAAGGACGGCAATCGCGACGGCAATCGCGAAAGAGTCGGCCGTTGGAAGGCGGATGCTCGATCCAGCTTTGCTACGGGCGCCGAAGGACCCCGACTGTCCAGGCGGGGCACACGCCCCGGGCAATCCCGTTCCCCGAAGACGGCATCAAACCGAAGGGATCAGGTGGGAAGCCCTCGGGCCGCCGGGGATGAGGGAGGCGTCCATGCCGGCATCGAACGTGGCGATGCGGCCCCCGTGCTTCACAGCGAGCGCGAGAAGGTAGATATCGGTGAGGTACCTGGAAGCGGGGAGACCGGGAAAGACGCGGGAGTCTGAGAACGAAAGGTCATCGGGCCAGAACGGGTGGCCGGTGGTCTTCATAGATGGGTGACGATATGGTTTTACGTTTCAGGGTAAAGGTTCCGGGGTTCACAGAGGAAGCAAGAGAGGGGAAGGACCGAATCGCTCTCCGCGGGCATTGGGCGAAAGACCCTCGCCTTTTGCCTCTCCGGCCGGCGGGCTTTCCACTGGTGGAATCCGGCGACCAAACCTACGGTGCCGGTCCGTGTCTCCCCGTTTACGACCGCTGTGGTTCGCGCTGGCCGGCCTGGTGGCAGCCTGGTTGTTCGCGCTCGCCGGATTCGCCGTCGTGCGTCATCTGAAGCCCACGCCCGACAAGGTCCGCGCGCTGCTCCAGTCCACGGACCTCTCCAAGCTCTCCCCCGAGGAACGACGTCGGGTGCTTCGACAACTGGCCGACATGCTCAACCGGCTCAAGCCGGACGATCGCCGGGAAGCGCGCATGGCGTCCGAATGGCGGGGATGGCTTCAGCAGATGACCGAGGCGGAGAAGGCGGAGTTGCTGGATCTCACGCTTCCCACCGGCATCACCCAGATGATGTCCGCCTTTGAACAGATGCCAGAAGCGCAGCGACGTCGCACGCTGGAGGATTCGCTTCGACGCCTCCGTGAGGCCCGCTTGCAGACCGAGGGTCCGGGCGAAGCCGGTGGCACGGGCGGTGCCGGGGAGGATCCCTTCGCCAGCCTTCCGCCCGAGGCCCGCGAGCGTCTGGTTTCCAAGGGGCTGAAGACCTTCATGGATGAAGGTTCGGCCGACACCAAGGCCCAACTCCAACCGTTGGTGGAAGAACTCCAGCGATCGATGGAAACGGGCGGCGGCTTCCGTCGACGCCGTCCGGGTGGTCCCCGATGAACAGCGTCCTCTCCCATTGCCGTCGGGCGGCCTTCACGCTGATCGAACTGCTGGTGGTCATCGCCATCGTGGCAATCCTGGCAGGACTGCTCCTTCCCACCCTCGGCAAGGCCACCGCGTCCGCCCGGGCCACCGCCTGTCTGTCCAACCTGCGTCAGGTCGGGATCGCCCTGCGGTTGTATCTGGACGATCACCACCAGTTGTTTCCCGTCATGGCCAACCGGTCTTCCGACACCAACGCCGTCGTGACCAATGCGGTCGAACAGGTGCTCGGACCGGGCCTGGGCAACACGAACGTCCTGCGGTGTCCCTCCGATCGTCAGCGGATCTACGAACAGACCGGCTCCAGTTACTTCTGGAACTTCCTGCTCAACGGTCAGAGCGCCGAGCATCCCCGGCTCATGGGCCTGGACCTGAAAGCCAACGGAGTGGCGTTGTTCAGCGACAAGGCCGACTTCCACGCCGCCCGTGGGCCTGGCCGCGGCAAAAACCACCTCTACGCCGATGGCGCCGTGAAGACTTTCTTCACTCTGGAAACAGAACCCGTTCCTGGAACGCCGTGACCTCCGAGTCTTCCTCTCCTCCATGATCACCCTTCATCAACTGACCAAGATCTTCGGGGGACGCACCGCCGTCGACACGCTCGACCTGTCGGTCCCGCGCGGCGAGATCTTCGGATTGCTCGGCCACAATGGGGCCGGCAAGAGCACCACCATCGGGATGCTCCTCGGCCAGGTCTGGCCCACCTCCGGCACGGTCAACGTCTGCGGCCATGATGTCACCCGGTCGCGCCACGCCGCCCTCCAGCGGGTGGGAGCGATCTTCGAGACCCCGATCTTCTACGATTACCTCAGCGGACGTCGGAACCTGGAGATCCTCTCGACCTATACCGCCCCCACTCCGGCCAAACGCATCCAGGAAGTCGCCGAGTGGGTGGGTCTGGCCGGGCGCGAGGATTCCAGCGTCCGCACCTATTCCCATGGCATGCGCGCGCGCCTGGCTCTGGCGCAGGCGCTGTTGCCCGGGCCCGAGCTTCTCATCCTGGATGAACCCACCAACGGACTGGATCCCGAGGGCATCCACGAGATGCGCGAGACCATCCGGAGACTCCATCGCGAACTCGACCTGACGATCCTCCTTTCCTCGCACCTGCTCAGTGAAGTGGAGCAACTCTGTTCCCGCATCGCGGTGATCCACGGAGGGAAGAAGGTGTTCGACGGCACGCTGGCTGAGACCCGGCAGGCCCAGGCCCGCGTCACGCTTCAGGTCGATCGCTTCGACGCCGCCGCGAAGCTGCTTCAAGCTGAGGGCTGGATCACGGCGATCGAACCGCCCAACGCCGTGCTGCTGGCACCGGAGCGGAACGTCAGCGGGGTCGTTCGACGTCTGGTGGAACTTGGCTTCGAGATTGACGGAATCGTCCGCGAACAACAGACCCTCGAATCGTTCTACCTCTCCCTGGTCAAGGCGGCCCGCCTGGATCAGGGCGGCGGAGGGAAGGCACCGTGACCCCGGCACGCTGCCAGGCCCGGGGCCGCTGGCGTCCTCGCCCGCCTCGAACCCACAAACCCTCTGGAGGAACGAGTTCTCCGAGTCCGTACTCCCGCGCTCTCGAGTTTCGGACTCGCGGAGCTCGTCCCTCCAAGGACTTGTCCCTCCCTCGAAACTCACCCGCCTCTTCCTCCCCGCCTCTTCCTCCCTGCCTCCCGAGCGGCCGAGGACGGCCGCAGCCCCAGGCGTGCGTGTCGGCGTCCTAATTCTCGACTCCCCCATTCCCCATGCTCCTTCTCCAACTCCGCAATGAACTGTGGAAGCTCTTCGGCAAGAAGCGGACCTACATCGGGTTTGCCATGTTCCTGCTGGCCCAGGTGGTGATCGTGCTGGTGTTCCGCTTTTCGCGGGCGTCGGCCGACATGGGCCGCATGCTGGAGAGCAATGGCTATGACATGGCCCGGTTCCTCTCCCCATTGACCGCGGCCACCTTCACCAACTTCTGGCTGGCGATCATCCTGTTGCCTTTGTTCGGAGCGCTGGTCGGAGGCGACCTCGTGGCCAAGGAAGCCGAGGACGGAACCCTGCGACTGATCCTGGCCCGGCCCATCTCGCGCCTCCGACTGCTGGCGATCAAATGGATTGCCGGCGCGATCTTTTCCGCCCTGCTCTGCCTGATGCTGGGGCTGACGGGACTGCTCTTCGGCGTCACCTGTTTCAAGTGGGGTGGCCTCTTCTACTTCTTTCCGGGGGAATCATTCGCCGTGTTCGAAGCTGGCGAAGGTCTGATCCGGTTCTCCGCCGCCCATGTGTTCATGTCCTTGGCCGCGATGTCGGTGATGGGGCTCTCCTTCTTCTTCGGGTGTTTCAACGTGAAGCCGGCGGCCGCCACCATCCTGGCCCTGTCGCTGGTGTTTCTGAGCTTCATCATGATGAACATTCCATGGTTTGCGGAACTGAAGCCCTGGTTCCTCACCTATCACTTGAACCTCTGGCAACAACTTTACGGCGAACCGATCCAGTGGGGTCGGATTGGCGAGTCCCTGTTCCTGCTGGTGGGAATGAACGCCACCTTCTTCGCCGGCGGCGTCGCGGTGTTCAGCGTGCGGGATATCAAGTCTTAGGCCGGCCGCGGCCCCAGGCGATTCCCGGTTGGGACCTACAGCAACCCCTGGTCGTCCGAGCGGACACTTTCCTGCTGGAGGAGTTCTTCGGTGGCGGTGGCGAGGTCGATTCCCCACTGGCGGGCAAGGAGGGGGACCCGTTCGGCGTTGGTGTGTTCTGCCGCCAACTCGCCATAGGCCAACGGTTCAACCTCAGCGCCATAATCCCGGCAGCGCAATCCAAGCAACCGTTCGTCCAGCGTCATCCGTCCTTCGTTCCACTGCGTTTCCCCGGCCCAGACGTAGCCCCGGAGCACCCGACCATCCCGCAACCGAGCCCACCCGTGAAACCCGAGCACCCGATCCGAGGTGAAGAACTGCACTTCGCCGGTCTCACGGCTGAGGTCGACGAGGAACCGGTACAACTGATCGACGTCGACCTCGGGATCCGGGAGCGCACCCCCGATGACCAGGGTCCACCCGTCCACCGGGGCGGAGAGGAACAACGATCGTTCCTGGGCTCGGGCCATGGCCTCGGACCAGGTCGGACCACTCCCACGGAGGGCCAAGGCACCGCGAAGGTGGGCGGTATTGGACGAGCGGATGGCCAGCCAGCGCTGGGGAAGGGGAAAGGGAATCAGGCGGCGTCGGGCAGAAGTGGCCTGACTGAGGGGATCGACCATCCGGTTCTGGCGACGCCATTGCCGCAAATGACGCCGGTGCATCACCATCATCAATACGGCTCCAATCAGCACGAAGCCGAACGAGGCCAGAAGCACGAGGATCACACGGGTCACGGCCTTTCCCCTAACGTCGGATCGTTCTGGAGGCAATCGCCATTTGTGGGAAAGCCCCTCCGAGGGAAAATTCCATTTTGGGGCGTGAGACCCGGGGCAGCGCTTGGCGCACCCCGGGCCAGTCGCTGAAACGCCTCCGGCGTAGAGGCGATGACTTCGGCCACCCAACCGCCCGGGTGCAGGGAGAGCGAGGCCCCGACCGCGATCACACTTTGTAAAGTGTGATCGCCCTCCCGAATCGCATTCCAGTCCCGGGGGGCGGTGTCAGGATGCGCCCACCGCAGGGGGCGCACGCCGACACTTGGGGGTAGCTGCCGACGTGAGGAGGCGGATGCTCCCCTGCCTTGCCTTGACTACGGTCCGCCTCGTTCCCTCGGCAGCTACCCCAGTCGAGCCGTTCGTAGCTGCCGACGTGAGGAGGCGGATGCTCCCCTGCCGTGCCTTGTCTACGGTCCGCCTCGTTCCCTCGGCAGCTACCCCCGTCGAGCCGTTCGTAGCTGCCGACGTGAGGAGGCGGATGCCAGTCGGGCGAGGGCGATGGCAGGAGGCGCCCGCCCCAGGCAAGTGCCGAACTGGGCACTCGCAACTTCCGGGCAGAACCCTCTAAATCTCCCTCATGCACCCCTTCCGCGCGTTTGGCACCGTCATGGCCGCAACCGCCGTCCTGGCGAGCGTCCTTCAGGCCGCCGACAATCCCCTTTTGGCACCCGGAGCCAAACTGGAGAAGCTGGCCAGCGGTTATCAGTTCACCGAGGGCCCGGCAGCGGACAAGGCCGGCAACATCTACTTCACCGATCAACCCAACGACCGGATCGTCCGGTGGGACGCCACGACCCGGACCTTCGCCGACTGGTTGAAGCCGGCCGGGCGCGCCAACGGCATGTACTTTGATCATCAGGGCAACCTGATCGCCTGTGCCGACGGCAAGAACGAGCTGTGGTCGATCGCCCCGGACAAGAAGGTGACGGTGTTGCTCAAGGACTATCAGGGGAAACTCTTCAACGGTCCGAACGACGTCTGGGTGCGCCCGGACGGTGGCCTGTACTTCACGGATCCTTTCTACAAGCGTCCGTACTGGAATCGGGGTGCCTCTGAGACGGACGGCGAGCACGTGTACTTCCTGCCTTCCGACCGGACGGCGCCCCGCCGGGTGGCGGCGGATCTGAAGCAGCCCAACGGCATCGTGGGCACGCCGGATGGCAAACAGTTGTTCGTTGCAGACATCGGGGCCCGGAAGACCTACCGCTACGACATCCAGCCGGATGGCGCGCTCCAGGGAAAGAAGCTGTTCTGCGAGATGGGTTCCGACGGCATGACCCTGGATGCCGACGGCAACCTGTACCTCACCGGCAAAGGGGTCACCGTGTTCAATCGGGAAGGCAGCCAGATCGCGCACTTCGACGTGCCCGAGGGCTGGACGGCCAATGTCCGGTTTGGCGGCACGGGACACGACTACCTGTTCATCACCGCCGGCACTTCGATCTACGGGGCGCAGCTCAAGGTGAAGGGGGCGCGGACGAGCGTTGTCGACGGGAAGTAAATCCCAGGAGAACCCCGGGGGGAGATGTTGAATCCCGAAACTCCGCACTCCCCCCGTGCGCCGGCAGTCTGTAGCGTCTTCCCGACAGCGATGACCGCCACCCGTTCGCACCTGAAGGATCTGGATTATTCCGTCGTGCAGCAGTGCATGCACTGCGGGCTGTGCCTTCCCGCCTGCCCGACGTACGACGCCACCAAACTCGAGCGCAACAGTCCGCGAGGGCGGATCGCCCTGATGCGGGCGATCGCCGATGACCGATTGGAGGTCACGCCATCGTTCGGCGAGGAAATGTACTTCTGCCTGGGTTGTCTTGCCTGCATGACGGCATGCCCGGCCGGCGTGAACTACGCCGAGCTGTTCGAGCATGCCCGGGCCGAGGTGGAATCGAAGGGGGTCCTCAATAACCCGACGCGGGGGTTGATCCGGAAGGCGACGCTTTCGTGGCTGTTCATGGACCACGGCCGCCTGCAGATGGTCGGCAAGGCCATGCAACTCTGGCAGGAAACCGGATTGCAGGACGTGATGCGCAAGTCGGGCGTCACCCGCCTCCTCCCGAAACGTCTGCGGGAACTGGAGGCCATGACGCCAACGGTCCAGCCGAAGTTCTCGGACGAATTGATCGACACCGTCACGCCGGCGGTCGGGGCGAAGAAGTATCGGGTCGCGCTGCTCACCGGGTGCGCGCAGGACCTGCTGTTTTCGGATGTGAACCGCGACACCGCCGAGGTACTGGCGCACAACGGATGCGAGGTGTACACGCCCTCGAACCAGAGCTGCTGCGGGTCGCTCCACGCCCACAACGGCGAGTGGGACCTGGCCTGTGAACTGGCCCGGCGCAACCTCGACCAGTTCCCGCCGAACCAATTCGACGCCATCATCACCAACGCCGGCGGGTGCGGTTCGCATCTGAAACATTACCACAAGCTGTTGCACGACGACCCACGCTACGCCGCGGCGGCCCACGATTGGGACAGCAAGGTGAAGGACATCCACGAGTGGCTGGCGAAGATCGGGGTCACGGCACCGAAGCCGGACGATCAGCCGAGTCAGACGGTCACCTACCACGAGTCCTGCCACCTGTGCCACGGCCAGAAGATCTCCAGTCAACCCCGTCAGGTGCTGCGCAAGATCCCGGGCCTGACCCTGGTTGAACTGCCGGAGGCGAGTTGGTGCTGTGGTTCGGCTGGAATCTACAATCTGACCCAGCCCGAGATGGCCGGCCAACTGCTCGAGCGCAAGGTCGACCACATCCTGACCACCGGTGCCACCGTGGTGGCGACGGGCAATCCCGGCTGCCTGCTCCAGGTGCTCAACGGGCTCCAAAGCCGGGGCGTCGGCATCCGTGTCGTCCATCCCGTCACCCTCCTGGCCGAGGCCTACCGTCGCGACTGACCCCGCCCGCCATGTCCTCGCCCTACTCATCCCGGTACTACGAGGCGCTGAAGGAAGACTCGCATTCCTCCGCCCGAACCGTCGTCCCGATCGTCCTCCGACTCTTTCCCGCCAGCACGGTCGTGGACGTGGGCTGCGGGTCCGGCACTTGGGCGAAGGCCTATCTGGATGCCGGATGCGATGTGACCGGCATCGACGGACACGTGGTGCAACCGGGGCAACTGTTGATCCCGGCCGATCGTTTCCAACGTCGTGATCTCGCCCAACCGTTGGCGCTCGACCGGAAGTTCGACCTGGTCAACTGCCTGGAAGTCGCCGAACACCTCGACCCCGCACGCGGACCTTCCTTTGCTGCGGATCTCTGTCGCCTGGGTGATGTCGTGATCTTCAGTGCCGCGGTCCCCGGCCAGGGCGGGACGCACCATGTGAACGAGCAGTGGCCCAGCTACTGGATCCCGCACTTCGAGAAGAACGATTTTGTCCCACTCGACTGCTTTCGCTGGCAGATCTGGAACGAGCCGTCGGTCGCCTGGTGGTATGTGCAGAACCTCTTCGCTTTCGTCCGGTGCAGTCGGCTCCCGGAGTTCGTTGCGGCCACCGAGGCGGTTCGACCGTTGCCGACCGATCTGGTGCATCCCCGGGCCTATGTCCGGGCCACGGTTCCCTCGGAGATGAGTCCGCGCATGTTGAAGGAAGTGGTGTGCGCACTTCCCCATTTCCCCGGCAAGATCCTGTCGCACTTCCGGAAGTGAACCCGCCCATCCTCGAAGTCCAATCGCTCCGGATCCTGCGCAACGGAACGCCGATCCTGCGGGATGTTTCCTGGCGGGTGGATCCCGGCCAGAACTGGGTCGTGCTCGGCCCCAACGGCTGCGGCAAGACCTCGTTGCTCGCCGCGCTCACGGGCTATCTGATGCCGACGGCTGGAGAGATTGATCTGCTCGGTGAACGCTTTGGACAGGCCGACTGGCGGGAATTGCGGATGCGCATCGGCATCGTGTCGTCATCGATCCGACAACTCATGGCCGAGACCGAGCCCGCCCTCGACTCGATTGCCTCGGGCAAGTACGCGATCATCGATTTCTGGGGACGTCCCAAACGGGCCGATCGCAAGCGTGCCCGCGAGATCCTCGCCCAGATCGAGTGCTCCCATCTGGAGCAACGCCCGTGGGCCGTCCTTTCGCAGGGCGAACGCCAGCGCATCCTGATCGGTCGCGCGCTCATGTCGGACCCGCGCCTGATGATTCTCGATGAACCCTGTGCCGGGCTCGATCCAGTGGCGCGGGAGCATTTCCTTCAATTCCTGAGCCGACTGGCGAGGCGCACCGGTGCCCCGGCCCTGGTGCTGGTGACGCATCACGTCGAGGAGATCGTCGATTGCTTCACCCACGCACTGCTCCTGCGTGAGGGCGCAGTGGTCGGATCCGGAACGCTCAACCGCTGTCTGACGTCACCGCTGCTCAGTCAGACGTTCGGGGAACCCGTCCGGGTGTCACGCCGTGGCGGACGCTACGCGCTGGAGGTCACGCTGCCGGGCAAGCCAGGAATTGTGGTTTGATGCGGGCGGGGACGCCCGCGGTCCCAGGGCTCTCCCGGGGCTACGGAATCGGGTCCGAGTTCTTCACCCGGAGCAGCATTTCGTCGAGGCGCTTGGGGGAGACCGGTTGGGCGGTGCCCAGTTCCTGGGCGAACAGCGAGACCTTGTACTCCTCGACCATCCAACGGAATTCGTTCAGCCAATGGCGCGCTTCGTCGGTGGGCGGAGGCTTGGCATGGAACTGCCGCAGCG
>JBDNHZ010000276.1:0-5149 GCA_041688515.1 Verrucomicrobiota bacterium
CCCAGCTCAAGGTCCGCAATGCCAATGGCCAGATGGTTCTGCTCGGATCTCTCGTCCGGGTCCGTGAAATCTCGGGGCCCGACCGGGTCGTCCGCTACAACGGTTACCCCGCTGCCGAACTCAGTGGCGATGCCGCGCCCGGGTACAGCTCGGGTCAGGCCGAGGCCGCCATCGAGGAGGTCATGAAACAGGTCATGCCGCCCGGGATGGAGTTCGAATGGACCGAACTTACCTATCAACAGCGCATCGCCGGCGACACGGCCTTCTATGTATTCCCGCTCTGCGTGCTGCTGGTGTTCCTTGTGCTCGCCGCGCAGTACGAGAGCCTCACCCTGCCCCTGGCGATCGTCCTGATTGTTCCCATGTGTCTGTTGAGTGCCATGCTCGGCGTCATGATCAAGGGGACCGACAACAACATCTTCACCCAGATCGGCCTCATCGTCCTCGTCGGTCTCGCCTGCAAGAACGCCATCCTCATCGTCGAGTTCGCCAAGTCCCGGTACGACGAAGGCATCGATCCCGTCGAAGCCGCCCTCGACGCCTGTCGCCTGCGACTCCGCCCCATCCTCATGACCAGCATCGCCTTCATCGCCGGCGTCTATCCGCTGGTGGCGTCGTCCGGTGCCGGCTCGGAAATGCGTCAGGCCATGGGCGTCGCCGTGTTCGCCGGCATGATCGGGGTCACGGTCTTCGGGCTGTTCCTCACGCCGGTCTTCTATGTGGTGCTCATGCGCTGGTTCCACCGACGTCGAGAACCCGCGAGCGAAGTTCCGGCGGCGCACTGAGCCGGGTCCACGGACAGGGATGCTGGCGGCCCGCCGACGCGTTGGTTTGCCGATCCAGGGACTGCCTTGAGCCATTCTTTTGTTTTCCATGAAAACGGCTCATTCATTACCCCAAAAATGCCCCGAAATTCCCCGGTTTTCGAGGAATCTGCGCTTCGATTGTCCCGCTCCTTGACTTGACGGACGATGGCCGAAAGATGGGTTAGATAATTCACGGGAATATCACTTTCCGATGAAGTCCGTACGTCCAGAACTGCCCGCCAACGGGCTGGGACGTTTTTGACGGCCGGCCTGATATCGGCAAGGGGTGGAGAGCCTTTCGCAGGGAACTCCAACCAACCGTGAATCAAGGAAACTACTCATGAATCGCCAACTGATGAAACTGTCAGGACTAGCGGTGCTCCTCGCGA
Organism: Verrucomicrobiota bacterium; assembly: GCA_041688515.1. Lineage (GTDB taxonomy): Bacteria > Verrucomicrobiota > Verrucomicrobiia > Limisphaerales > UBA9464 > UBA6176. Next base: position 1,196 of record JBDNHZ010000276.1, read on the forward strand.
GCGCAGCCACCTCCGTGATGGCGGATTACCCCACCACGGTATCCAGCCTCAATCCCGTCGCCTATTGGCGATTGGGTGAGACCACCCAACCGCCCGCAGCGGATGTCTCCTTCAACCTCGGATCGTTGGGTGACTCCGCTGTGGGTTATTATCTGGGCACCGCGTTACACCCCACGGCGGGCGCGCTCGCCGGCAGCCCTGACACCGCTGCCTCCTACGATGGCACCGCCAACTCGGCGACCATCGCGCCCTACCTGCCGGCAATGCATCCCGCCGCGCCGTTCACCGTGGAAGCATGGTTGAACCCGGCCATCGAAAACGCCGCCGGAGCGCTCACCTGCCCTCTCTCGTCCGGCCAGTTCGCGAATCCCCGCACCGGATGGCTCATCTACCAGGACAACACCGGATGGAACCTCCGGATGTACAACAACAACGGCACGGCCACCTCGGTGAACATCACCGGCGGCGGCCCGCCCGTTGCCGGCACCTGGTATCATGTCGTCGCCGTATATGACGACACGCTGGCCCAGTTGTACGTCAATGGAGCCAAGGTCGCCGAAGCCACCCAACCGAGCTACGTCCCGGGAGCTTCCGGTGGCTTCGCCATCGGCGCTCGTGCGGACAGTTCCTTCTGGTGGTCGGGTTCGGCCGACGAAGTCGCCCTCTATCCCAGCGCCCTGACTGCGGCGGAAGTGGCCAGTCACTATTCCAACGGGACCTCGGCCTCCCCGGCGACGCCCTATCAGAATCTGGTGACGCCCAAGTCGCCCTTGGCCTACTACCGCCTGAACGAAGGCACCTATACGCCTCCCACCACCCTTCCTATCGCTGCCAACAGCAGCAGCGCCGGTGCCGTGTACGATGGCGCCTTCAACCCCGGAATGCGCGCGGGCGCCGCGGGTCCCCAACCTCCCGACCAGAGCGGATTCGGCGCCGCCAACGTGGGCGGCGGCTTCAATGGCGCCGCCGGCTTCGTCGGAACGCCGTTCCAGATGAATGATCTCACCGAGTTCACCCTGATGGGCTGGGTGCGGCGCGGAGCGGTCAAGAGCGCCCGCGGCGGTTACTTCGGCCAGAACAATCTGCTCGAGTTCGGTGACGCCGGGGCCGGTGCCAGCATCGAACTGTACGTCAATGCCCGCGGCGCCAATATCGTTGCGCCGTATCCCTTCGCCGACAACGAATGGGGCCACTTCGTCGTTACCGGCACGACCACCTCGACGATCCTCTACGCCGACGGCGTGGAGATCGGCCGCCTCGGCGGCACCATCGAGAGCTATGGTGCCAGTGACTTCCTGTTCAACATCGGCGGCGGCGGCATCTTCAATGACACTGGCGACTACTTCCGCGGCAACATCGATGAAGTCGCGGTCCTCGGTAACGCCCTCACGGCCGCCCAGGTCCAGTCGCTCTACTACTCGGCGAATGTCGCGCCGAAGATCACCAAGAATCCCACGATCCCTGCCCGCACCCTGTACGCCGGCTACACCCTGGCGCTCAGCGCCGCCGCCAACGGCACCCCTCCCTTGAGCTATCAGTGGCGCAAGGGTGACGTCGCCATCGGCGGCCAGACTTCGGCGAGCCTTGTCATCAACGGCGTGCTCGCCGGTGACGCCGGTGACTACGATGTCGTCGTCACCAACCCCTACGGCTCCGCCGCCAGCACCAAGGTCACGGTCGCCGTGACCCCTGCCGACAGCGTCGCCCCGACCGTTCTGTACGCGGCCGGTCTCGTCTCGCTGAACAAGGCTCGCATCTGGTTCTCGGAACCGCTGGATCCCGTCACGGCCCAGAACCCGGCCAATTACACCATCGCCGGTCTGGCCGTCAGCGCCGCCACCCTCGTCGCCCCTGCCGGCAACGTCGGCGACAGCATGGTCGAACTCACCACGGCCCCGCAGGCCCCGGGCACGGTTTACACGGTCACGCTCTCGAACGTGAAGGATCAGATGCTCCCGGCGATGACCGTCGCCCCCGCCACCACGGTGACCTTCAGCTCCTGGGCCCTGGCTCAGGGCCTGGTGCGTTTCGAGCACTACGACAACATCCCCTCGGCGGCGGATTCCGGCATCGATGCCGGTCTTGCCGATCCCCGGGTCATCGCCGGGACTCCGACCACCCTCGGCGCGCTCGTCGGCAGGTTCGACACCCGCACGGTGTTCCCGGACGACAGCCATGAGAACTACATGGCCCGCATGACCGGGTTCATCACCCCGACGACCACGGGCGACTACTACTTCTTCGTCGCCTCCGACGACGCTTCCCGCGTTTACCTGAGCAGCAACGAAGTTCCGCCGAACCCGGCCACGGCGACCCCGATCGTCTATGAGCTGGGCTGCTGCGGATCGTTCTTTGAGCCCGACTCAGGCGACACGGCGACTACGGCGACCCCGATCCGGCTCGTGGCCAACCAGAAGTACGCCTTCGTGGTGCTCCTCAAGGAGGGCGGCGGCGGCGATTGGCTGCGACTGGCCTGGCGCGAAGCCAACGATTCCACGCCGGCGGCCTCGCTGGCTCCGATCGATGGCCAGTTCCTCTCGACCTACGTGGATCCCAACGTCGATGTCGTGTTCGCCCAGCAGCCGACCGATCAGACGGGAGTCCTGCCCTCCACTGCCATCAACTTCGTGAACCAGTCGTTCGCCTCGGTGGACGGCGGATTCACGGTGATCAACACCGACCCCGAGCCTCCGGGCCCCTGGCTGTATGATGCCGCGAGCGGCACCTGGACTGCCGAAGGTTCGGTGGACGGCTGCGGTGGCCCCTACGACTCCCGCTTGAACAGCGCGGAATACGTCGTCCCCGTCGCCCAGGCCGTGACCCTGAGCTTCAGCCATCGATATTCCTTCGAGGCGGATCGTTGGGACGGCGGCCAGGTTCTGATCAGCGTCAACGGGGGAGGCTTCACGAACGTTCCGGCCGCGAACTTCACCGCCAACGGCTACGCCCCCGGGGTCATCCAAGGCAATGGCGTCATCAAGGATCAGCGCGCGTTCATGGAGAACTCCCCCGGTTACGCCGAGGGCACCTTCATCACCACGACGGCGATCCTCGGAACGTTCGCCCAGAACGACAAGATCGTCGTCCAGTTCCTCGGCGCCTGGGATGACTGCTCCAAGGGTCTCTCCCCGAGCTGGGTCATCAAGGACCTGAAGCTGTCCTACAGCTCCGCTCCGATGTTGGTCGCGTTCAACTCCGCGGCCACCGTCACCCGCCAAGGCTCGCCCGTGGCATTCACCTACCAGTGGCAGCGCAACGACGGGGCCGGGTTCACCGACCTCCCCGGAGCCACCGGCACGACCTACAGCTTCTTCGCGACGGTCGCCGCCGACATGACGGCTTCCTTCCGGGTGCTCGCCGGCGTCCCGGGCAGGTACGTCCCCAGCAGCGTGGTCAAGGTCGTCGCACCGCGCCCCTCGCTGTCGCTCACCCCGACCGCTACCGGCGTCTCGGTTTCCTTCACCGGAACCCTGCAGTCCTCGCCCTCGATCTCAGGTCCGTTCGTCAACGTCGGCGGCGCCAGCAGCCCCTACGTGATCAACGCCCCGAGCGCTGACGCCCAGTTCTTCCGCAGCGTCCAGTAACGCTCCGGAATGACCCCGGCGCGGTCCCGCCACGCGGGACCGCGCCCCTGCTCCCCTCCTCCGCGCCAGCGGTGGGATCCGCGGTTCAATCCGTCCGGCCAGAGTTGCCTGATCGATGAACCGCAGATCCCACTTCTGGCGCGGAATTTTTTGCGGATCGGCCGGATCATTGGCCGGCCGGAGGTTGCCAAAGCTCCACCTTGTTTCCCTCCGGATCGATGACCCAGGCGAACTTCCAAAACTCCGAGTCGTCGATTTTTTCGACAACGTTCCAGCCCTCCATGTCGCCGCGCGGCGGGCCCTCGTCCGGATGACGATGGCCTCCAACGCGGGCGTCCCCGCCCGACTCGGATCCGCCTCCTCACGTCGG
>JBDNHZ010000277.1:0-7952 GCA_041688515.1 Verrucomicrobiota bacterium
TCACGCGCGAATCCTCGCCGGCATCGGGGAAGTGGAGCAGGCGGTCGAACAGTACAAGCTCGGTGTGGCGCGGGATCGCTCGGTTGCCGATCCCGAGTTTGCCCGCCGATTCGGGATCCCGGCGGTTCCGGTGCCGGAGGCAAATGCAGAGCCTGATCCGGGGGACGACCTGGAGTTGGAAGACGACGAGTTGATCGATGGTCGCCTCCGCCAGACGGGCGCGGGTTCGGACGAGGGGACGCCTTCAGAGGTGGAGCGACCGAAGATTACTTTTGCCGACGTGGGCGGGATGGACGCGCTCAAGGAAGAGATCCGGCTCAAGATCATCTATCCGCTGACCCATGCCGACATGTTCAAGGCGTACGGGAAGAGCGTGGGTGGCGGAATTCTGATGTATGGACCGCCCGGCTGCGGAAAGACGCATCTGGCCCGCGCCACGGCCGGTGAAGTGAAGGCCGGTTTCATCTCGGTTGGGATCCATGACGTGCTCGACATGTGGATTGGCAACAGCGAGCGCAATCTCCACGGGCTGTTCGAACAGGCGCGCCGCAACGCTCCCTGCGTCCTGTTCTTTGATGAGGTGGACGCCCTGGGTGCCAGTCGTTCCGACATGAAGACCAGCTCGGGTCGGCACCTCATCAACCAGTTCCTCTCTGAATTGGACGGGGTGAAGTCGAGCAACGAGGGCGTTCTGATCCTGGGAGCGACCAATGCACCCTGGCATCTGGACAGTGCCTTTCGACGCCCGGGCCGATTCGACCGGATCCTTTTTGTTCCGCCGCCCGATGCGACGGCCCGTGCCGGGGTGATCCGGTTGTTGATCCGGGGAAAGCCGGTGGAGGACGTGGATTGCGAGGCGGTGGCAAAAAAGTGCGACGGCTTTTCCGGTGCCGACCTCAAGGCAGTGGTGGACCTCACGATTGAAGCCAAGCTCCGGGAGGCAATGAAGTCCGGTGTCACCAGTCCGATCCGGACCCGGGATCTGCTGGTGGCGGCCGGCGTCCAGAAGCCGACCACCCGTGAGTGGTTCGCCACGGCGAAGAACTACGCGCTCTACTCGAATCAGGGCGGCGTGTACGACGATATCCTGAAGTATCTGAAGCTCTGAACGACGTTGGGCGGGCCTGCATTCCCGAGCCCCAGCCCTGGATCACGCCGAAATCTCCCCTCAACGGATGACACTCCCTCCGACTCTTCAACGGGCCATCCTCCTGCAACGGCAGGACCGGCATGAAATGGCCGAAAAAGAATTCCGCGCACACCTTGCCGCGGAGCCCGATGACGGTTTTGCACGGGCGGCGCTGGCCGAGACGCTGTTGGAATTGGAGCGGCGCGACGACGCGGAAGCGGCCGCCCGGGAGGCGATGGGTCAGTTGCCGGATCTGGCGTACGCGCACTACGTGATGGCCCGGGTCATGTCCGATCGAAATCGCACCCCGGAAGCGGTGGCGGCGATCCTCGAGGCGATCCGTTTGGAGCCGCAGGATGCGGACTATCACGGGATGCTGGCCGCGATCCAGATCGACCGGGGGCGCTGGGCAGACGCGTTGGCCGCAGCGGAGACGGGGCTTCAGTGCGATCCCGAGCACGTCCTGTGCAATAACCTCCGAGCCATGGCGCTGGTCAAGCTCGGGCGGAAATCCGAAGCGGGCACCACGATCGACGGGACGTTGGCGCGTCACCCGGAAGATTCGCTGTCGCATGCAAATCTGGGTTGGACGCGGATGGAGCAGGGGCGGCGGAAGGAGGCCATGGGACACTTCCAGGAAAGCCTTCGCCTGGACCCGACCAACGACTGGGCTCGATCCGGTCTGGTCGAGGCGATCAAGGCCGGGAATCCGGTGTATGCGGTGATGCTCCGCTATTTCCTCTGGATGCAGAAGTTGCCGGGTGGCGTTCGGTGGGGCGTTTTCATGGGAGGCTTTTTCGGCAACCGGTTGCTGGGCAGCCTGGCGGAGACCGAGCCGGGTTGGTCGCTGTGGATCACGCCGATCCGGGTGCTCTACATCACCTTTGCCCTGCTCACCTGGCTGGCGAGCCCGTTGTTCAACCTCGTGTTGTTCCTGCATCCGGTCGGGCGCCACGCGCTCAGCCCGGACCAACGGTGGCAGGCGCGGTGCGTGGGTCTCGGCTTCGGATTGGGTCTCGGTGCGTTGGGGCTCTGGTTGGGAGCGGGCCGAGACAGTCGTTTCCTGATCGCCGCCCTGGTGTTCGGGTTGCTGGTGTTGCCGGCTGCGGCCGTTTTCGACTGCGCCCGGGGTTGGCCGCGCTGGGTCATGGCTGGGATCGCGGCTTTCCTGCTCGGAACCGGGCTGACCTCGGTGGCACTGATCTGCGTCGTCGATCCCCCGGAGAATTCGACCCTGGGATCGCTCGGGATGGGAGCCTTCACCACCTTCCTCATCGGGAGCTTCGCCTCGCAATGGATTGCGAATGTCCTGGTTTCCCAGACTCCGAAGCGGTGACGGGCGGTCCGTCCCATCCGGGGTGATGGTGGAAGGGACGGCAGCAGCCCGAATCCATGGTCGCCCGCAACAGGAGCAGGTCCTGGCAGGGAACCACGTCGGGTCGGGACAACCAGGCATTCAGCGTAAAGGCCGTGCGCTCGGTGACCGAGTCGGAGAGCGTGACGAAGCGGCGCGGGTCGGGAGTCGACATGCCAGGGCTAGCGAAGGGAACGCCAAGGTTCCTCCTGACTGACGTCGACGAGGAACGGGCCGGTGGCAGCCGCCGGCGAGAGGATGGCCAGGATCGTGGCGTCCTCGCCGGTAGGATTGAAGGTGGCGTGAACGATTCCCCGGGGGATATAGGCGACCTCGCCGGGGCCGAGGAGTCTCTTCTCTTTTTCCACCCACTGTTCCACCTGGCCTTCGAGGACGTAGATGACCTCCTCGAGTTCCGGATGGGTGTGGAAGGGATGGCCTTCACCGGCGGGAAGCACGGCGCGGCAGATCTGGAGATCCCGGGCCTCGCAGACCTCGGGCCGGCAGACCCAGTAGTTGGTGCGGCCCTTGTAATCTTCCTTGAGGGCTTCGGCGGCCGTGATGAAACGGGGGGGATGCATGGTGGCTCAGCGTTTGGAGGCCTTCTTCGCCTTGGAAACCTTCAGGCTCTTGAACTCCTTGGTCAGGTTCGTGAGCGACGCCTCGACGCCCATGCGCTCCAGCGAACTGGCCCCGACAAACCCCACGACATCGGTCGCCTTCATGATGCGTTCAGCATCGGCCGGGGTGTTGATGGGGCCGCCGTGCGCCAGGAAAATCACGTCCTTCCGCACCCGGTTGACGGCATCAATGATCTCCTGGGTGCGCTGGATGGCGAAGTCCCAGGTGACGACCGCCTTGCTGACGCCGATGGATCCGCCCACGGTCGTTCCCACGTGGGCGATGATCGAGTCGGCACCGGCCTTGGCCATTTCGACGGCCTCTTCGGCGCTGCCGACATAGACCACCGAGAACAGATCCATCCGACGGGCGAGCGCGACCATTTCATACTCCTTCTTCACGCTCATCCCGGTCTCTTCGAGAACGCCCCGGAAATGTCCGTCGATGATGGTGTGGGTAGGGAAATTGTTCACGCCGGAGAAGCCCATTTCCTTGACGCGTCCGAGCCAGTGCCACATCCGGCGACGCGGATCGGTGGCGTGGACCCCGCAGATGACCGGGACCTCCTCGACGACCGGCAGGACTTCGTACTCGCCGATCTCCATGGCGATCGCGTTGGCATCGCCATAGGCCATCATGCCGCAGGTGGATCCGTGACCCATCATGCGGAAGCGACCGGAATTGTAGATGATGACGAGGTCGGCTCCGCCCTTCTCGATGAACTTGGCGCTGATGCCCGTTCCGGCACCGGCAGCGATGATGGCATCGCCCTTCTTGAGCGTGGCGCGGAGACGTTCGATGACTTCCGTGCGGGTGTAGGGGTTTCCTTTGCCGGTCCAGGGATTAGGCATGGCGAGAGACGATAATGACTTAAAGATGAAGGGCGGATTGCCGCCGCCGGATGTGTCCGCTTCAATTATCGGAGCCCGGGAACGGCGGCCATGCGCGAGAGGCACGGCACCCTATTCGGAAGGCACTCGCGGGGACGGATCAAGCCGGGCCAGGCGGGCGGCGGTAATCGTGATGGATGGAGCAACCGCATGGCCGCTTGATCCTGTCCGTTCGGTGCTCGGAAGAGCGCGGAAGCAAAGGTGAACTCCCCGCCGAACTGACAGGCCAGAAGGATGGCGCCAGTCGGGCTGATGACCACGTCGGCGATCGCCCGTGGTCCTTCATCGGCGGCCATGGGCACGCCGTTGTCGTCAATGCGCAGGACCAAGCCAGGGCCGTTCAGGACCGAGATCCCGGCCGGAGGATGGGCATCGCCGTCGACGATGTTGCAGGCGAACACCGCACCCCCGGACGGGTGGGGAGCAATGCGACGCATGTCCTGGACGGTGCCGTTGCCCGGGCACAACGGCAGCCACTTCGGAAGCCCGGTTGTGCGATCCAGGCGCGCGACGAACGCTGCGTATTTCTGACTCCCTGCAAACGGGGGACTCCATACGGATGTGAATACGTTCGTGTCGTACGCAAACGTCCCGTCGAAGTCACCGGCTCAGGCTCCGCCGGGTCGGGTGGGCGGCGTCCACTCGTTCAGGGCGCGCTCGGGGCCTGCGGCGGCACCCTCTTCCAGCAGTTCCAGTGCTTCTCCGATCAGGTAGAGCGAGCCGGTGACGAGGACGAAGGGATCCGCGGCGCACCCCTTCAAGGCCTCGGCGAGGGAGGCAGTGACGCGGACCGGACGGGTGACCCCGGAGGCCAGGCAGGCCGCCTTGAGATCGGCGGGAGGAACGGTGCGGACGCTGGCGACCGGCGTGGTGATGATCCGCGAAGCGAGCGGCGCGAGGGTGCGGGCCATCTCCTTCCATTCCTTGTCCGCGAGCATGCCCAGCACCAGCACGGGGGCTTGGCTTGGAAAGTGACGTTCCAGGGCCGCACGGAGCGCGGTGATCCCATCCCGATTATGGGCTCCATCCAGCAGGAGGATCCGATTGCCCCGACGCACAACTTGGAGGCGCCCGGGCCAGCGCACGGTCGCGAAACCCCGGGCCATTTCGTCATCGCTGACCGGCAGGAGGAATCGGAGAGTGCGGATGGTTGCGGCGGCGAGGGCTCCATTCCAGCGCTGGTGTTCCCCCAGGAGCGCGAGGTCGAAATGGAAATGGGTGACGGCCGAGGGGCCGACCGGGAGGAAGGGAGCGCCGATTTCGCGGGCCTTGAACTCGAGGATCGCGAGGGCATCGGGATCCGTGGCCGAGGTCAGGGCCGGGACGCCGGGCTTGAAGATTCCAGCCTTCTCGGAGGCGATGTGGCCAATCGTGGGGCCGAGGACCGCCATGTGATCGAGGCCGATCTGGGTGACGACACTCGCCAGCGGGGTGACGATGTTGGTCGCGTCGAAGCGTCCTCCCAGCCCGGTTTCCCAGATGACGAGATCGACCTGACACTCGGTGAACCAGAGCAGCGCCAGGACGGTGGTGAATTCGAAAAAGGTGGGTTCAAGGGGCGGGGTGGCGGATTCCGCCGCGGCCCGCACGACCTCGGTCAGGCGGGCGAGGGCGTCGTCGGGAATGGGGTCGCCCTGGACCCGGATGCGTTCGCCGAATCGGATCAGGTGGGGCGAGGTGTAGAGTCCGACGCGGCGTCCGGCGACGCGATAGATGGCGTCGAGCAGGGCGCAGACGGAACCCTTGCCGTTGGTGCCGGCGACATGGATGAAGCGGAGGCGTTCCTGGGGATTCCCCACCAGGGCCGCGAGCCGACGCGTGGATTCGAGTCCGGGTTTGAAGCCGAACTGTTGGAGCGAATGGAGGTAGGTCAACGTCTCGTCGTACGTCACGGAGCTTTGGACAGTCCCAGTTCCACGACGTTGGTTTCAAGCTTCGGGGGGCCGAGGATGCCGCACGGGGGCATCTTGAGACTGCCCCCGCCCGACGGGGATCCGCCTCCTCACGTCGGCAGCTACGGACGGGGCGAGGGGGGTAGCCGACGAGGGAACGAGGCGGATCTCAGGCAGGATGCGCCCCGGATCCGCCCGCTTGGAGTCGGACGACCGTCTGGATAGGGTTCAGTGCATGAGGTCGAAGGGGGATGAAACAAGCGGCGATGGAGCATGGACATGGAATTGACACTGCGACCGATCGGGTTCGTCCGGACGGGCAAGACCGAGAAGTTCAATGCCCGGCATCAGCCTCTGGAGACGGAGGAAGAGCGCAATGAGTTGGAGTTGGTGGAGGGCGAGGGCATGCGGGAAGCCGTGCGGGATTTGGAAGGGTTTTCCCGGGTCTGGTTGGTCTGGTGGTTCCACCGCAATCCGGGCTGGCGTCCGCTGGTCCTGCCTCCGAGGGGGCCGGCCCAGCGCCGGGGAGTTTTCGCCACGCGCTCGCCGCACCGTCCGAATCCGCTGGGGCTGACGGCCGTGAAACTGTTGGGGGTAAAGACGGGGAGACTGATTCTCGGACCGTGCGATCTGGTGGAAGGGACGCCGGTTCTGGATATCAAGCCCTACATCCCCGCATACGATTCCTTTCCAGGGGAGTCAGCCGGCTGGATGGACGCCGTGGACGAGGCTGCAAGGGTTCCTCCCGCTTTCGAGGTCCGGTTTTCAGCGCTGGCAGAGGAACAGGCGGCCTGGCTGGCGGTGACCTGGGGCGTCGATTTTCGCGCCAGGATGGTCGAGTTGCTGGGGCGCGATCCAACCTTGCATCGGACGCGCCGGATCGTTCGTCGTCGGGGGGGGCGATTGGAGATTGGGTGTGGTGCCTGGCGCGGGGTCTTCGAGGTGGAGGGCGGGGTGGTGCGGGTGGGCGAGTTGCGGGTGGGGTATCCCCGCCGGTTCCTGAACGACCCAGCCCGACCGGAGACCCCGGATCGCGAAGCGCAGGTGGCCTTTCTCGAAAAATGGCCGGCTTGCGGCGTCGAGGGGTGACGAACTCCGGCGTTGCGGTTCGGGTCGATCGCCGGGTATTTTCCAAGGCGGTCGGGACGTTGTTCCGATCTACCGATGAAGCATCAGCTCGAATTTGAGAAACCGATCGTGGAGATCCAGCGCAAGCTGGACGACCTGCGTCAGCATCCGGAGACACACTCGCTCGGGATCAGTTTCGAGGAGGAGATCCAGATGCTCGAACGGAAGCTCGCGGACCTCCGCCGGCAGGTCTATTCGACCCTCACCCCCTGGCAACGCGTGCAGGTGGCGCGGCATCCGCGCCGTCCCTACACCCTCGATTACATCCAGCATGCCTTCACCGACTTCGAGGAGTTGCATGGCGACCGGTTGTTCGGGGATGACCGTGCGGTTGTCGGAGGGTTTGCCCGGCTGGGTGACCAAAGGGTGATCGTGATCGGCACCCAGAAGGGGCGGGATACCAAGGAGAACATCCTGCGCAATTTCGGCTCCGCTCATCCAGAGGGTTATCGAAAAGCCCTGCGCCTGATGCGGATGGCGGACAAATTCGGGCTTCCGGTAGTGACTTTGATCGACACGGCGGGGGCGTATCCGGGGATCGGAGCCGAGCAACGGCATATCGCCGAGGCAATCGCAGTGAACCTGCGAGAGATGATGCTGCTGGAGGTGCCGATCATCGCCTGTGTCATTGGCGAAGGCGGATCGGGCGGGGCCCTGGGCATCGGCGTGGCTGACCGCGTATTGATTCTGGAAAACGCGTACTACTCGGTCATCAGTCCGGAAGGCTGCGCTGCCATCCTGTGGAAGGATCGTAAGGCGTCGCCCCAGGCGGCGGCGGCCCTCAAGATCACTGCGGCGGACCTCAAGCAGTTGGGTCTGGTGGACGACGTGGTAGGCGAACCGTTGGGCGGGGCACACCATGATCCGGAGCAGATGGCTGCGACGGTCAAGGAGGCCTTGCTTCGTCACCTGTCCGAGGTGCAGCAACTCTCCAAAGA
>JBDNHZ010000278.1:0-9666 GCA_041688515.1 Verrucomicrobiota bacterium
AGGAAGGCGATGGAATCATGGTTCATGAGCCAAGGATGCGTTGGATCTCCGCCGGGTGGGTGAGGCCGGACTGGACCGCGGCGGCGGCGGCGTGCGCCAGGGTGATCTCGGGCTGGAAAGGTTCGAGGTCGCCTTGCCGGAGCGCAGGACGCAGGTCGTCGGTGATCGCAAGATGTTCCACCAGGGGAACCCGGCCGCGGTATCCGGTGCCGGTGCAGACGCTGCAACCGGTGCCGGCACATGCCTGGCATCGCCTCCGGATCAGCCGCTGGTTTAGGATCAGTCGGAGTGAAGCCGCCACGGCGAATGCGTCTGGCACCAGCAACCGGAGACGTTCCAGCACTCCGCGACACGAGCCCGCGTGGAGGGTCGAGAGGATCAGGTGCCCGGTCAGGGCGGCGCGCACCGCCAGGCTGGCGGTCTCCTCGTCGCGAATTTCACCGATGTGGAGAACCTGCGGATCCTGACGCAGGAGATGTCGGACGGCCTGGGCGAAGGTCAGGCCGCGGGCCTCATTCACCTCGGTCTGCATGATGCCGGGCACGATAATCTCCACTGGATCCTCGATGGAAACGATGTGACGCCCGCCTCCCCGGGCGAGGTCTTGGAGGGCGGAATGCGCGGTCGTGGATTTCCCGCTTCCAGCGGGACCGGTGAGGAGGATCAGACCAGTGGGTTGGGCCAGGGCCTGCTGGATGGCCAGCAGCGTTGGCAAAGGCAGGCCCAGCTCAGGCAGGGGCGTCGCGGCTCCACCCCGGAACAGTCGGAGCACAACCTTCTCCCCATTCACGGTGGGATAGGTCGAGACGCGCAGATCCTGCGGAAGCCCGGCATCCGCGGCGCAGATCCTGCCGTCCTGGGGAAGGGTGTCCTGAAAGGTGCGGAGTCGGGCCAGATACTTGATGCGCCCGATGACCCGCTCCGCGAGGGGACCGTCAAATCCGGGGCGGGGGTGGAGAACGCCATCGACGCGCCAGTGCACTTCGATTCCCTGGGCCGAGGATTGGAGATGGAGATCGCTGGCTTCCGCTGCGTGAGCTTCGGCGAGCAGTCGGGAGACGGCACCAAGGGCGTCGGGCTCGGAATCTGGAATGATGGCGATCGACCTCATGAATGGAATGCGGGAAGTCTGACCGGAGTGCGGTGACGAGGTCACGCTCGACGCAAAAAGGGTGCTGGCGGCGAGCCAGCACCCTGAATGAAACGGCTTGCGGTCCCGGCCTCAGGCCTTGCGGCTGCGGCGATAGAACCAGACTCCCGCGAAGCCCACTCCGTACAGCGCGAGATGCGCGCCGACGGGGAGTTCGGGCACGACTGCCCAGGTTCCGATCTGGGGGCCGGGATTCCCGGTCCATCCGGCGACGATCGGTCCGCTGGTGCCGAAGGCCGGAAGGGATCCGATCTGACCCGAAAGATCGATGACCGCCGAACCCGCCAGAGCCTGGAAGAAGGTGAGGAAGCTCTGGGGAACAATGTTGCCGACGCCGTCCCGGTAGATGTTCAGTTCCGTCACCAGACCGGGGCTGACATCATCAGAAATCCAGGCGTCGTACGCGAGGTTGGTCAAAAACGGTCGGAGAGTGCCGATGGTGGTGCCACCGGTCTGGCCGGGGAGCGCCGGATTGAAGAACACCTGCAGGCTGATGCCGTCGAACAGGGTGGTCCCAAACGAATTGTCCTCACTCGGCAGGGTCGTCGCGGTGAAGACCGCCGCGCTTGGATTGGTCAAGTTGATGTCCAAGTGGAAGAGTTGCGCTTGGGCGATGCCCGCAGCACAGAGAGCAACGCTCAATAATGTTTTTTTCATATTTCCTGTGAAGTCCCCGTTGTTTCTTTCTGAGGGTCGTTCAATTGATCGGGGTCAAATCTTTTGTTGTTGTCTATTACTGCCGAGGGCCGGGCGGGAATCAAGTGGGGATTTCACCCCAGGCCGGGACCGCATTATGACCTTGACCCAAGTGGTCTGAGTGGACCTCCGGGATGAAGGCCTCCCCGGGGGGGCAGACTCACGGCCGCGGACGATTCCGGTACTTCTCGTACAGCCGGGTGTGGCGGCTTTCGAGCGAGAGTTCTTTGCCGGCGATCCAGGAACGACGCACGTGCGCCCGGATGTCGAGGATGTCGCCGTCCACCGCGATCAGCGAAGCCTCCTTGCCCACTTCAATGGAGCCGAGTCGGTCGGCCACCCCCAGCATCTGCGCGGGGTACAGAGTCAGTCCTTTCCATGCCTCTTCGCGCGGCAATCCGAAAGCCACCGCTTGGGCGGCGGCATAGGGAATGTTCCGGATGTTCGATGCCCCGAAACGATCGGTGCCCTCGGTGAACGCGACCGTCACCCCCATCGCGTGGAGTCGGGCGGGCGTGGCATAGTGGATGTCGTATCCGTCCACGTCGTGGACCGGTTGGGTGAAGACATGCTCGAAGGCCACCGGAATGTGGTTGGAAGCCAGAAGCGATGCCACGCGCATGGCATCGCGTCCGCCAACCAGAACCGGTTGAAGCTTTCGTGCGACCGCCCAATTCACGGCGGAGCGGATCTGACGCGCCTCGTCGGCGTGGAGGAAAAGCCGGACGCTCCCTTGAAGGACGGGGAGCATGGATTCCCAGGCCGGGACGACGTTGAACCCATTGGTGGACACGATCGAAACCCGCCGGCCGGACCCGGTTTCGGTGGTGAGCGGTTGGGTGTCGCCGAGACCGGCGGCCTTGCGCGCCCGGGCGTAGGCGTTGGCCTCGTCGAAGAAGTGATCAATTTCACGAACCTGACGGTCCCGTTCGCGCACCTGATCCTCGGGTGACTTCCATTTATCAGGAGCGGCCGACAGGGGCTTCGGAGTCGAATCGATGCTGAACGACGGCCAGAACAGGTGCAGGGCTGCGGTCTTGCGGTCGGCAAGGTCTTCGATGGTCCAACCGTCGAGCCGGATGAGGGCCGAGTGCCCGCTGACCACGCCGCCCAGCGGAACCGCCTGCGCATGGGTGAAGCCGTTGGCGCGGGCCACCGGAATCAGCTCGGACTCGGGGTTCACCGCGATCCAGGCGTTCACATCCGGTGTGAAGTCGCCGACCTCGGTCGTGTCGCGGGTGGCACGTACGGCGTCGATCTCGATCAACCCAAGAATTGTTCCAGGGGCAATCAATCCGGGGAACAGATGCAGGCCATTCAGGGCCACCACGCGATCGGCCGCGGTCTTGGCGGCGTCCCCGCCGATCGACGCGATCTTTCCATCGCGGATGAGGACCGAGACATGGGTCAGCGAAGGACCGGTGACGGTGTGGACGATGGCTCCGTCCAGGCGGAGCGAGTCGCCGAGGGCGATCCCGGGAAGACCGGCCAGAGCGAGGGCGATCCAGCGGCATCCGGAAGCCAAGGGAAATCGGGGGGCAATGAGAGGGTTCATGGCGGAGGAAGGGCAGGGGCTTCAGGGACGTTGCGTGGACCGGCAATCCTGACACTCAACCACGCTCCACTGGTGGGCCTGTTCGAGGGCCCGGTGGAAGAACTGGGCCCGCAGCGCCTCGGCCTTGGCCGGGCCCGTTCCGCCGGCGGGCGCGGGTTTGTCGGCTTCTTTCCGCGCCTTCTCCACCAAGGCATTTCGTTCGGCCTGCAAGGCGGCCACACGGGCAGGCTCGAGTCCGCGATCGAAGTACTGCGTTCCTTCGATCCACGTCTGGACGCAGACCGAAGTGGAATCGAGCGGCGAACCGGACCAGACCGCGAAATCGGCGTCCTTGCCGGGCTCCAGGGAACCCACCCAGCGATCGATGCCGAGCTGGCGTGCTGGATTGAGGGTGACGAAACGGAGCGCATCAACCTCGGACGTGCCCCCGTATTTGACGGCCTTGGCCGCTTCAAGATTGAGGCGGCGGGCGTGGTCGCTGGAATCGGAGTTGAACGAGACATTCACCCCGCGTTGGTGCATGAGCGATCCGCCGTAGGGAATGGCGTCGAGCACCTCGAACTTATAGGCCCACCAGTCGGCGAAGGCGCTCGCTCCGGCGCCGTGCCGGGCGATTTCATCGGCGACCTTATAGCCTTCAAGGATGTGCTGGAGCGTGGCCACCCGGATGCCGAATCCCTCCATGATCCGGAGGAAGGCGAGAATCTCATCCTGACGATAGCTGTGACAGTGGATGAGCCGGGTCCCCGCGAGAATTTCAGCCAGGGCTTCGAGTTCAAGGTCGCGCCGGGGAGCCGGTTGGGTTTTGCCGCCGGCTTCCCAGGCGGCCAGTGCCTCCTGATACTGTCGGGCGGCGGTAAGCCGGTTGATATAGAACGTGCCGACACCCATGCGCGTCTGGGGAAACCGGGTGGTCTTCCGATCGCCCCAGTTGGCCTGCTTCACGTTCTCGCCGAGAGCAAACTTGATTCCCCCGGGGGCGTTGGTGAATCGCAAGCCCTCCGGACCGGCTCCCTGGCGGAGCTTGATCACGCGGTTCTGTCCGCCAATGGGGTTGGCGGAGCCATGCAGGAGGTTGGCGATGGTGAGACCACCGGCCAGTTGTTGATGAAGGTTGTCGGTCTCGGAATTCACCACGTCGCCGATCCGGACCATCGCCGTGCTCGGCAGGGTGGCTTCATTGACCGCTCCCAGGATCATCGAATGGCTGTGGCAATCGATGATGCCCGGCGTGAGATGGTGCCCGGCCAGATCGACGGTGACGGTTCCGGCCGGTAGATTCGCCGGCTCCGCCCCGACCGATTCAATCCGCCCATTCCGGACGAAGAGCGTGGCATTCGAAAGGATCCCGCGTTCGCTCGAAGTCCAGATGACCGCGTTGCGCAGCAGGAGGGCAGGGGGATTGGTGATGGGGCCGCGCCCGATGCGCGGATCGGCCGCGAGCCGTTTTGACGGGACGGGTTCGACCTTCGCCTTGGCGGCTTCGGCGGCCTCGGCCTTCGGTTTGGCAAGCTCATGCATCACGCCGTCCACCCACACCGCATGGACGCGTGCGGCCGGATCAAAATAGGAACCGGCGACCACGGTCAGATGCGCCAGGCGATCAGTCTCAATCGTCCCGAGTTGATCGGAGAGCCCGCACAGTCGGGCCGGGATCAGCGTCAACGCCGCCAAGGCATCGGTCTCCGACAAACCGCGGGCGATGGCCGCCTTCAGGTTCTTCCGGAAATCCTTCCGGTCGGCGAGAGCGTGGGTGGTCAGCGCGATCTCCACTCCGATGCGACGCAGGATGGCGGGATTCTCCGGAGCCCAATCCCATTGGCGCAGGACATCGAGCGGAACCGCTTCCCAGTCGGCTGCGTCGGGCAGTTTGGGCGCGACCGGGAAAGCCACCGGGACAATGAAGGGCACCGTGCTACCACGAAGGAGATCGGGCCGCCGCCATTCCTGACCCGACGACACGATCTGGAGATTCCAGCTCAACTCGCGGCCGAGATGGAGCGCCCGGTCTGCCATGAGCACCGAGCCGGGTTCCACCACGACGGGTTGCGGAGCCTGGGTCCGGAGCGTGGGTTGGATGGCGGCCAGGGCGGTGTTGAAGGCGCGGCCGCCACCGGTCCGTTGTCCCTCATACCAGCGGGCGTCCAGCCACGCCTGCCGGATCACCGCGATGCAACCCATGAGCGAGTTGGGATAACCGTCGTTGCCCGGGTCGGGAGCGAAAGCCACGTGCTGCGCGACATCCGCCCGCAGGATCGAGTCGTTGGGGCCTTCGTCGCCCAGAGAGACCGCGACGCTCTGCCCCCGTACCACGCCGCGACCGGGAACGAAGTTGGCCGCCGTGAAACCGAGTTCACGCAGGCCCTCGATGGCCTTCGTGTCCGGTGCGTAGCTGGAAGCCATGCGGCGCTCCGGGCTCACGTCGGTGATTCCGGATCCCGGTCCGGGCGAGCCCGGATCGCGTTCCTGTCCCGTGACCCCGAAAAATCGGGGGTCGGATCCGGTTCCCGCCGTCAGCCCTGAGCTGAGGCTTCGCACCGGATCGAAGCCCGAGGTGGAAACGGCGAGGGTATTGGTTCCCTGAATCACGTAGGGGTCGATGAACCCTGCGTACACCGTCAGGCCGGTCATGTCCCAGACCCGCGCATCGGCCGGTGCCTTGGCCTCCGGCCCCACCGCCACAATCCGGCCGTCCCGAATGACAATGGTGGCATTGGCGTACTCGACGCCCGGTCGGGGAACGACCCGTGCGCCCACCAGCGCGTGGCTTCCGAAGGGTCGCGGACGGAAGCCCGGGCCGACGATGGGATCCGCACTCCGAACGATCGGAGTCAGGGAGAGAAGGAGGATTGTTGCCAGCGTCGGTCCACGCGCCATCCGCGCATCCTATGGCCGAACCTCCCAAGGGCAAAGCCTCCTCCTTCACCGGAACATTCATGGAAAGCAGGGACGAACTCCCGAAGGGACGGGCTCCGCGAGTCCCCAGCCTCCGGAGCGGGCGCGTCTTGGAACCGTGTGTGAACGGGCGGCAACGAAGGTACCCCGGACGACGGGCACCGGGCTGCTTGAACGCGCTGCGTGGCCGTGGGTCTCCTCCTCTGTAGTGCAAAGTGAAACCCCGAATCCCCTTCCCCCGACTCCGAATGCCGGGGTTCCTGGCGATCTGCCGGTCCTGTTCCGCGGTTCCGCCTCACTCCTCGTCGTCGGGCGTGGAATCGAGCAGGTAGGCGCGGGTGCCACCGCGGACCTTGCGACGGTTGACAGCCCAGGCGTGTTGTTGCCGGCGGTCGGCCACGCCGTCGAGTTCGCGCTGGAGCTTGAGGTAGGATTCCAAGCGCGGGCTGGGCAGGGATCCGTCGCTGACTGCCTGGCGCACGGCGCACCCGGCCTCGGATTCGTGGGCGCAATCCCGAAAGCGACAACCGCCCGCCAGGCTGGCCACGTCGGGAAAGGCGTCGTCCAGTCCTTCTCCGGCGGTCCACAGGTGGAATTCGCGCAGGCCCGGGGTGTCGATGATCAGGCCGCCCTGGGGAAGCAGGATCAGTTCGCGGGCGGTGGTGGTGTGGCGTCCCTTTGAATCGCAGTCGCGCACCGGCAGCGTCGGTTGGCTCCGTTCGCCATAGACCCGGTTGATCAGCGTCGATTTCCCGACCCCCGAAGTGCCCAGCACGACGGCAGTCGTGCCCGGAACCATCAGTTCGCGGAGTCGGGGCAGGGCGCGTCCCGTGCGGGCGCTGACGGCGAGCACCAGATGATTCCCGGCCACCGCCTGGACCTCGGCGACCCGCGCTTCCACGTCCTCGCACAGGTCGGTCTTGTTGAGCAACACGACCGGACGCGACCCGCCCTCGTGAACCATGACCAGGAACCGTTCGATCCGGCGAAGATTGAGGGTTTCATCGAGGGCCTGGACGACCAGCGCCACATCGATGTTGGCGGCCAGGACCTGACCGGCACCGGCGCGTCCGGCGATCTTGCGATCGATGGTGGAACGGCGGGGAAGAACGGCCTCGATGCTGACGCGGTCGGTGTTCTTGGGACATCGGATCGCGACCCAGTCGCCGACCTTGGGAAGTTGGGCGTTGCCGGCGCGGAGATGGAGCAGGCGCCCGACGATCTGCGCAAGGTGCGGGCCCTGCTCGCTGACGACGGTGTAGTAGTGCTTGTCTTCGGTGACGACGCGAGCAGGCGCGAGCCCATGCTGTTCGTGGGAAAGGAACAGTTGCTGCCAGTAAGGGCTCCATCCGAGCGTGACGAGATCCATGCGGCGTTGATCGACTTCCGGAAGTCTACCAGAAGCCGGTTGCCAGTGGCCAGCGGGCGCATTCGGACACCGCTCCTCCCTGGAGCGCGGGCGTCTCCGACCGCTGTGGAGGGACGAGTTCTACGAGTCCCCATGATCGACTTTCGGAGTTTCGGACTCGCGGAACTCGTCCAGATCTGAGTTCGAGGCGGGCGAGGATGCCCGCGGCCCCGGAAGGGGCTGCCCGCATGCGCCCGTTGACGCGAGGAGCGGGCCCGCCGTAACGTCCGCAGGCTCTGGGTGCAAGCGATGGACCCGGCAGGAGCCCCCGCATGCTCGAAGGATACTGCGCAACGTGCAAAGACAAGAAGCCGCTCCATGACGCCCTCGAGGTGGTCATGACAAGCGGTCGAAAGGCGTTCAAGGGACGTTGTCCGACCTGCGGCGGGGGCATGTTCAAGATCCTGGGTGAAAAATCCCCGGGCGGAGGATTCTCCGATCCGGAGACGGCAGCGGAAGAGGCCGTGCTGGCCGAGGCCATCCCCGCCGCTGCTGAGCCACTGAGTGCCCCACTTCCTGCCTCCACCGAGCTTTTTGATTCTTCCGGCAGCGGTGCGCCCCGCTAGAGTCCCCGGGTGATGAAGCGCGGATTTGGAGCCTTGTTGGGGCTGTTGACGATGCTCTCGGCCTTTGCGGCGGAGAAGGTCATCGATTTTTCACCGGTGCCCGAGGGCCAGTTGCCTCCAGGGTGGAAGCCGGTCCGGATCGGGAAAGGCAAGGAAGGCGATTGGAAAGTGGTGATGGCCGATGTGCCGCCCACGCTGAAGCCGCTCAGCGCCGCGGCTCCCAATCTCACCCGGCGCGCCGTGGTGGCCCAGACGAGTTCAGACCCCACGGACGAACGCTTTCCCCTGCTGATGTACGAGGCGGAACGGTTCGGCAACTTCACCGCACGGGTCCGGTTCCAGATCACCGGCGGTGCGGTTGAGCAGATGGCCGGCCTCGCCTTCCGAATGCAGGACGAACGGAACTTCTACGTTGTCCGTCTCAGTGCCCTGGGCTCGAACCTGCGCTTCTACAAGTTCGTCAATGGCGAGCGCTCCGCGCCGATCGGACCGGACTACGCGATCGCCAAGGGCGAGTGGCACGAACTGACGATCCAATGCGAAGGCAACCGCATCGAGATCTCCGTCGATGGCAAGGCCGCCATGCCCAGCCTCACCGACAACTCGCATCCCACCGGCAAGATCGGGTTTTTCACCAAGTCGGATTCTCAGGCCTACTTCTCGGACTTCAAGATCGACTACAAACCCCTGGAATCGTTGGCCGTCGGGATGCTGCGGACAGCCCTCGAAGAGAATCCCCGTCTCATGGACCTGCAGATCCTCGGACGTCAACCCGGCTCGCAGAAGCTCGAAGTCCTCGCCGCCAAGTCGGCATCCGACCTCGGGCGGGCCGCCAGTGAAACCGAGTCCAAGGTCTGGGCGGAGAATCGGCCCTACTACGCTCGTACCAAGACCGCCGCCATCGTGACCCAACCCCTCCACGATCGGAACGGCGAGGTTCTGGGTGTGGTCCGATTCGGACTCAAGCCCTTCGCCGGTCAACTGGAGGCCGCCACCGTCGGACGCGTCCTGCCGATCCTCAAATCGATGGAGCAACGGGTGGGAGCCTCCAAGGATCTGTTCGAGTGATCCGGGCGTCGTCGATCCGTCGAGGCCCGGATCGCTTCCCCCCCGCGGGATCTCAGGGCGCAGCGATCAGGGGCGCGGTCACCCGGTCGAGTTCAGCGCGGGTCAGGGGCCCCAGGTAGCGGGCAACGAACCGGCCCTGGCGGTCCAGGATATAGGTGGTCGGGATCGGTCCCTCGGCACCGAAACCAGCGGACATCTCGCCGCTGACCATTCCCACCGGATAGGCCAGCCCCTTGCGACGAACGAATTCGCGGACGCTCTCGGGGCCGGTCTCGTCGACGGAAACCCCGATCAACGAGACCCGGTCGTGGGTGTGGGCGAGGTGGAA
>JBDNHZ010000279.1:0-4806 GCA_041688515.1 Verrucomicrobiota bacterium
CGATTGAAGTGAGCCTCGTCCCCTCGTCGCCTACCCGTAGGAGACGACGTCAGGAGACTCTGACTTCCACTCGGCCTCCAGCAACGGAGGCTGGCCAGCCCGGGGTGTCTGGAACAGAATCCGCCCATGATTTCGTTGCTCATCGGCACCAATCGTCCGGATTCCAACACCGCCCGGGTCGCACGCCACGTCGCGGAACTCTACGCCGCCTTGGGCGAACCTTTGAACCTCATTGATCTGGGACAGTTTCCCGCTGACGCCTTCGGCCCGGGTTCCTATGCGACCAAGCCGCCGGCCGTGGCGGCCGCTGCGGATGCGCTGCTCCAGTCGCGCGGGCTGATCGTGGTGACGCCCGAGTACAACGGATCGTTCCCGGGGGCGCTCAAGTATTTCATTGATCTGCTTCCCTTCCCGGCGGCGTTTGAACGGCGCCCGGTGGCCTTCATTGGAGTCGCCGCAGGCGAATGGGGCGCGCTGCGTCCGGTGGAACAACTCCAGGCCGTATTCGGCTATCGCAATGCCCACATCTACCCCGAGCGCGTCTTCATCCCCGGGGTGTACAACGTGCTCGGAAAGGACGGTCGGATCTCGGATGAAACACTGCTCGCCCGACTCCAGAAACAGGCCGCTGGCTTTGTCCGTTTCGTGCAGGCGCTACCTCCGGCACCGTCGATCGACCGGGTCGGCGTCTGCAGTTGGTCGCTTCAACCCGGTTCCCCGACCGAACTTCTCGAACTCCTCTCCGGTACCGGTGTCCGCGCGCTCCAACTCCATCTCGATCCGCTCCGGGAACATCCGGCAGCCTGGGGCCAGACCGCCCGCCTGTGCGCGCAGCGCGGCGTCCGGCTTCTGTCCGGCATGATGACCACGGTGGGCGAGGATTACAGCACGCTGGACAGCATCAAGGTGACTGGCGGCGTGGTTCCAGACGCCACCTGGGACCAGAACTGGCGGAACTTCGAGGCCAATGCCCGTCTCGCGGTCGAACTCGGGCTTCGTCTGGTCACGCTGCACGCCGGATTTCTTCCGCACGACGAATCCGATCCGACCTTCGCCAAGCTCATGGACCGGATTCAGCACACGGCCGATCTGTTTGCCGCGCACGGTCTGGACATCGCCTTCGAGACGGGCCAGGAGGATGCCACGACGCTCTGTCATTTCCTGCGGAAGCTCAACCGGGCCAACGTCGGCGTGAACTTCGATCCAGCCAACATGCTGCTCTACGACAAGGGCGATCCCGTCACGGCAGTCCACACCCTCGCTCCGTGGATCAAGCAGGTGCACCTGAAGGACGCCCGACGCACCCTCATTCCGGGCACCTGGGGTGAAGAGGTCGTGGTCGGCACCGGCGAGGTGGAATGGCCGGCCTTCTTCCGCGCCCTGCGCGACATCGATTTCCGCGGCAACCTCTGTCTCGAACGCGAGGCAGGAAGTCAGCGCGTCCTGGATTTGGCCGCCGGCCGGAAGTTTGCCAGCGAACTCCGTTACTGAACCGGTCATGCGCGCCATCCCCCTCCTGTTCCTTGGCTTGGTCGTTGCCACCGCCGGGCCGCTGATCGCAGCGCGCCCGATCACCTTCGACGATCTCACCGCCTTTCATCGCGTCTCGGATCCTCAACCCTCCCCGGACGGACAGTGGATCGTCTATGGGGTAGCGGACGTGGAGTACGCCGAGAATCGGACCAACAGCGATCTGTGGATCGTCCCTGCCACCGGCGGAACGCCGCGGCAATTGACTCGATCCCCCAGGCACGATCGTCATCCCCGCTGGTCGCCTGACGGCAAGTGGATCGTGTTTGAGTCGAACCGGGGCGGCGACTTCCAGCTCTACGTGCTTCCGGTGGAGGGCGGCGAAGCCCGGATGCTGACCCAGACTTCCACCGAGGCCACCAACCCGGTGTGGTCCCCGGACGGTCGTCAGATCGCCTTCGTCTCCGCGGTGTTCCCGGAATTCTCGGACAAACCCTTTGCCGAATCCGACAAGGCCAACCGCGAGAAGCAGAAGGCCCGCGACGATTCCAAGGTCAAGGCGCGGGTCATCGGTCAACTGCTCTATCGCCACTGGGATTCCTGGGTGGACGACAAACGTCAGCATCTGTTCGTCATTCCCGTGGCCGACGGCGTCGCCACCGGGGCACCCCGCAATGTCACGCCGGGAGATCGCGATGCGGTCCCCACGTCCTCGACGTTCAGTGCCGGGGATGAATTTGTCTTTTCACCGGACGGCAAGGAACTGGTCCACACCGCCACACCGACCCCCGCCCGCGAAGAATCCTGGAGCACCAACCACGATCTCTGGTCGGTCAATCTCGCCAGCGGCGAACGTCGTGCGCTCACCACGAATTCGGCTGCCGACGGTCTTCCTAAGTTCTCCCCGGACGGCCGTTATCTGGCGTACCGCGCCCAGGCACGTGCCGGGTTTGAAGCGGATCGCTGGCAACTGTTCCTCCTCGACCGTCAGTCCGGCCGGAGCCGTTCGTTGACCGCGGATTTCGATGCTTCCGTCGAAGGCATCAGTTGGTCGCCGGACAGCCGGACGCTGCTCCTTGAAGCCGAGGACCAGGGAACAAAACGCCTCTGGACCCTGCCGGTCGGTGGGGGCACGCCCAATCCGCTGACCACCGGCGGCACCGCCGGCGAGGCCGTCGTATCGGGCTCCCGGGTGATCTTTACCCAGAGCCGGATGACCCAACCGCCCGAGGTCTTCACGGTCGATTTGAAGGGTGGGATGCCGGCCAATGTGTCGAAAGCCAACCAGACCCGACTCGCTGAACTCGAGCTGCCTCAGCCCGAGTCCGTCACCGTGGTCGGAGCCGAGGGTGCGCCGGTCCAGATGTGGGTCGTCAAACCGCCTGGATTCGATCCAACGAAGCGGACTCCACTGGTGTTCTGGGTGCACGGCGGGCCGCAGGGGGCCTTCATGGATTCCTGGTCCACGCGCTGGAACGTCCAGCTCTGGGCGGCCCAGGGATATGTGATCGCCCTGCCGAATCCGCGGGGAAGCACCGGCTTCGGACAGAAGTTCACCGACGAGATCTCGCACGACTGGGGTGGCCGGGTTTACCAGGATCTGATGGCGGGACTCGGTTGGCTGGAGAAGCAACCGTGGATCGACACGAACCGCATGGCGTCCGCCGGTGCGTCCTACGGCGGTTACATGATGAACTGGTTCCAGGGGCACACCGACAAATTCAAGACGCTGGTCACCCACTGCGGTGTGTACGAGTTCACCAGCATGTACGGCACCACCGAAGAAGTCTGGTTTGACGAGTGGGACCACGGCATTCCCTGGCAGAACCCCGAATTCGACAAATGGTCTCCGCACAAGCACGCGGCGCGCTTCAAGACCCCGAATCTCGTGATCCACAACGAACTCGATTACCGAGTCCCCATCCACCAGGGACTGTCCCTTTTCACCACGCTCCAGCGACAGGGCATTCCCTCGAAGCTTCTCTATTTCCCGGACGAGGGACACTGGGTGCTCAAACCCCAGAACAGCGAACTCTGGCACCGGACCATCTTCGATTGGCTCAAGGAATACCTGCGCTGAGCGGCGGCCTCAGACGCGCCGGAAAACCATCAGATTCTCCGCGTGGGTATCCCCGCTCTGCGCCAGACGCGTGGACAGCGCTTCATCGATGGCATAACCCCGTGACTGGAACCGGGAGATCCAGTAGTTCCGCGGTTGTTCGTTGAAATGCCCATCCCCGCCCTGTCCCGGAGGCGCCGCACTGACCACCACCACGTCGGCGTGGCGCACCAATGTTTCCAGGAAGACCTCGACGCGCTCTGGTCGGATGTGTTCCGCCACCTCGAAGCTCCACACCACCTCGAAGCGTCGCCCGAGATCGAGCGGCTTCTCCAGGTCATGACGTCGGATCCGGTCGGCATACCGGGCCCTGGAGATCGCCAGAGCCGAGCCTTCAACTCCGTGGGCGTCCACACCGCGCTCGACGAAGTATTCCAGAGATCGTCCACACCCGCAGCCCACATCGAGCACCGATGCAGGCTTCAAGGATCGCATGACCTCGCCGAGGGCGGCTTCGGGTCGGAGCGAACACATCCCCATCTCCCATTCCTGGATGAAGATGCTCTTCCGGAACCAAACCCGCTGGATCCAGTGCTGCAACACGGACCACTTGCCGGTCACCAGGAGCCAGAGGGGCACCAGCACCCACCGGCCAAGGCCGGATTGCGTCAATTGTGCTTTGGTCATGACAAAAGGACCGACATGCCTCCGATAGAGCGGATTTCCGCTCTCAAGCGCAATCCTCCGAGCGGCTTACCATCGCCGATCCAACAACGCGGGAAACTCCGCACGCCAACGCCGCGACTCCTCCACGTTCAATTCGCATCGCAGCCAATTCGAGCCTTCACCGGCATCCGCCCGGACCACGCCTTTGGGGTCCACCACCACGCTCCGCCCCGAATAGGTTGCGTGCGGATCCACGCCAGCCCGGTTCACGCCCACCACCCACGCTTGGTTCTCGATGGCCCGCGCCTGCAACAGGGTGAGCCAGTGACGCTCTCGACGCGCCGGCCAATTGGCCAGGACCAGCATCAGATCGGCCCCGCGCGCCGACGCCTCCCGGAACACCTCCGGAAAGCGGAGATCATAACAGATGAAGGGTGCCATCTGGAACCCACCCACCTTCCAAACCCCAACTTCCGTGCCCGGGCGATAGACCTCCGACTCTCCCGCCGGACGGAACCCATGGAGCTTACGGAACCGGAACCACTCGCTTCCATCCGGCCTGAAACCCACGGCCGCGTTGGTTGCTCCCCCGGACTCCATCAACGCCAACC
>JBDNHZ010000280.1:0-27517 GCA_041688515.1 Verrucomicrobiota bacterium
AAGTTTATGAAGATCATTTCTTTGGCGCCCGAGGTCATTTGATTCTTTAGATTATACGACACCGTTATGGCCAAGTTTCATGTCAAAAAAGGTGACGAAGTCGTCGTCATCGCCGGGTCGGCCAAAGGCCGGCGCGGAACCATCTCCAAGGTCGTTACTGCCAGCGAGGCGGTTGTGATTGAGGGAAACGACGAGCGATCAAAAGGTCAGGAAGATAGGGCGCGCCTGGTCAAGCCGGTCCTGCACTATCTCCGGAAGAGCCAACAGAATCCCCAAGGCGGAGTGCTTTGGCTCGAGGGTCCTGTCCATGTTTCCAATGTAATGAAGGCGGACGAATTTGAACGTCGCCGCTCCAAAAAGTCTGCCAAGAGTTAAGCCATGAAGCCCCGCCTCCAGGAGAAGTACGAGAAGGATGTACGCCCCGAATTGGTTGCCAAGCGGAACTACACCAACGTCCATCAGGTGCCCAAGATCGAGAAGATCGTGATTAACATGGGTGTTTCAACATCCCGTGAAAAGGGCGCGTTGGAAGAAGCTGTTAAGGATCTGACGGCGATCACTGGTCGCAAGCCGGTGGTCAGCCTAGCCAAGAAAAGTGTGGCGAATTTCAAGCTCCGCAAGGGACAGTCGGTTGGGTGCCGGGTTACGCTCCGTCGCGAGGTCATGTACGAGTTCTTTGATCGCTTGGTCGCAACCGCCCTGCCTCGGATCCGTGACTTCCGCGGAATCAGCCCACGTCAGTTCGATGGCCGAGGAACCTATTCCTTGGGGATGCCTGACCAAACGACATTCCCGGAGATCGAACTCGACAAGATTAAGTTCAATCAGGGCATGGATATTACGATCGTTACGACGGCAAATACCGACGCAGAAGCCCTTGATCTGCTCAAGCTTATGGGTATGCCGTTTTCGAAGTAGTCGGTTTCATTCCTCTGAATTATGGCCAAGAAATCCTGGCTCGCTCGCGACAAAAAGAAGGCCGAAACGGTCAAGAAGTTTGCCGCGATTAGAGCAGAACTGAAGGCGAAGGGCGATTACGTTGCCCTCACCAAGCTTCCCAAGAACGCAAGCCCCGTCCGGTTGGTCAATCGCTGTAAGATCACCGGTCGACGGCATGCGTTTATCCGAAAATTCGGTGTTTCTCGACTCACCTTTCGAGAACTCGCGCTGACCGGGCAGATTCCCGGCGTCATTAAGGCCAGTTGGTAAGGAGTTCCCAACATGCACGATCCAATTTCAGACCTTTTGACCCGCATCCGCAATGCAGGCATGGCAAGGCACGCCAAGGTCGTCATCCCGCATTCGAGACTCAAAGAGGCCGTTGCCAAGATCCTGAAGCAGGAGGGCTACGTCGCTGATCTGGTCGTCGAAGGCGATATCCTCAAGAGCTTGATTTTAACACTCAAGTATGAGCAGAGGAGACCAGTCATCGCCGGCCTTAAGCAAGTCAGCACCCCGGGGCTACGCCGTTATGTTGGGAGCACCGAGATTCCTCGTGTGCTGGGTGGAATGGGCGTTGCCATTGTCTCAACCTCTCAGGGGGTGATGAGTGGTCTTCAAGCCAAGAAACAGAACCTCGGCGGCGAACTCGTCTGCTACGTTTGGTAAGGAGAACCTATGTCAAGAATCGGCAAACAACCCGTGGAAGTTCCCGCCAAGGTCAAGGTCCAAGTGATTGGCGGCGTGGTGTCCGCAGAGGGACCCAAGGGAAAACTGCAACTCACCCTTCCTCGGCACACTTCGGCAGTCGTCGAAGGTTCCAAAGTTACTGTTACTCGTAAGGGTGAGGGTGCGGAGGCACGCTCTATGCATGGATTGGCGAGGGCGTTGGTCAACAACATGGTTCGAGGAGTCCATGAGGGGTATCAGAAGAAGCTTGAGATCCAAGGCGTTGGATTTAAAGCTGCTGTCCAGGGTAACCTTGTCAATATGACCTTGGGCTATAGTCACCCGATTCTCTATCCAATTCCAGCAGGCATCAAAGTGGTGGTGGATGAGAATACCAAGATCACGATCGATGGCGCTGACAAGGAGGTGGTCGGACGGGTGGCCGCCGAGTTGCGTAGCTATTATCCCCCTGAACCCTACAAGGGCAAAGGTGTTCGGTATGCCGGCGAACATGTTGTTCGTAAGGAAGGCAAGACCGTTCAATAACATCTGTCCCAAGAAGCCCTTCCTGCAACATGAGACCCGAGAAAAAGCATTCACTTGCCCTTAAGCGACGGTGGCGCGTACGCCAGAAGTTGTCTGGTACGTCAACCCGGCCTCGGATGGCCGTCAAATTTACCTCCGCGCACATTTACGTGCAATTCATTGACGATGGAGCTCGTAGAACAATCGCGGCGGTGGGAACCCGTGACAAGGTTGCTCCCAAGGAGATTCACGGTGCCAATGTTGCGAACGCAACTCTGATTGGGAAGCGTGCGGCTGAAGCGGCAAGAGCACAGGGCATTGAGGCCGTTGTCTTCGATCGTGGGGCCTCCCGTTACCACGGCAAGGTGAAGGCGCTGGCGGATGCCGCACGCGAGGCCGGTCTTAAATTCTGATCTCAAGGACTATTGTGGCTGACGAAATTGAAAACAAGGGCAACCCCGGAGCACCTGCACCTGCACCCGCTTCTCCGGCACCAATTGTTGCCTCCGCGCCGTCTTATGGCGGGCGGATGGATCGGTATGATCGAGGTGACAGGGCGCGTCGTCGGCGGGGGCCGGACGGGGATGGCGATTCCAAGAGAGATGATTTGGTTGAGAAGGTAATCTTTATTAATCGATCTGCTAAGGTGGTCAAAGGTGGTCGCCGGTTCAGCTTTAGCGCTCTAGTCGTTGCCGGCGATCGTCAGGGCCGTGTTGGGCTCGGACTGGGTAAGGGAACCGAGGTCTCGGACGCCATTCGCAAGGGTGGTGATGGTGCGAAAACAGGTCTTCGCACCGTTAGTCTTGCTGGCAACACGATCCCCCATGAAGTTTACGCTCATTTCGGGGGAGCCAAGGTGTTGCTTCGTCCAGCGTCCCCTGGAACGGGACTCATCTGTGGTAAGACCGTTCGAGCTGTCATTGAGTCCGTGGGTATACGCGACATCCTTTCCAAATCACTGGGTTCCAAGAATGCGGCCAATGTGGCCAAAGCCACGTTGAAGGCCCTTCAGCAACTCCGTACTCGCGAGGCGATTTTCCGCAGTCGCGGTATTGAAACCCGTCTTAAAAAGACAGCCTGAATCATATGCGACTTCACGATCTGAAGCCCCGTCCTGGGGCAAAACACCGCCGGAAGCGTCTTGGATCCGGTGAATCCAGTGGCCACGGAAAAACTTCTGGACGCGGAGGAAAGGGGCAAAGCGCCCGTTCTGGTAGCTCAATTCGGATTGGGTTTGAAGGCGGTCAGATGCCTCTAATCCGTCGCATGCCCAAGCGTGGCTTCAACAATACCGAGTTCGGGACTAGCTATATCGCCGTCAATCTGAGCGAACTCAACGCCTTCGATGATGGAACAGTTGTGGACGCTGCGCTTCTGAAGAAGGAGGGTCTGGCAAAGGGGCCAAATGACGGTGTGAAGATTCTGGGTCGAGGTGAGTTGACTAAGCGACTGACAATTCGCGTCGCCGCATTTAGCGCCACTGCCAAAGCTGCTATTGAGAAGCTTGGCGGAATCGCTGAAGTTGTTGGATAAAACCTGAGGATCACATGCTGGGTCAGATCTTCCAAACCTTTGCCAATTGTTTCCGGATACCGGAACTTCGTTCGCGGCTGGTCTTCACCCTTTTGGTGTTGATTGTCGCTCGTTTGGTGGCTCTGACTCCAATCCCCGGCTTGGATGGGCGCGCTCTCAATGAGCATTTTGAGCGAACCTCGGGACAAGGCGGAGTGGTCAGTTTTTACTCGCTCTTTACCGGTGGTGCATTGGAGAAGTGTTCGGTCGGATCTCTAGGGATCATGCCCTACATTTCGGCGACGATCATTATCCAGCTACTATCGGCTGTTCTTCCGGGTTTGGCAAAGTTGGCCCGGGAGGAGGGAGGTCGAGCAAAAATCATCGCCTATGGCAGATATCTTACGGTCCTCTTGTGTTTAGGTCAGGGTTTGGTGATGGCTATAGGTTGGGAGAATGCCAAGGAGGCCTTCAACTATGACGGAGGGCGTATTGTTCTGATCGAGACACGCTGGATCTACCTGTTCCAGACCGTCATCATTCTTACGTCTGGGACTTTGCTCTTGATGTGGCTTGGTGAACAGATCTCTGAGCGCGGAATTGGCAATGGCGTCTCCCTCTTGATCACCGTTGGCATCCTTTCACGACTTCCTCTGGCCTTCACTTCGCTTTGGACCGGGTTCTTCCCTCCGGACGGGAACGTCGCGAAGTTTAGGTGGCCCCACGCCTTTCTACTCTTGGCCCTGCTCGCGATTGTCATCACTGGGGTAATCTTGGTAACCCAAGGGCAACGAAAGATTCCCGTCCAATACGCCCAGCGTGCGGTCGGACGCAAGGTGTTTGCGGGCAGCACCTCATACATGCCGCTCCGGGTTAATTACGCCGGTGTGATGCCGGTTATTTTCGCGCAGGCTATCCTGACGTTTCCAGGGCTGCTCTTTGACAAGCTCGGGGCGTCTGCAAATATCGCCTTCTTCAGTGAGTTGGGACGGCTCATGCGCCCGGACAGTGTCTTCTTTCTGCTGGGAGAGGCGTTGATGATCATTTTCTTTAGCTATTTCTGGGTCGCGACACAGTTCAATGAGCTTCAGATCGCTGACGACCTGAAAAAACACGGAGGCTACATCCCCGGAGTCCGTCCTGGCGTTGCCACCAGCGATTTTCTGCATCGATCCATGTCCAGATTGACTCTGGCTGGTGGCGTGTTCCTGGCGACTTTGGCTGCGATTCCGACGCTGCTGAATTTCACGATGAAAATAGACTTTAATGTCGCGACGTTCTTTGGGGGTACTTCACTTCTCATTACGGTGGGTGTTCTTCTGGATACGATGCGGCAGATGGAGTCTCATCTGCTGCTGAGGCAGTACGATGGATTCCTTAAGAAGGGCCGAGTCAAGGGACGGACCTAGTGGGCATTTCGGGAGGTTCTTTTCTACCGTTGAAGTGTTAGGCGGCGCTGCCGCTTTCCAAGCGAACTGACAATGGCGCGTCCGATTCCAAAAACTGCAGGTGAAATTGAGGCGATGAGATCATCCGGGCGATTAGCCATGGGTGTCTTGCGCAGCGCGGTGGGATTGGTTCGTCCTGGTGTAACTACAGCGGAACTTGATCACGCCATCGGTGGTCTGATCGATCGATGCGGCGGGACAAGCGCCTTTCTCGGATATAGGGGATTTCCTGGGAATGCATGCATCTCGGTGAACGAAGAGGTAATTCACGGAATTGGAGGATCCCGACGGCTACAGTTTGGTGACTTGGTAAAGCTGGACATCGGCGTGCGCTACAAGGGATTCATTGGGGATGTAGCGATGACCGTCGCCTGCGGAGGATGCAGTCCCGTTGCCCAGAAGTTGATGGACGTGAGCGTGCAAGCGCTTCGGGAGGGTCTTGGCCAAGTCCGAGCCGGGGCAACGACCGTGGATGTAGGACGGGCTGTCCAAGGAGCGGTCGAGGCCGCTGGCTTTGGCGTTGTGAGGGAGTTCTGTGGGCATGGGGTGGGACGAAGTGTCCACGAAGAGCCTCAGGTTCCAAATTACGTGGATATGCGGGGCTCTGTTAAATTCCGGGCTGGACTGACGATCGCCATTGAACCGATGGTGACAGTGGGCTCGCCCGCAGTGAAAATCTTGAGTGACGGATGGACTGTCGTGACCCATGATCGACAACTTTCCGCTCATTTTGAGCATACGGTGTTGGTAACTGAAGACGGATTCGAAGTTTTGACGGATGATGGATTGCCTTCGCTTTATTGAGTGGGGCCAAACAGGAGAATTGTAGAAGATGAAAGTTCGAGCATCGGTAAAGAAGCTTTGCGAAAACTGCAAGATGGTGCGGCGGAAGGGCGTGATCCGTGTGATCTGCTCCAATGCGCGGCACAAGCAGCGTCAGGGCTGAAATCAAGGAACTGCTATGCCACGTATTCTGGGTGTTGATATTCCGGGGGAAAAGCGCGTCGAAATTGCGCTTCGATACATCTACGGTCTTGGGCCGATGAACTCACGCGAGGTCCTCGCGCGAGCCAACATTGATCCGAGTCTAAGAGCCAAGAACCTGTCCGAAGCCCAACTGTCGCAGATCGTGAATGCGATTCAGGAGGGTAAGTATGTCATTGAAGGTGACCTCCGACGGGAGATCGGGATGAATCTGAAGCGACTGCAGGCGATCAAGTCCTACCGTGGTGTGCGCCACCTCAGGGGATTGCCGGTTCGTGGGCAGCGTACACAGACTAATTCTCGAACCCGAAAGGGGCCCCGTCGGACCGTTGGAGTCCAAAGAAATCCGAATGCCAAGGCTGGCACTCATTAATCCATTTTGACCAAACCTATGGCTGAAGAGACAAAGCCCAAAAAGGCTGCAGCGAAGAAGGAAACACCTGAGGCGGTTGCTTCGGCGACACAGGTTGCTGATAAGCCGGCGAAGGCAAAGAAGGTTGCGGATCCAACGGTTCCTGTGGCGATTCCCTCGGGGTCCGCCGCTGCCGCCGCCGCGGGCCCCGCTCCGGCAGCGTCCGCCCCGACTGCGGCTGAATTGCTCGGTGAGGATCCCAAGGCTCAAAAGATCATTCGGGCCAAAGGCGCCAAGAATGTTTCAAACGGGGTAGCCAACATTCTGGCGACCTTTAACAACACCCAGGTGACGATTACCGATATGCAGGGCAATTGCATTGGCTGGAGCACTTCGGGTCGCGTTGGGTTTAAGGGATCCCGGAAGAGCACGGCATTTGCTGCCCAACAGGCTGCGCAGGACGCAGCGCGGCAGGCGATGGCTCACGGGATGCGTGAGGTCGAGGTTCGTGTTAGCGGTCCGGGATCCGGCCGTGAGTCCGCGATCCGAGCGCTTCAGGCAATTGGCCTGGAGATCACCGCGATCAAGGATGCGACCCCTATTCCGCACAACGGGTGCCGGCCCCGGAAGAAGCGCCGCGTGTAGTTCGAAATCAGAAATCTTCATCACATGGCACGTTATACAGGTCCCCGTGTTCGTATCAGCCGTCGATTGGGTGTTCCAATTTTCGGGCCGTCCAAGTACTTAGAACGGCGTCCTTATCCCCCGGGAATGCACGGTCCGAAATCCCGGCGCAAGAATAGTGACTACGCAGTTGGTCTTATTGAGAAGCAGAAGTTGCGCTATTTCTACGGCCTCCAGGAGCGTCAATTCCGGAACGTGTATGAGAAGGCGCTCCGTATGCGCGGCGTCACCGGAGAGAAGATGCTTCAGATTCTAGAGCTACGTCTCGACAATGTCGTGTATCATGCGGGTTTTGGGCTTACCCGCCCGGCTGCCCGTCAGTTTGTTGGACACGGACACGTCAGGGTCAATGGACGCAAGGTCGACGTTTCCTCGTTCGCTGTGAAGGTTGGAGACGTCATTGATATTCGCGATCACACCAAGTCGAAGTCGGGAGCCCGGAAGAATTTGGAAGGCTCCACGGCCCGGGTGGTTCCGGATTGGATCTCTGTTGATCGGGAGGCATTGAAAGCGACCTTGCTTCGCATTCCCACCCGCGACGAGATCAACCCGATCGCCAATGAGCAGGCGGTCGTCGAGTTTTATTCCCGCTAAGTAGACCTGAAACTCCGGCGGAATGCGCCGGGTCTGCAATTATATGGGAGTTCCAAGTCCGCGGGAGGGCGAGGGGCTTCAGTTTAAAATTGCACCATTAAAAATATGCCTGTTCGCCTTGGTCGGTTTGAATTGCCGAAGCGTTTGGTTAAGGACGAGTCAACTGCAACGGAAACGTATGCACGTTTCATTGCGGAGCCGTTTGAAACTGGATATGGCCACACCGTTGGGAACTCCCTGCGGCGGGTCCTGCTGTCCTCCCTTGAGGGGGCGGCAATTACCTCGCTGAAGATTGACGGAGCGATGCACGAGTTCACGACGGTGGACGGTGTCGTTGAAGACGTCACGGACATCGTCCTGAATCTTAAGAGAGTGAAGTTCAAAGTGCACTCGCGTGAGACCCAGACTCTCTTGTTGTCGGTCAACAAGGAAGGGGCTGTTTGCGCAGGTGATATCCAGCTCAACCAGAACGTCGAAGTGGTCAATCCGACGCAACATATCTGCACGCTGGACCGCAAGAAGAAGGTTGAGATGGAGTTGGAGATCAAGGTGGGTCGGGGATTCTGCCCTGGCGACGAGAACAAGAAGGTTGACCAACCGATCGGCGTTATCGCCATTGATTCGCTCTTCTCGCCGGTGACCCGGGTCCGGTACGCGGTCGAGGCGGCCCGTGTGGGTCAGCGAACCGACTATGACAAGTTGATCGTTGAGTTGTGGACGGATGGCCGACTATCTCCTGATGACGCATTGACTCAGGCATCCGCGATCCTTCAGCACCACTTGGATGTCTTCGTGGGTTACGACAAGAACGCCGTTGAGTTCGAGGAGGAAGCAAAGCCTCAGGATGACGAGAAGGCCAAGCTCAAGAAGTTGCTCAATATGTCGGTGAACGAGATTGAGCTCAGCGTCCGCGCTGCGAACTGCTTGAATAACGCCAACATCACCACGGTGGGTCAACTTGGGATGAAAACGGAGCAGGAGATGCTCAAGTATCGCAATTTCGGGAAGAAGTCGTTGAACGAGATCAAGGAGAAGTTGGCCACGCTCGGTTTGGCTCTGGGGATGACCTTTGAGCCTGGCCTCCTTGAACCCCAGCCCGAGCCGGCCAACAAGCTCTAAACCTTCAGCATTATGCGTCATCTTAAGCGCAATACAAAGTTCGGGCGCAACAGTGAACATCGCAATGCGATGCTCACGAATCTGGCCTCGAACGTCATCAAGCATCAGCGGGTCGAGACCACTATCACGAAGGCCAAGGTCGTTCGTCAGGTGGTTGAGAAGCTCATTACTCTAGGGCGGCATGCGATTGGTGCCTCCAAGGAGTTGAACGTCCATCTTAGGCGGCAGGCGGCGGCCAAGCTTCGGACCCAGCCCCGTTCCCTGTTTCGCGGCACGCCTACCCGCAAGGGTAAGGTTGCGCGGGAACAGTGGCGGGAGGAGAACGACCTTGTGCATATCCTGTTCGACAAGATTGCGCCGGTGTTCAAGGACCGAGCGGGTGGCTATACCCGGATTGTGAAGCTTGGGCAGCGGCAGGGCGATGCGGCACAAATGGCCATCATCGAGTTGGTTGAATTCCCATCCGAGTCACCAGTGACGAAGCCGGTAGCTGCTGTTCAGGGTTGAACGAGTGGAGTTGGTCCGGTTCTCCGGAGGTTTTGAAATGCGCGCGGCACATTTTGCCGCGCGCATTTTTTTAGCCATGGCGGATTGTCCCTTGCAACGGAGGGCGTGCCGCAGACAGGTTCTGAGGCGTAACACTTTGCCGAGTCTATGGTCCAAGCACCATCCGCCATGAGTACCGAGGAAGCCATCAGCCTGTTTCGAGAGACCTACGCCGCCGTTCGATCGGAGATCGGGCGGGTCATGGTTGGTCAGGATGCCATTGTCGAAGGTACGCTGAATGCGATCTTCGCGGGGGGGCATGTGCTGCTCGAAGGCGTGCCGGGGCTAGGGAAGACGTTGCTCGTGCGTACCTTGGGAGAGGTGTTGGATTTGAGTTTCAGCCGGATTCAATTCACGCCGGATCTGATGCCGGCAGACATCGTTGGGACCAATCTCGTGATGGAGACGCCGGAGGGGCGGAAAGAGTTTCAGTTCCAGAAGGGGCCGATATTCGCCCATCTGGTGTTGGCAGATGAGATCAATCGGGCCACGCCGAAGACCCAATCGGCCATGCTGGAAGCCATGCAAGAGCGGCAGGTGACCGCCGGCGGTGAGCTTCGACTTCTGCCGCAACCGTTTTTTGTTTTAGCGACCCAGAACCCAATTGATCAGGAAGGAACCTATCCGCTTCCTGAGGCTCAATTGGATCGGTTCTTCTTCAAGTTGGTGGTGGGTTATCCGACCGCGGCCGAGTTGACCGAGGTTCTGAACCGGACTACCGAGGGGGGGAAAGTGTTTCCCCAGAAGATGTTGGACGGGCCGGGTCTCTCCGGCTTGCAGGGATTGGTGCGACAAGTGCCGATTGCGTCGCATGTGAAGGATTATGCAGTTCGGCTCGTGCTGGCCACCCACCCGAAGACGGGGACGTCGTCCCCGATCAGCAACCAGTATCTCCGGTTCGGGAGCAGTCCCCGGGGAGCGCAGGTTCTCGTGTTGGCTGGGAAGGTGCGGGCGCTGACTCAGGGCCGCTTCAATGTGAGCTATGACGACATCGCAGCTGTTTCAACGGCCGCGTTGCGGCACCGGTTGATCGTGAATTTTGAGGCGGAGGCCGAAGGGATCACAACGGATCAGGTTGTCGCCCAGATCCTCAAGGATGTGCCCAGGGACTCCGGGGCCAGTGTTTGAGGAGAGTTGAGGAGGGCCATGGCAGGAATCCTCACACCCCAGATCCTGCGTCGGTTGGAGCAGTTCCAACTGATTGCTGCCCGGCGTGCCAAGAGCTCGGCCAAAGGCGAGCGACGAAGTCGCGCCCGTGGTCAAAGCGTCGAGTTCGCGGACTACCGAAGCTATGTCCTTGGCGATGATCTTCGGTATTTGGATTGGAACCTGTTCGGTCGGCTAGACCGTCTTTTTCTCAAGCTCTACGAGGAAGAGCGCGAACTGCCGGTGCGGATTTTTCTGGACGCGAGCGAGAGCATGACGTTCGGGGCGCCCGCCAAGTTTGATTTTGCCCGCCAGATCGCAGCGGCCATTGGGTACGTCGCGCTGTGCGGATTTGACCGAGTTTCGGTCCACGTGTTTCCCGAGCCCCAGGCCGTTCAGGAGTCCGAGTTGCCGACGTACACCAGCCAGATGGCGATCCGGGGAGCACTTCGCAGTGTGCGTGGGAAGAAATCGTCGCTCCAGTACTTCTCGAACCTGACGGCGCTGCGGGCCGGCGGGGTTGCAGACTTCAATTCGGCGTTGAAGCGAGGAGTTCTCGAGGCAAGGCAAGCGGGAGTTGCGGTGGTCCTGAGTGATTTTTTGGATCCGTCTGGTTACGAGGCCGGGCTCACGGCCCTGGTGGGGCGTGGCTTCCAGGTGAATGCGATTCAGATCCTCTCCCCTGAGGAATTGGATCCATCGACCTTTGGAGATCTCCGGCTTGTGGATTCGGAGACTGGCACTCTTCAGGAGGTGACCTTCGGCAAGTACCGCTTGGCGGCGTATCGGCAGTCGGTGGCAAACTACGTGCAACGACTAAGGGAGTTCTGCCAGGCCCGTGGCGCCCATTTTTTCAGCATCAGTTCGGGCGAGCCCATCGAGGATCTCCTGCTGCGACAATTGAGGACGTCAGAAATGTGGGGTTAATGGATCACGACATGAGCATACGAAGAAATGGTGAGCTCGGGGGATTTCAACGGCGGCAGTTCATCGGGGTGGGCGTTTCGCTGGTGGGTGCGTTTGTTTCGGGGCGGGTTCTAGGGAAGGAGACTTACGCATTGCCGTTTGAGAATGGAGAGCGGGAGTTGGTGCAGTATCCCCAGAAGCGTCCATTGATCCGGTTGACCAGTCGTCCACCGCAGTTGGAGACTCCAATGGCGGTTTTCAACGACGGCGTGCTCACGCCGAATGACGCGTTTTTCGTCCGATACCATTTGGCGGGTTCGCCGCCATCGAGGGCGATGCTTGAAGGAGATACGTTCCGGCTTTCCGTGACGGGCTCCGTGGGAAAGCCGCTGGACCTAACCGTTGCCGAGTTGGTGCGTGGCTTCGAGGCAGTTGAGGTAGTGGCGGTGAATCAGTGTTCGGGGAACGGGCGGGGCCTGTTTTCCCCCCGGATTTCTGGAGGGCAGATGGGGAATGGAGCGATGGGATGCGCTCGTTGGAAGGGCGTCCGTCTGGCGGACGTCCTCAAGGCCTCGGACCTGCAGGCGGGGGCACGGCAGGTGTCGTTTGATGGGCTCGACCGGCCACCGACTCCGGGCGTGCCGGATTTCGTCAAGGTCCTGGAGATGGACCAGGCGCTTGATCCGGAAGTATTGCTGGCAGTGGAGATGAATGGAGAGCCATTGCCATGGCTGAACGGCTTTCCGCTGCGCTTGGTGGTTCCTGGCCACTATGGGACCTACTGGATCAAGCATCTCCATCGGATCACGGTGCTCGATGCGGAGTACAAGGGCTATTGGATGGATCCGGCCTATCGGATCCCGGACGACCCGTGTGCGCATATCGCTCCCGGCACCAAGCCACGACGGACGATTCCGATCGGCCGGTTCAATGTACGCTCGTTCATCACCAGCCATTCGGAGGGTGGATTGGTGCGGTCAGGGGAGATGGTCCGGGTCCGCGGCATCGCATTCGATGGCGGCGCGGGGATCCGGGAGGTGCTGTTTTCCGCGGATGGCGGAAGGACTTGGCAGGGTGCGGAACTTGGCCGGGATCCAGGAAGATTCGGGTTTCGCGAATGGACGGTGGATTGGAAGCCTGTCGGCACCGGGGAACGGGTTCTCTGGGCGAAAGCCACCAATCTCCTGGGTGAATCTCAGCCGCTGGAACCGCTATGGAATCCGGCGGGATACATGCGAAACGTGGTTGAACCGGTGAAAGTGAGGATTGCATGAAAGGGCTGGTGCTTTGGGGATGGCTGGTTCTGATTCTGGCGGTAGGTCTGAGGGCTGCGGACGAGTGGAAGCTCCCGGCAGAGCAGACCGTGCTCAAGCCGGGGCCTGGGCGGGAAATCGTGTTGGGTCAGTGTGTGCTGTGCCACTCGGCGGACTATGTGACCACACAACCTCCGATGGCGCGAGCAGCGTGGCTGGCTTCGATCGAGAAGATGCGATCGAAGTATGCTGCCCCGATTCCAACGAATTCGGTGTCCTTGCTGGCAGACTATCTCACGCGGCAATACGGCAAGCCGGATCCGAGCCCGTGACGGCGGCCGGAGGACGCTCCCATTTTCCATGAACTTTCTCACCCCTCTGGCCTTCTGGTTCGCGCTGTCGCTGCCGGCGGTGGTGGTATTCTATCTGCTCAAGCGGAAGCGTGTCACCCGGGTGGTGCCGTCCACCCTCCTGTGGCAGCGGTTCCTGGCCGAGACGCAGGCGAGCGCGCCCATGCAGCGGCTTCGGCACAACTGGCTCCTGCTTCTCCAGTTGCTGCTTCTGCTCTTGCTGGTGCTGGCATTGGCCAGGCCGTTTTTTGCTGGGAAGGCCGGAGTTGGACGCATGCAGGTGGTGGTGCTGGACGCCAGCGCTTCCATGCAGGCGGTAGACGAGGCTCCATCGCGATTCGAAAGGGCGCGAAAGGAGGCCCTGGCATTGGTCGACTCGATGGCCGCTGGAAAGGGGGGGCAAATGGTGGTGCTGGTTGCCGGTGCCAATGCCGAAGTGCGTCAGAGTGCCACCTCGGAAAAGGCGGCGCTGCGGCGGGCGCTCGAAGGGGCGCGGGTGACCGATTCGTCGACGCGGCTGGCGGAGGCGTTGCGGGTGGCGGAGACTCTGATCCGCGACCGACCCGACGGCGAAATCCACCTGTTCAGCGATGGAGCAATTCCGGAACTTGCGGAATTCGAGACGCGAGATCTGCGGTTGGTATTCCACCAGGTGGGACGTGGTTCCCGGAACGCGGGGATTGTTGCGTTCGACGTAAAGCCCAATCCCGAAGATGCGTCCAAGCGAGCGCTTTTCCTCAGCGTGGCAAACCACCAATCGGTCACGATTGAAGCCCGACTGGAGATCGCGTTCGAAGGCCAGTTGATCGACACCAAGCCGATCACGCTGGCGGCGACCAACACCACGCCTGCGGTCTTCATCGCTTCCCAGGCCCGGGACGGCGTCTTCACCGCCCGGTTGGTGGTCGACGACGATTTGGCGGCAGACAATCAGGCCAGCGTGGTTTCGCTGCTCCCTCAACCCGTTCGCGTTCTGCTGGTCACCCGAGGCAATCGATTCCTCGAAAAGGCCCTGGCTGCGGCCGGTCCCAATGTGGAACTGACCCTTGCGGTGGATCATTCGGCGGCGGATGCGAGCCGGCATGACGTGGTCGTCCTCGACGACGTGGTGCCATCCGAGTGGCCGAAGGGCAACCTGATTGCCATCCACGTCGCCCCGACGAATTGGTTCGAGGGATCGATCGTGGAGATCGACTCGCCGCCCATCGTCAATTGGCGCAACACGCATCCACTGCTCCGGT
Source organism: Verrucomicrobiota bacterium (assembly GCA_041688515.1). Classification (GTDB taxonomy): domain Bacteria; phylum Verrucomicrobiota; class Verrucomicrobiia; order Limisphaerales; family UBA9464; genus UBA6176. The sequence continues at coordinate 14,269 of JBDNHZ010000280.1, forward strand.
TCGTCAGTTTCGACAGTGTCCAACTGGCAAAGTCCCTGTCGGTGAAAGCACCGTCCTGGGGGATTTCGCTGGTCGATGCGCCGCAGTCGCCGTTGGTGATCGCGGGCGAGATCGGGCGGCAGCGGGTAGTCTGGGTCGGATTTGACACACTCGAAAGCACCTGGCCTCTGCGCATCAGTTTTCCCATCTTCATCGCCAACGCCGTGGACTGGCTGAATCCGGCCACCGCGAAGGCAGAGCAGTTCCTGGTCAAATCCGGGGACGCCTTCCGGCTGCCGTTGGTGTCACCTGTGACCGAGGCAACGGTCACCGGTCCGGATGGGAAGGCGCATCCGGTTACGGTCGCACCTCAGGCCTCGGAGTTTGTCTGGGGGGACACCGGGGTGCAGGGCGTGTACCGGGTTCAGTTGGGGACCAACCAGCTGGTCTTTGCCGCCAATCTGCTGGATGCCGCCGAGAGCAACATCCGTCCGCGGGAGACGCTCGACCTCGGTCGATTCACGCAGGTGAAGGCGACGACAGAGAAGGACGCCAACCTCGAGTATTGGCGTTGGTTCGCCCTCGCAGGCCTGACTGTGATGCTGGGTGAGTGGTGGTGGTTTCACCGTCGGACCGCATGAACCGGTCGCATCGAGGCTTGGTTGCGGTGGCCGTCGCCTTTCTGGCGGGCGCGGTCCTGGGTTTGCTCCTGCTGCTTCTGGTCGCGAAGTCGCGTCAGGGTGCGGCCTCCCGCGGAGGCACGGATTCGCTCGTCCTGTACTGCGCCCAGGATCAGGTTTTCTCTGAAGCGGTGGTCGGTGAGTTCACCCGGACGACCGGATTGAAGGTGCGGACGATCCACGACAGTGAGGCGGTCAAGACCGTTGGGTTGGCGAATCGGCTGATTGCCGAAATTCAGAATCCGCGTGCCGATGTGTTCTGGGGCAATGAGGAATTGCGCACCCGCCAACTCGCGGCGCGTGGAGTCTTCGGGACCAACCGCATTGGTTCCGTCGACGCCGGATGGGTTGCGTTTGGATCGCGGACCCGGCGTCTGGTCATCGATTCGCGAAAGCTTCCTGCTTCTGAACGTCCTTCCAGCCTGATTGAACTGACCAATGCCCGATGGAAGGGGAAGCTCTCGTTGGCGATGCCGCTATTCGGTACGGCTTCGACGCATTTCCATGTGCTTCGGGCAAAGTGGGGGGAGGCCGTCTGGCGCAATTGGTGCAAGGCCTTGCTGGCGAACCAACCCTTCCTTGAGCCTGGCAATTCCCATGTCGTCCGACGCGTGGTCCGTGGGGAAGCTCTGGTCGGACTGACCGACTCCGACGACATCGCTGTGGCCCGGGTGGAGGGGGCGCAGGTCCAGGCTCTGGCGTTGGAAGACGATTTTCTTTCGATCCCCAACTCGGTCGCGCTGGTGCGGCCGGCGTCTCCGGGATCCCCGGCCCGAAAACTGGTCGAGTTCCTGATGTCTGATCCCGTGCGCGCGCGATTGGTGGCATCCGGAGCCCTTGAGGCCGGATCTCCGCCTCCGGGACGGTGGGTCCAACCCGACTGGGAACGTGTGCTGAAGGACCTGGATGCAACGGTACGAGACCTGGAGGGGACCTTCCACCAATGACTCCCCTTTGGAACACACTCTGGGTGGCGGCCGGCGCGGCGGCACTCGCCGGAGCGATGGGGGGATGCGTCGCTCTGGCGTGGCTCGGTGCCTCCCCCGGTTGGCGGCGTCTGGGCTTGGTCATTGCGGGGGCGACCCTGGCTTTGCCGCCGTTCCTGGTGGCGAATTTCTGGCTCGAAGTTTCCAGCGGTTGGAGGCTGGCCTGGGGCGCGGAACACTCGGCGGTGGCCCTCTTACCGCTTACCGCGGTGGTGCTGGGGGCGATGCTCTGGCCCATCCCCGCGCTCCTTGCCATCGGGAGTTGGAGCCGGGTTGAACGATCCACCTTGGAGGCAATGCCGGGACTCCATTCGTGGCGCTTGCTGCGCGAGGTGCTGTGGCCTGCGGGCGTGGGAGGTTGGTCCGTCGGGGTGGCTCTTTGCTTTGCCCTCGCGTCATCCAATTTTGCGATTCCGACGCTGTTCCAGGTGCGGGTTCTCCCAGAGTCCCTCTGGGTCCGATTCAACACCCAATTGGACGTCCGCGCTGCCTGGGTTGCGGGATTCCCTTTGATTCTGATGAGTGCAGCGGTCCTGACGTTCGTCCGGCGGAACCGGATCGGATGGCCTTCCCTTGGAGGAGGGGCAGATGGAGCAGTCTGGCGCCGCGCCCTGGCGTCTCTCTGGCTTGTTGCGATTGCCGGGTCCGTATTGGTGGTGGGCTTTTCCTTCGGCTTCCCCCTCGGCCGATTGCTGGGTTCTCCAGCAACGTGGGCTGAGTTGATTCCGGCCGTCCGGGCGGGCGCACCGGCGGCGTTGACGTCTGCCGGAGTCGCGCTGGCAGTGGCGGTGGGTCTGCTATCGCTTTCCTTGGCGGCGGTCGGTTTCGGCGGTGGTCTGAGACCGTTGAGATGGGTGGCCTGGCTCTGGTTCCTGACGCCCGGCATCCTGACGAGTTGCCTCTGGGTTCCAATCCTGGCACGACCCGGCGCGCGGGCGTTGTCCGACTCGACGGCCGTGTACTGGTTGGTCTTGGGCCTTCGGTACTCGGCTTTGGTCTGGTCGTTGGTCGCGATTGCGGCCGATCGGGTCGACCCGGCGGGGAGCGATGCCCTGAGGGTAGCGGGTGCCGGTCCGTTCAAATCGTGGTGGCTGTCGATCTGGCCGCAAATGCGTGGGCTGTCCCTCGCGGGGGCATACACGGGATATCTCCTGGTCTTGTGGGATGTGGAAACGGTGATCCTGATCCTGCCTCCGGGACTTGAGACGTTGTCGGTCCGGGTCTTCAACCTGCTGCACTACGGCCATGCCGGGCAGGTGAATGCCCTCTGCCTGGTGCTGCTGGGCCTCGCCCTGCTTCCACTCGGGATCTGGGCCCTGTGGAAGAGTCAACTGGGTCGGTTGGGTGGCATCGCGCTGGGAGCGGCCATTCTGGCGGGATGCTCGGAAGGGGAAACAGGGGAAAGAAGGGTGCCGCTCGACAGCCGATGGTTCAGTCATGCCGAGGTCATTGGCAGCCGCGGAGTTGCCCCCGGTCAGTTCAACAAACCCCGATCACTGGTGTGTGACCGCGAGGACAATCTCTACGTGGCGGATGTGACTGGCCGGATCCAGAAGTTCGATCCAACCGGTCGGTTTATCCTTCAGTGGCAGATGCCTCAGACCGACCTCGGCAAACCCAAGGGGATGGGCCTGGATCCTGAGGGTCACGTGCTGGTGATCGAGCCGCACTACATGCGCGTGAACCATTTCGACGGCGCAGGGCGACTGCTGGCGCAATGGGGCACCAAGGGAACGAATTCTGGGTCTTTCATCCTGCCGCGTGCCGTCGGCGTCAACTCGCGGGGGGAATACTTTGTCAGCGAATACATCGTCGTTGATCGGGTGCAGCGCTTCGGTCCGATCCGGTTCGGCAGTCCTGGCGTTCCGGCGGAACTACCCCGGTTTGAACTCGGCTGGGGCGAGCCCGGAGTGGAGTCGGGCCGGTTCAATCGGGCAGAAAGCCTTGGAATCGGTCCGGACGACGCGGTCTATGTTGCCGATTCGTGCAACCATCGGATCCAGGTCTTCGATCGGGAAGGCAAGTTCCTGCGCCAACATGGGCGTGCAGGTGCCGCTCCCGGCCAGTTCAGTTACCCGTACGACATCCGTGTGGATGCGCGGGGCAATCAGTTCATCTGCGAATTCGGCAACAGCCGGATCACGATCCTGGATGCGCAGGATCGGCTGATTGAAGTGATCGGAGGCCCAGGTGCGACGGCGGGACGATTTGCCAACCCGTGGTCCGTGGCGATGGACTCCCGGGGAAACCTGTACGTTGCTGACAGCCAGAATCACCGCGTTCAGAAGCTGATCCGGCGTGCGGGGATGGCCATCCGCCCGGTCCCACGCTACAACCGACCCGCCTGATGTCGTTCCAGTTCACCCATCCTTACTGGCTGCTGTTATTCCTGCCTGCGTTGGGCTGGACCTGCTGGCTGGCCTGGCGTTCGGACGCGTCGCTGGCGCCGTGGCGGCGTTGGGTCTCGACCGGCCTACGGATCCTGCTGATCACCTTGCTTGTCTTCGGCATCGCCGGCTTCCAGTGGAAACGGCCCCAGGAAGGGATGAATGTCTTCTTCCTGCTCGACCGATCCGACTCGGTTCCTTCGGCCCAGCAGGAAGAGGCGCGGGAGATCGCGAACCGGTGGTCTCAGGACAAGAAGGAGGCGGATCGGGCCGGGTTTCTGGTTTTCGGGGCTGATGCGGCGCTGGAGACCACCGCAACCGAGGTGGCCGCCGCCGAAAAGATCCAGGCGGTGGTGGGTGGCGAACGGACCGATATTTCCGGGGCCATCCGGTTGGGAACGGCGGCGTTCCCGGAGAATGGCCAGAAGCGACTCGTTCTTTTTTCGGATGGAAACGAGAACATTGGAGACGCAGTGGCGGCACTGCTTTCCACCAAACCGCTGGGGGTGACCCTCGACGTGGTGCCGCTGGGTGCCGAGCGGAAGGGCGACGTGGCGGTGCAACGATTGGTGATCCCGTCGAATCTCAAGAAGGGACAGACCTTCGACGCCAAGATCTTCGCCTCCTCGGACAAGGCCCAACCGGCGACGGTCCGACTGTTCCGCAACGACCAACTGCTGGGCGAGCAACAGGTGCAACTCGATGCCGGCAAGAATCTCTTCAGCTTTCCCCAGACCTTGCAGGAGCCCGGTTTTTATTCGTACCAGGTTCAGGTGGAGGTTCAGGGCGACAGCGTGGCCCAGAACAACCGTGCCACCTCGTTCGCCAACGTCCGCGGCGATCCCCGCGTGTTGTTGATCTCGGCGGATCCCGCCCAGGACGCGACCCTGGCAGCAGCCCTGCGCTCGGCGAACCTCGACGTCCGGTCCGGTGACATCGCCGCGATGCCCTCCTCCCTGGCTGAGATGCAGAGCTACGACGTCCTCTTTCTTTCCAACATTGCGGCTGGCGATCTGGGGCCGGACCTGATGCGCCTCGTGGAGAGCGGCGTCCGGGATTTCGGGATCGGGTTGGTCTGCATCGGGGGCGACAATGCCTTTGCTGCGGGTGGATACCGGAACACCCCTCTGGAGGCGGCATTGCCACTGGACATGGAACTGAGCTCCAAGAAGGTCCTGCCCAGCGGCGCGTTGGTGCTGGTGATGCACGGGATGGAGTTTGGAAATGGCAACCAGATCAGCCGCGACATTGCCATGGCGGCACTTGATTCCCTCGGACCCCAGGATGAGTTGGGCGCGCTCCTCTGGGATGGGACGGAACGTTGGCTGTTTCCGCTCCAGAAGGTGGGGGACAAGAAATCGATTGCGCGCCAGATCGCCGGAATGAGCCAGGGCGACCTCCCGAATTTCCAGGGACTCATGCAAATGGGTCACGATTCGCTCAAGGCCTCCACGGCCAACCTGAAGCACATGATCGTCTTCAGTGATGGCGATCCCAACGCCCCGACCGATCAATTGATGAAGGATCTGGTGGGCATCAAGGTGACGGTGAGTACCGTCATGATCGGTGGGCACGTCCAGCCCACCACCATGGAGAGGATTGCGGGCCTGGGGAATGGCCGTTTCTACGACGTCAAATCCCCAGCACAACTGCCGCAAATCTTCATCAAGGAGGCGGCGGTGATCCTCAAGTCCGCCATTTTCGAGGAACCCTTCAAACCTCAGGTCGTCGCCCAGAGCGAACTCATCCGCGGCATCGGTCCTGGAGAGTTTCCGACCCTTCGCGGCTACGTCTCGGCTTCCGGCAAGCCTCGGGCGGAAGTTCCCATCGTCTCGGAGAAGGGGGATCCCATCCTGGCGCATTGGCAGTACGGTCTTGGCCGTTCGGTGGCCTTCACCTCCGACGCCAAATCCCGCTGGGCCCAGGACTGGATGGGATGGTCGAAGTACCGGCAGTTCTGGACCCAGGTTGCCCGGTGGGCCATCCGGCGGGTGGATGCTTCAGACTTCAACACCCAGGTGAGTGTCGAGAATGGAGTCGGCCAGATCTCGGTGGAGGCCCTCGATCGCGAGGGAAACTTCCGGAACTTCCTGAAGCTCCGCACCACCGTCGTCAGCCCCCGGGGCGTCCGACAGGATGTGATTCTCGAACAGGCGGGTCCCGGTCGATATGAAGCCCGGTTCGACACCCGCGAGGTGGGTGCGTACCTGTTGAATCTCCAGGAACTGGATGATCAAGGGGGCGTGCGCGGGGCTCAGGTGCTGGGTGCGAGCGTGAATTACTCGCCGGAGTTCAACGCGACCGAACCCAACCTCCCCCTGCTGCGACGCCTGGCGGAACTGGGAGGCGGTCGGGTTCTGTCGCCGGAAACCGACAACCCCTTCCGGTTGAACCGGCTGAAGACCTTTCAACCGCGCGATCTCTGGGATGTCCTGCTCAAGATCCTCGTCTGCCTGTTCCTTCTCGACGTGGGAATCCGTCGAGTCGACATCGACCGCGAGGAATGGGGCAAATGGCTGCGTCAGGTGAAGAGACGGTTTGGGTTCGGTGACGCCCGAAAGGCGGTGGAGACCGAGGAATCCATGTCGGCACTGCTGGCGCGAAAGAACGAGGTTCGAGCCCAGCGGTCATCCCGCCCGGAACCCGTGGTGATCCTGCCGGCGAAGCCATCGCCCGACCTCTTCAAGCCACGTCAGGCACCGCCCTCGACGGCGGAATCGGCTGGGGAGGCTGGGGGGGCGTCGCCAAGTCCGGCGTCCGATGGCGGCAAGGGTCCGCCGGCTACCGCCGACTCGGCCACCAACCGGTTGCTCGCGGCAAAGCGTCGAGCCCAGAGGAAGCGATGAAATCGTCTCCAGCGAAAAAACCCCTTGAACCCATCGGCGGGGTCAATAGATTCGCGGCCGTTCGTTTTGGGATGCGCGGTTAGCTCAGTGGTAGAGCACTACCTTGACACGGTAGGGGTCACAGGGTCGAACCCTGTATCACGCACCATTCTTCTTCGGCATTACGCCATCCTCCCTGATCTCAGCCTGCTGTGGCCTGTCGTATATCGGTCCGATCCGTCTGATCGGTCGGATCCTCCCCATCCCCCGGATCGGGCTGATTCCCAAGGGTCTCCTGAAAAATCTTCCTGCTTGGACTGGGGTTCCGCTTGCGGTCTGGCATGGGTTTGGCTTGTTACGCGTCACGCCAGTTTGCCGGGTGAGGAATCGCCGCAGTACTGGTCGAAACAGTCAGCCAACACGAATTGTTCGATGCACGGATTGCGACCCGCAAACTCTCCGCTTCAGCGCCTTCAGGCACGCGTCACGCTGAAGCCCATCAACTTCATCTGCATTGCCCCCGAGGCGAAGGAGGTGTTCCTGGTCGGTGACTTCAATGACTGGCATGCGACGTCCCAGCCGATGAAACGCAACGTCGATGGATCGTGGCACCTTTCGGTCGAACTCCGGCATGGATGTCATCACTACCAGTTCGTGGTGGATGGACATCGGAAGAACGATCCCCGCGCCCAAGGCCTCGCCCGGAACGAGTCGGGGGAGAAGGTCTCGATGCTGATGATCAGCTGATTTCCCGCTCGCGGGGTGGTTCCGGAGCGGCCCCGGCTTTTGGATCGGGGCGCCGGGAGCGTTGTTCCTGAAAGAACGATCGGAGCAATTGCCGGCACTCCGGTTCCCGGATCGACGGGGTAACTCCGCACTGGTGGTTCAGGGTGGGGAACTGCAGCAAGTTCATCGCTCCACCCGCCGCCCCTCCCTTTGGGTCCGGCGCGCCGAAGACCACTCTTTCGAATCGGACGTGGACCGCCGCCCCGGCGCACATCGGGCAGGGTTCTTTGGTGACGTAGAGGGTGCAATCGGTCAGGCGCCAGTCTCCGGCCACCTGCTGAGCCTGACTGATCGCCAGCATTTCCGCGTGGGCCGTGGCGTCCTTCAGGGTTTCCACCTGATTGAAGGCGCGGGCGATGATCCGGCCTTTTCGGACGATCACGCATCCAATGGGCACTTCCTCGGCCTGATAGGCGCGCAGGGCGAGGCGAAGGGCCTCGCCCATGAAGTAATGGTCGGAGGTGAGATCGATCCACGGCGAGTCGCCCGTGACGTCTTGCTCGATACCGGCGGGCGGTGGGTCCGGGAGACGGGAATCTTCGTCAGGCATGGGCAAAAGGGTTTCGGGGTGGGGCGGGTCGGCTCTCCTCGAGGGACCAATGGAAGGAAGTTGGGTTGTTGCAATGGCAGTGGGCGGCAAAGAAGCCGCCGCGGTGACGCCAGAAGAGCGGCCAGATCTGCTCGCGATCGGTGGCAGGAAGGGCGAGGTCGGTCATGGCGGGCCTGGAGATGAAGGCGAATCTCCCTTCGCGATGGGGCGGCGGGAGATGGCGGAGGCGAGTTTTGACCTCGAAGAGGAACATCAGCCAGTGGGCCTGTCCCAGATAGCCGTGTTCACTGACCACTCCGGTCAGATGGAGCTCCTTGGCGGTGAGTTCGATGTTCAGTTCCTCCTGGGCTTCGCGACAGGCGCAGGCGTAGGGAGATTCACCGACCTCTTGGTGGAGCTTGCCGCCGGCCGGGCTCCAGAGCCCCCGGTTGGGCTCCTGGGCACGCTCCAGCAGGAGGACTTCATCGGGCTCATTGAAGCAGTAGAGCAGGGTGGCGACCTTGTAGGGCAACGGCACGCGGCAAGGATGGGCGGGTTCCAGTCGGGGAGGGAAGGGGGAAGGGGACCTGGCCGGATTGATCGTCGATCTTCAACCTTCCAACTTCGGATTCCCCCTCTAGGGTGTCTGCGGTTCCGGGAAGGCGGAAGGTCGCTCGCAGCTCCGCTGCGGGAGGAAAGTCCGAACTCTCCAGGGCACGGGGCCGCGTAACCCCGGCACGGCCGGGGATACACGCGGGAGATCCGCCCGAAAGAGCGGGTCGACAGACAGTGCCACAGAAAATAAACCGCCGCGGGTCGCTTGCGATCGGCGGTAAGGGTGAAAAGGCGGGGTAAGAGCCCACCGCCCGACACGCAAGTGTCGGGGCACGGAAAACCTCCCCGGGAGCAAGGCCAAATAGGGGATCGAGGAACGGCCCGTTCCAGAGCTGCGAAAGCAGCCCGATTCCGGGTATCGGCCGCCCAGACAAATGACCTTCTCCCCCGTCTAACGACGGGGAAGACAGAATTCGGCTTACAGCCTTTCCGGAACCCTTCTTCTGGCTGTGTCCGCTGGGAAATCGGTTGGCCATCGGCCTCGGGCCTCGGGCAGTCTCGGGGCGTCGCAATGAACCTTGAAACCGCACTCGTTTCTCCGCAGATGGGGAGGCTCTTGAAGGCGTCCATGGCGGAGTGGCGGTCGCACCCCGCGGGTGATGCCGTTTCAGCGAGTAACGGGTTCGTTGTCTGCGCCCTCGCCGCCACCCGCGGATAGGAATCCGATTTCCAGGATGAACTTCGCCGAGTTGCGATTCTGGCTGCTGTTGGCGGGTGGCCTGCTTGTGGCACTGGGGGTGCGCCTCGCAGTTCCGACCTCGGCGAGAGATCTCTTTGACCGGGTTGCGCTGGCCCTGATAGGCATCTCGCTCCTGTTGGCGGTGAGTTGGCTGACATTCCTAGTGTACGCCGGAGTGATGGGGGTGACCTTTCTGGGGCTGCGTTGGATCCTGTCCCATCCCGATCGTCGGGTCTGGGCCCTTCCCTTGGTGGCGATCCAGTTGGCTCCGCTCCTGTTTTACAAGTACGGCCATTTCTTTACCGCCGAGATCCTCCGACAACCCGGTTGGGTAGCGGCGGACCTCGTCATCCCGGTCGGGATCTCGTTCTACACCTTTCAAAAGGTGGCCTTTGTCATCGACACGGTGTACCGGGGGCAGGCGCTCCCGGGGTTCCTCGATTACGCCAACTTCGCCGGGTTCTTCCCCCAGATTGTCGCGGGCCCGATCGAACGACGGGAGGATCTCCTGCCGCAGATGGAGAAGTTTCGGTTCCGATGGGAACCGGGGGCGCTGGATGCGGGGGCATCGTGGGTGGTGGTGGGATTATTCCTGAAGATGTGTCTGGCGGACAATCTGGCGGTCTTTCTCCAGCGCGATGCCGGTGCCAACGCCTACCTCATCTGGTTCAACAACCTCCTGTTCGCCTTGCGGATCTACTTCGATTTCGCTGGGTACAGCCTGGTGGCGCTGGGACTCGGAGCCGGCTTCGGGGTCCGTCTCACGCTCAACTTTGCCAGCCCGTACCTGGCGGCGAGTCCGGGTGAATTCTGGCGGCGATGGCACATCACCCTCAGCCAGTGGTTCCGCGACTACCTGTACATCCCGATGGGAGGAAATCGGGTTCGAAGATGGGCGTTGAATCTCCTGTTGGTCTTCATGGTGTCGGGCCTGTGGCATGGAGCTGGGTGGAATTTCATCGCGTGGGGATTCTTCCACGGCGTGCTGCTGATCGTGGCGGCCGTGAGTTGGCCGAAGGGGCCGAGGCTGGGCTGGCTTGGACGGTGGCTAACCCTGGGGGCGGTGCTGTTCTCCTGGATGCTCTTCTACGAGACGCGGACGGACGTTCTAGTCGAAAACCTACGGACCCTCGCCAGCCCGGTCGGCTATTCGAAGGCCGCCTTGACTGGGTTCCTCGGGTGGATGAAGTCGGCCAATGGCGTCGTCGCGTCTGCGTTCATCGCCCTGTCCGCGGTGGTGTTCTGGCTGGAAGCGCGATCCTTGGTGCGCGGGGAGGCGTACTCCGAGTTCCGTCGGCCCTGGGTGCAGGCGGCGTTGATCGTCCTGACGGTGTTGCTGTCGCCGGGAGTGAGCAATGGATTCATCTACTTCGCATTCTGACCGGTGGCCGCGCCGATTGCTGTGGCTCGGGGTGACGCTTCTCGCCGCCTGGGCCGCCGGCGCACTGTACACGCTGCATTTCAACGTCGAGATGCGGCTCACCCGCTTCATGCACGAGCGCAAGGTCGGGTGGATCGAACGACGGCTTCCCTCGACCAACCGGGTCCTCATCTTCGGTGGGAGCAGCTCCAGCTTCTCCATCTCCCCCGCCTTCGCCCGGGAGCGGGGGATGGCCCTGGGCAATCTCGGCATGGGAGCCGGCATCGGTGCCAAAGTCCTCACCCGCCTCGCCCTGTTCCAGGCGCGGCCGGGCGACACTCTGGTCATGGCCCTGGAACCCGATCTCCTGTCGAGCAGCACCGCCGTCACCCTCATCGGGGCGCAATCCGCAGTCGTCCTGGGCCACCCCGAATGGGCCAACGACTCGGACGATCCGGATCCCCGCGCTCACGGTAGCGTCGCTCCCTATGTCTGGGCCCTGCGTCCCGGCGGAGCCCATGTCGTGACCATGCTGGGGAAGGTGATCCAACGTCGGCCCCTGTATCGCTACCAGGCGCCAGACTTCTTCGAAGACGGTCAGCAGCAGACCGAGGTGCGCGGCGAGGTTGCCGGATTCCGCGGTTTCCCGGCACCGCGCCTTTCCGCGGAGGGACGGGCCTGGGTGCGGGCGACCCGGACGTATTGCGAGGCGCGTGGGATCCGTTTGGTCTACGCGCTTCCCTGGACCCTGACCGACCCGACCGCCGAAGAGTTCGTCCGGCGCCTGCATGCGGCGTTCCTCGCCGATCTGGCTCAGGAAGTGGAAGTCCTGCGTGAAACCACTCTCGGGTGTGTCACCCGACGCGACTGGTTCTGTGACACCCAATTTCACATGACGCTGGAAGGCTCCCGGATCCGGACAACGAGTCTGATCGACGCGGTGAAGGCGGGGACGGGGTGGACCGAGGCGGAACTGCGGCGACTGGCTTCGGGTCCCTGACTCGCGGGTGCCGGTTGTCCCTCCAGAATTCAGCTCGGGCGGTCAGGAAGCGGCGCGCGAAGACGCCCGCGGTCCCGGGAGCGACGGTGTCCCGATGCGCTTGCGCCGCGGGCTCTTTTCCGTGCGGGATGTCCACTTCTCTCTGGCATCGGCACGGAGGCCGGGCTAAGGGCGTTGCATGTCGTGGAGGGTGGTTCTGGGCTGGGCACTGGTTGCCATGATTCTGGGTGCCGGTTGCAGCACGCCGCAGGAGCGGTTTGCTCATTTGCCGCAACCGCGGTTGCCCTCGGCCGGCGTGAGTGCGGAGGTTGGGGCCCCAGCAATTCCCCCGGAGCTCCCGCCGGTTCCGCCCGCAGAGATTCCGCCCGCAGAGATTCCGTCCAAACCGGCGGTGGAGTTACCGATCTCCAAGGACGACACCACGACGGCGACGCCGCCGAAAGACGCGGAGGTCAGGGAGGCGGTCCGTTCCGAAGGGATGACACTGAACCCGGCGGGCGCACCCGCTGGCGTGGCGGGGGCTGGAGTGATTGCCGGAGACTGGGTGGATCTGGGCGCCTGGTTGCAGGAGCGGGGATGGTCAAGCTTTCACCCGGTGCCGCATGGCAAGGATTTGCGCCACGAAAGCGATGGTCCGGGTGGCACCATCGCCGTGATCCCGGGGCAGAAGAAGACCTGGTGGAATGGGACGCAGGTCTGGTTCGGGTTTGATCCTCGCCTTGAAAAGGGGCGCATCAAGATCCATCGCCTTGATCTCGCGGCGCATTGCCTTCCCTTGATGTCTGGGAGCGTCGCCACGGATCTGCTGGTCCGCAGTGTGGTCATCGATGCCGGTCATGGCGGGCGGAATGTCGGGACCCGGAGCATCGCGGGGAACCGGTTCGAGAAGGAATTCACTCTCGACTGGGCGTTGCGGTTGAAAGCGCTGCTGGAAGCCCGCGGATGGAAGGTGACCCTGACGCGCACCAATGACGTCGATCTCAGCCTTGCCGAGCGGGTCGACCTGACGGAGGCCTCGGACGCCGCACTCTTTCTCAGTCTGCACTTCAACTCGGCCTTCCCCAACCGGGATCCCGCGGGGCTCGAGACCTATTCGGTGACTCCCAAGGGAATGGCCTCCCACGTGATCCGGGACTATGCCGACGAGCCGGCGCGGAGCTTTCCCAACAACGCCTACGACGCGGTGAACCTCCGGTTGGCGCTCGCGGTGCATCGCGCGGTTCTCGCCGTGACGGGTCAGGCGGACCGGGGGGTCCGGCGGGCGCGGTTCATGGACGTGCTTCGCTGGCAGAACCGCCCCGCCATCCTGATCGAGGGGGGCTACCTTTCGAGTCCCCCCGAGGCGGCGCGCATCCAGTCACCGGAATTCCGACAGAAACTGGCCGAGGCGGTTGCGGGCGCCCTGCCGTGAGGGACTTCCCCA
>JBDNHZ010000281.1:0-8886 GCA_041688515.1 Verrucomicrobiota bacterium
CCACCACCGCCACCACCGCCGCCACCGCCGCCACCACTGGAATGGGAGCGATGGTCACGAAAATCTCGTCCTCCACCACCGCCTCGATTGCCACCACCGGAATGCCTTTGTGAACCCTGACCGGCTCCACCTCCGCCGGATCGGTCCACCGGGCGATCGCCCGGGCGGTCCAGAGCACGGTCTGCGGGCCGATCCATCGGCCGGTCTCCGGGACGTTCCACAGAGCGCTCATTGCGGCCAGAATCCCGATAATCCCGAGGGTCAGCAGGGCGATCCGCTGACCGATCCACCACACGATCCCGGTCCAAGGGGCGATCCGGTCCGCGGTCGGAGCCGCGGTCATCAGGACGGTCGCTCGCCCGATCGCCACTTCGATCGCTCGGTCGGTCTGATCGATCCAGCGGTTCAACGCGATCGCCGCGGCGCTCGAGGGGACGTTCGGTCTGACGCTCGGCAGGGCGATCCGTGGACCGTTCCGCTGGCCGATCCCGGTCAGGATATCGGTCGTCCGAGCGGACCGGGTCCGAGACCCGGTCGTCATATCGATCGACAGGAGGAGAAGGGGGACGGTCCGAGTGCCGTTCAGCAGGGGGCTCCGGTGCACGCTCCGGTGCACGGGAGGGGCTGCGCCGAGCGGCTCTCTCCGGGACCCGTTGAGGGGCTCGCTCGGAGGTCTTCTCGGGGGATGAATCGTAGGAATCGCGGGCTCGTTGGCCACTGGCGCGGCTCTGGGAACCCTGGCCCCCGGACGAATCGGAATAGCCAGCAGACTGCGCCGGTTCCGACCTCACGTTGTCGTTACTCATGTCAAATGCGAACTGGTATAGATGTCGGAACGGTCCAAACCCAAAAGCGGCGAAAGTGAAAAGTGCCGCAGGAAACTGAGACTTGGGGAAGCCACCCACCCGGAATGAAACCTCGGGGGGCGTCGGACCGCTGACGTGAGGAGACGTACACGTACGAGTTAGATGCCGCAACAATATTTTCCGGATTTATTCTAACAGGCCCACCGGATCCCGGGACGCAACCCATCGATCCATACCACCTCCCCACCAACTTCCTTCACGAGTGCAGTGACGGGTCCCTGGGCGCGGCGAGGCGTTGCTCGAGCAGTGCGATCGTGCGCTTGAGAATCAGCCCGCTGACCACATCAATCCCTAGGCCAGCATCAATCCGACAAAGGGAGGGATGCTGGATGCTGGAGAAGATTCCGCGGCATCGCTGGAGCAATTCCAACTTCTCGAACTCGTTGGACCCATTTCCCCGCCCCTGAATGCGGTCTCCGGAAAACTCCGGTGCCAGATCCAACCAGAGCAGCAGGTCGGGCGGGGGGGCAAACTCCTCGTTAAGACGCAGGATTTCCATCCAATCCAATCCCCGACTACCCTGGTAGGCCGCATTGGAGAAATAATATCGATCGAGGATGACCACATCGCCTCGCTCAAGCCCGGGCCCGATGAAGTTAGTCACGTGTTCCCGTCGATCAGCGATAAACAATTCCAGTTCCTCGGATGCCCCGAGACGGCCCTCGGTGGCGGAGGCGCGCAATCGCCGACCATGGGGACCATCGGTGGGCTCCCGGTCCACCCGTACCATGAATCCCAGTTCACGGAGATGGTCCGTCAACCGCTTCACTTGGGTCGACTTTCCGGCACCGTCGATGCCCTCAAAAACGATCAGGACTCCCCGCGCCAGGAAACGGCGGGCCGGCGCAGAATCGGGTGTGGGGATCATGGAAGCCCGGCCGCCGCATCAGACACAGACCCCATAGGCCTTCTCAGGATCCACTCCGAGATCCTGAATGGCCTGCGCCACCAACGTCGGGGCGATGAAACCCCGCAGCGAAAGCGCATACAAGGTGGCGATCGTGGTGCACTCGGCGTCGATCTCGAAGAACCGGCGAAGGACAGGGCGCGCCTCGGAGCGACCAAAGCCATCACATCCCAACGTCGTGAGTCCACCGGGAATCCATGGAGCAATCTGGTCGGCGACCAGCTTGAGATTGTCGCTGACGGCAATCCACGGGCCAGGCTGGCCTGCCACCAGGTTCTCTAGGTAAGACCGGCGTGGCGTCTCCGTCGGATGGAGCATGTTCCACCGTCGGGCTGCCTGCGCCTCGGACCGGAGCCGCTTGTAACTGGTGACACTCCAGACATCGACAGAAACGCCGTACTTTTCGAGCAGCACCTGCGCCCGCAACGCTTGCTGAAGGATCGCTCCAGAGCCCAGCAACTGAGCCTTGTGCGCCAGTCCGTCCGGTCCCGGGCGGAAACGATACATGCCGTTGAGGATTCCGTCAGCAACCTGCTCGCCCTCGGGCATGGGAGCGTGATCGTAATTCTCGTTGTGGACGGAGACGTAGTAAAAGACATCCTCCCCCGCTTCGTGCATGCGATGAAGACCGTCACAGAGAATGACGGCCAACTCGTATCCGAAGGCAGGTTCGTAGGCGTAGAGGTTCGGCACCGAACCCGCCACCAGATGACTGTGGGCGTCCTGATGTTGGAGTCCCTCGCCGTTAAGAGTGGTACGCCCCGAGGTGGCCCCGATGAGGAAACCGCGGGTCCGACTATCGCCCGCCAGCCAGATCTGATCTCCCACCCGCTGGAACCCGAACATCGAGTAATAGATGTAAAGAGGGATGGTCGGCACGCCATAATTGGTTATGGCCGTTCCAGCGGCAACGAAGCTGCCCATCGAACCTGCCTCATTGATGCCTTCTTCCAGCAACTGGCCATTCTTCAGTTCGACGTAGGGAGCAAGTTCCGCCTTGTCGACGGGGTTGTAGAGCTGCCCCTTGGATGAATAGATCCCGACCTGCTTGAAGAGCCCTTCCATTCCGAAGGTCCGTGCCTCGTCAGGAACGATCGGCACGATGTACTTGCCGATATTGCGATCCCGAAGCAGCGCGCTGAGCAAAACCGTGTAGGCCTTGGTGGTCGATGCCCCCTTGAGGACGGAGGCGTTGATCAAGCCCGTGAACTCCGAGTAATGGGGGGTTTTCAGTGCGGGTGCCCGGACCTCGCGCTTCGGCAGGAAGCCACCTAACGCCTTCCGACGGGCGAGAAGATACTGCGTCTCGGCGCTTTCAAGGGGCGGCCTGAAGAACGGCATTTCGGCGACCTCCTCTTCGCCGACCGGCACGCTGAAGCGGGCGGCGAAGTGCCGGAGATCCCGTTCGGTGAGGCTCTTCTGTTGGTGAGAAGGATTGCGACCCTCGCCCGCCTCGCCAAGTCCGTACCCCTTGACGGTTTTGGCCAGGATGACCGTGGGACGCCCATTCCGCTGGTGAACCGCCCGATGATAGGCCGCATGGACCTTGAGCGGATCATGACCACCCCGCATCAGTCGTTTGAGCTGATCGTCGCTCAGATGATCGACGATGCGGAGCAACTCGGGATATTTCCCGAAGAAGTTCTTCCGGATGTAACTCCCTGGTTCGACGATGTACTTCTGGTACTCACCGTCGATCACTTCCTCCATCCGCTTGGCCAGCAGGCCGGTGGTATCCCGGGCGAGCAACTCGTCCCAATTGCTGCCCCAGATCACTTTGATGACGTTCCAGTTGGCACCGCGGAAGACCCCCTCGAGTTCCTGGATGATCTTTCCGTTGCCCCGCACGGGACCATCGAGTCGCTGAAGATTGCAGTTGATGACCCAGATCAGGTTATCCAGCCCCTCGCGTCCGGCGACGTTGATCTGGCCCAGCGTTTCCGGCTCATCGCTCTCACCATCTCCGATGAAGCACCAGACGCGGGGTTCGTCCTCGCGGGGAACGTCAACCAGCCCCCGATGCTGCAAGTAACGGCTAAACCGGGCCTGATAGATCGACTGGATCGGGCCCAGCCCCATCGACACCGTTGGAAACTGCCAGTAATCCGGCATCAGGTAAGGATGCGGGTAACTGGAGAGTCCGGGATGGTCCTGCAATTCCTGCCGGAAATTGACAAGGTGCTTTTCGTCGAGTCGGTACTCCAGATAGGAACGGGAATAGTTACCGGGAGACGCATGGCCCTGGAAGTAGATCAGATCGCCGATCCGCCCGTCGTCACCGCCGCGGAAGAAGTGGTTGAATCCCACCTCGTACAACGTTGCCAGCGAGGCAAACGTCGCGATGTGCCCTCCCACGCCCAGGTTCCCCGAGTTGGCCCGGACCACCATCGCCATGGCATTCCACCGGACATGCGCCCGGATGAGGCGCTCCATTTCCAAGTCTCCCGGATAAGCCGGCTCCTCATCGACTGGGATGGTATTGAAATAGGGCGTGCTGGTGACATCCGGAATCCCGTGCCCGCGCCGACGCAACCCCCCCACCAAATCCGAGACGATGATTTTCGCCTCCTCGGCAGCCTTGCCGGTCAGGATCATGTCCATCAGATCCTCAACGGAGGCCGAATGACGGGTCAATTGCGGTGCAGGGCGCGAACGAAGCGAAGGATCCATGGAACCGATGCCATTGAGGGCGGCCGAAGTCGTTTCAGATGCAGTGGTCTTCAAAGTGAAAATGGCGGCGACGAAGCCGACCCAAGTTGCTTCAAGTTGTCGGCGATGCCAAGCGTGCCCGCTGCAAGGACCTGAAATTTCATCTTTGCCAGACCACCCAGCTCTGTTAAAAACCTCGCTCTTCTTCGGCCCGGCCGAAGTCACAGGCACGAATTCTCGATTTATGTCGCAGCACAACAGTCTCCGCGCGGCCGCCGGCACCACTGGCACCAAGCGCAATGTTCTCAAGCGTTTTGAACGCGTCGCCATCCTCAAGAGCCGCGGTCATTGGAAGGAAGGCGACCGCGTGATCGGTCTCCGCAAGACCCTCCCGCCGGAGTAACCTTCTGGCCAGATCCCGCGATCGCCGATTGCCGGCTCGACGCCGCAATCGGCTTTTCTTTTTTGCACCTTCCCATGGCACTCGTTCGACTCCAAAAATTCCTCGCCGAAGCCGGTGTCGCCTCCCGAAGGGCGGCCGAGAAGCTCATTGTCGAGGGCCACATCACCGTTAACGGGCAGGTCATCAAGACACTGGGTGCCAAGGTTGAACCTTCCGGTGTGGAGATCGCCGTTGACGGAAAGGTCGTCCGCACCCGAAAAAAGGTCTACGTCGCGCTCCACAAGCCTTCCGGCTTCATCTGCACCCGGAATGATCCGGAGGAGCGGCGAACCGTTCTCGACCTGCTGCCCCGGGAGTGGGGCAACCTGTTTCCAGTCGGCCGACTCGACCGTGAGAGTGAAGGCCTGCTTTTCCTGACCAACGATGGCGATTTCAGCCTGCGCTTGACGCATCCGCGCTACGGAATCCGCAAGAAATACATGGCGGTCGTCGAGGGCCGGATCGAGGAATCCCATCTCAAGCGATTCACCGAGGGAGTCGAGGACGACGGCGAGTTGCTCAAGGCCGAGCGGGCTCACCTCCTCTCTGCCAACAACAGCCACAGCACTGTAGAACTCGAACTTGCCCAAGGACGCAACCGGGAGGTTCGAAGACTCTTCGCCGCCCTCGGCCACGAGGTGGTCCAGTTGCGTCGAACCCAGATCGGAACCATCCGCCTCGGAGAGTTGCCCTCCGGCAAGTGGCGCATTCTCAGTCCCACCGAAATCAAATCCCTCTTGCCCGACCCGGCTTAACGACGGATTTTGATCCCAACCCGGCGCCCTCGTAGCGCCGCATTCAAAGATGAAACTTCGCCTGCACACATTTGTCGGATTCCTGCTTGGGCTCGTATTGCCCATGAGTGCCCTGGGCCTTTCTCCCAAGCCTCAAGGCACAGGGATCACTACGGCCAATGCCAACCTTCGGGCCAAGCCTTCCCTGAATTCCGAAATCCTGATTTCTCTCAAGAAGGGCCAGCAAATCCATCAGATCGGGACCGCTCACGACCCCAAAGCCCCCGCGGACGAGCCCAAGGAATGGGTCGAAGTGACCGCTCCCATCGGAACCAAAGTGTGGATCTTTGCCGCGTTGGTGGATCCCGCCTCCAAGACGGTCCGTTCCGCGAAAGTCAACCTCCGGGCCGGCCCCGGCCGGAACTACTCCGAGGTGGGCTATCTTCTGCAAGGGGCCGCCATTCAGGAACTGCGCTCCGCCGACGGATGGATCCAGATCGCCGCCCCGGAAGGGTCGGTCACTGGCTACATCGCGCGGGATCTCGTCAACGCCGCTCCGGATTTGGTGGTGGAAAAGTCGTCGTCGCCGGTCACCGGGCCGACCCCGCGGCAAACGGTGCCGCTCCCCATGGAGAGTGCCAAACCGCGCCTCGAAGCAGGTCGCTCGCTTCCTGCGGAAGGAAGCGTGGTCCGGCGGTTGCCAGATCCCGCCCCCGTCCCCGACAGGGTCGAAGAACGTGCGATCCTGTCGACGGTCGAGACGATCCCACCGACGCCTCCCGAGGCCGTTCCCGAGGTCCTGGCTGCCGCCCTTCCCGTCGAGACGGCTCAGGCCCCGGTCCAGACCTCCTCCGAAATCATGGCTTCCGCGCAGCCGGAGATCATCCACACCGATAAGCCCCGTCAGGTGATCCGTGAGGGCGTGGTAGGCGTGGCCATGAGTCCTCAGGCCCCCAGTGATTATCAGTTGAACAACTTCCGGAAGGGAGAGGGCATGATCGGCTTTCTCGCCACGGACAACCCGGAGATCAAGTTATCGTCCTGGCGCTGGAGACGCGTCCTGATCACCGGGGAAGAGTATCTCGATGTCCGCTGGCCGAAATCGCCCTTGATCAAGGTGATCTCGATCCAACCCGCCTTCTGACCGAGCCGATTCACCGAACCGCTTCCAAACGCCTTCTCCATCGGGGAAGGCTTTTTTTTGCCCGCGCGCAAACCAGCACGGGTCAAAACAGAAGCCGAAGCAGAACCCCAAACGGAATGCTTGCCGCCGCGGAATGAAATGAAACCTTCGTGAGGGTTCAGGTGTGTACTGCCTCTTCTCGGGGCCCGCAGGTGCGGTAAATGGGATGACTGAAGCCGCACAATTCGAATCGTTCCTGACCGCGTATCAGGACATGGTTTACTCGACTGCCTACCGCCTCCTGAGCCAGGACGCGGAGGCTCGGGATATTGCTCAGGAAGTTTTCGTACGAGCCTGGCAACACTGGCCGCAATTGTCCGCAAGCCCAACCGCGGGAGGCTGGCTCAAGACGGTGACCCGAAATTTGTGCATCAACCACCTGCAGAGATACCGGGCACGTTGGAAGTTCTTCTCGGATCTGAAGTCGGCGGATGCCGACGACGATGAGCCAGGGCTGGAGGCGACCTTCGCGGCACCAGAAACCTTGGAATCAGGTCTTCTGACCAAGGATCAGGGGACCGCCTTGGCCGAGGCCATGCAAAAGCTTCCCCAGGATCAGCGCGTCGCCCTGGTGCTCTACCATTTTGAGGATCTGGACTACGTCGAGATCGCCGAGCGACTCGGCGTGAGCTTGGGCAAGGTGAAGACCGATATCCACCGGGCGCGGCTGGCCCTCTACAAAAAGTTGCAACCGCGACGGGAAGAATTGGGTGTATAGGAAATCAGCGCATGAAACCACCACCGAATGACAAGGATCCCCTGGCGAACTGGACCGCCACGGTCCTTCGCCAACTCCAGGATCAGCCGGCACCAAAGGGTTTCGGAATCCAAGTCCTCGCTGAAATCCGGCGCCGTTCGAATCTCCCGTGGTACCAGCGCCCCTGGATCCATTGGCCCACTCCGCAGAAGTGGTTCTCGGCACTGGTGTTTGCAGCACTGATGGTCGGAATCTTCCAACTGGGAATCCCCCTCCTGCAGGATACCGCCGCCGACACGGCCTATGGCCAGCGGGCAACCCTCGCTTTCAACTCCGTCAGTGCTCTGAAAGGCGTCGGCATCAGTGTCGTCCGTGCGGCCCGATTGTCCCTGGATCAGGTCTCCACCAGCCATCTCACCCTCGCTCTGGGCTCCATCCTCGCCGCGTGGTTCTCCACCGTCGGCCTGGGTGCCGTCTGTTGGCGCGCCACTGTGCAACCCCGCTAAGCCCCATGAAGCTCCTCCTCACCCGCCTCCTCTTTCTCGCCTGCCTTGGCGGAGTGTACCCCGGTTTCGCCGCCCTGAGGGCTCAGGACAAGGCACCCCAGCCCGATCCCGCGATCCAGGCCCCTCCTGTGCCCACCGTCCCGGAGGCTCCTTCGGCCGACTCGCCCGACGTGACCGATGACAGCCCGGGCGAGACCGCCGCCGGGACAAATCGGCGGCGTCAGAGCCGCGACATCGTCGTCACGGGCTCCGATGTCCGGATCGGCCCCGGTGAAACTGCCCGGGATGTCGTGGTGAACGGTGGGGATCTGCTGGTCGAAGGGGATGTCACCGGCGACATCATCGTCATTCTGGGCAAGGTCCGGGTCCTCGGACGCGTAGACGGCGACATCATCAACGTCGGGAGGGGGATCTGGGTCGAAAACGGCGGATTCGTCAACGGGGACGTCGTTGGGGTCGGGTACGGCATCGTCCGGGAGCCGGACGGCGTCGTGCAGGGCGAAGTCGTCAACCTCGGATTGGTCGCCCTCCCCCTTTCCGTTCGGAGCAGGGCCATTCTTTTCTTCGAGCAATGCGTGATGCTGGCACGGCCGCTCTCCCTCCGGGTAGGCTTCGTCTGGGTCATCTGGGGAGTTTTCCTCGCCATTCAGGCCCTCCTGGGACTGCTATTTCCCGGGGCAACCCGGGCAACGATGCGAGCCATGCGCGAGCGCCCCGGTGGCACAGCCATCCTCAGCATCTTTAGTCTTCCCCTGATCCTGCTGACCGCCTCAATCCTCGTTTTCACCCTCATTGGAGCGTTGGCCGTTCCGTTCCTTTTCGCAGCGCTGGTCGTCGGGCTGTGCATCGGTCGAATGGCCATTCTCCGATTGATGGGATCGCGCGTCCTGCAACTTTTCGGG
>JBDNHZ010000282.1:0-5920 GCA_041688515.1 Verrucomicrobiota bacterium
TGATGACGCGTTGGATGTCCTCGGTGGTCACCGCCTGGATGCGGGGGCCGGCCTCGTTGATCTCGCGCCAATCGCCCATGCCTTCGCTGAAGATGATCTGGTAGAGCATGCCGAAGTTGGTGGTCAGCCGTCGGTATTCACCGGCGGCGAAGTTGTTCTTCACCTTTTGGAGTTCATCGGCCGGGATGGGGTCGGTGGCGAGGCGTTCGATCTCGGCGTACACCGCCTGTTCGACCTCGTCCAGAGTCTTGCCGTCCTTGGCCTCAGCCGACGCATTGAACATGCCGGCCCATTTCATCGGACGATTGGCCGCTCCGGCATCGGTCGCCACCTGGCGACCGAGGACCAGACCCTTGTAGAGGCGTCCGGTGCGGCCGTTGAGCAGTTGCTCGACGACCTCGAGCACATACGAGTCCTTATGTCCGAAGGCCGTCGTGCGCCAGAGGATGTCCACCTGTGGATTGGTTTCGGCCTCGGCGTTGTAACGCTTTTCCCCGGACGACTCGATCTCGAGGGTGGTGACCTCGGGAGGCGGTTGATTGCCCTTGGGAATGCGGCCGAAGTACTGAATGACCAGTCTCTCGGCGTCCTCCGGATTGAAGTCGCCCACCAGGATCAGGGTGATATTCTGCGGTTGGTAATAGAGGGCGAAGAATTCGTCGGCCTGCTTCTTGGAGATGGCGGGGATATCGCTCGGCCAGCCGATCACCGGCCAGTTGTACGGGTGGGCATCCCAGAACATGGCATTGAACTGCTCGGCGAACTTGCCGGTGGGCGTGGACTCGGTCCGCATCCGGCGTTCCTCGAAGACCACGTCGCGCTCGGCGTAGAATTCCCGGAACACGGGATGAAGCAGACGCTCGCTCTCCATCCAGCACCACAGTTCGAGTTTGTTGGACGGCACTTCGATGAAGTAACCGGTCATGTCTTCGGTGGTGAAGGCGTTCATCTTGTTCGCCCCCGCCGTCGTGTAGATGCGGTCGAACTCGTTTTTCACCAGCAACGTCCGCTGTTCGTCCAGGAGCCTCTTGAATTCCCCTTCCAGCTCCCGGTAACGATCGGTGCGCGCCTCCGGGCTGGTGATGTCGGTGACCTCACCGCGGCGCAGCGCCGTCCGCATCTTCGATTCCTCCTGGCGGATCTGTTCCCGGATTTCCTCCTGGGCGTTGATGATCTCCAGATCGCGCTTGGCGTCCTTGGTTCCCAAGGTCGGCGTGCCCTTGAACATCATGTGCTCGAAGAGATGGGCGATGCCGGTGATGCCGGGACGTTCGTTGGCGGACCCGACGTGGGCGACCCATCCGCCGGCAATCCGCGGTTCCTCATGCCGCTCGACGAGGAGGAGCTTGAATCCGTTGGGAAGCTGTTTCTCCACCACCGGAATCTTCTGGGCGAAGGCGGGCGTCGCCGCCGCCACCAACACAAACGGGATCAGGAAGCGCATCATAACCTTGTGCTCCAAGGAAGCACCCGCCGCGACCTGCGGTCAATCGCGGCGGGGCGTGTCCTGCCTGTCGACATCCACGTTGCGCGGCGCAACCCATTTGGTTATCCGCAGCGGACACATAAGAATTCGTTGCCTGACGTTTGCGTTCCTCGCCCTCTTCACCTGGTTTGGGGCGCTCCGGGGTGCCGACACCCCGTCGCTTGATCCGCATCTGGAGGCCCTCCGCCCCTGGCTGGGCAAGACCTGGCTCGGCGAATTCAAGAACTCCACGCCCGAGAAGCCGGTGGTGGATGTCGCCACCTGGGAGCCTGCGTTGAACGGGAAGGCGGTCCGGGTCACGCACTCCATCAACGACGGCAGTTACGGCAGCGAAACGCTGATGATCTGGGACGAGAAGAAGAAGACCTTGAAGTACCACTATTTTACGACGGCGGGCTTTACCACCGAGGGAACCCTCTCCGTGGAGGGCTCCGTCCTGGTGACCCATGAAACGGTGGCCGGCGGAGCAGGGGGCGTGACCGAGGTCCGCGGACGCAACGAGATGAAGCCCGACGGGACCTTCCTGGTGAAGACCGAGTATTTGAAGGAGGGAGCCTGGGTGCCGGGTCGCGAGACCCTGTATCGGGAGGCTCCCGGCGCGGCCGTGAAGTTCCGCTGAGAAGAGAAGCGGGCGAGGACGCCCGCGGTCCCAGGAGGGGGGTTGATTCGATGCAGCGGATAGCGCGTTGTTTCAGTTGTCCCCGCCTCGGCCCAAAGGAGAGTCTGGCGCGGACATCGCTTCCATCAATCTGCGCACCGTTCATTTCTGGAGTTCGCTCGCCGCCCTGGTTCTCTCCCCGCTCGCCTCCGCCCAGGAGTGTGCGCCGGCCCCGAGGGGCCTCGTCGCCTGGTGGCGGGGCGAGGGGAAGCCCGCGTCCCTCTTCGACGTGAGTCCGCCGATCGCCATCGGGGTGAGCTATGCCGCCGGCCAGGATGGCCAGGCGTTGGTTCTCGGTTCCGCGGGGGCCGGCGTGGATCTGGGCTCGCCCGCACTTTTGGATGTTCAGGATTTTACGGTCCACGCCTGGGTTCGTCGGGCGTCGGCCGATGCGGTGGCCTCGGATGGCTCCGGGGTTGGTTGGATCCTCGCCCGGGAGGAGGGTGGATTCGGCTTTGGACTCGGGTTGGATGGGCGCCTGCAACTCCAGTTCGTCGGCCGAGCGGGACCGGTGCTTTCGTCTGACGCCATTGTCGATACCGCCTTCCATCACGTGGCGGTCGTCCGATCCGAGGCGACGGTGACCTTTTATCTCGATGGTGTGGCGGCAGGTGGCGGCGCGTTTCCATTGATGTTTGCCTATGGCGGGCGGGCGGCCATCGGACGTCAGGGTGGGAACGGAACCGGGTCCTTCGCGGGGCTGTTGGATGAAGTCTCGTTCTTCAATCGCGCCCTGCCGGCGGGAGCCGTTGCCTCCATCCACGGTGCCGGGGGCTTCGGGATGTGTCTTCCGTCGGCGGATGTGGCGAACGACATCCCGGTGGCGCGCGAGGGCCGTGCGCCGGCCTTCAACGGCGTCGTGCTGCGAAATTCCAACACGAACCTTCCCCTGACGGTGCGTCTCGTCAGCTCGGATCTGACCGAGGCAACCGTTCCGGAGACGGTCGTGATTCCGGCCGGCCAGACCTCTGCGCCCTTCCCGGTGACCACCCTCGACGATGCCGCGGTGGACGGGAATCAACGGGTGACGTTGACCGCCACTGCCGAGGGACATGCGCCTGCCAGCGCCGCACTGACGGTGACCGACGGCGATCTGCCGGACCTCGCCTTCACGACGTTCACCGGTCCGGCCAGCGGAATCACGGGGGGCGACGCGGAGTGGGTCTATCGGGTGGTGAACCAAGGGTTCGCGAACGCCACGGGCCCGTTCCTCCAACGCGTGTACCTGTCCCGCGACGGCTTCCTCAGCCCGGAGGATGAGTTGATCGACGAGGCTCCCTTCGCGTCCACGTTGCGCCCCGGGGAATTCTTCCAGCGCAACCAGACCCGTCGGCTCCCGGCTCAGGCCGGTGATTGGTATGCCATCGCCGTCGTCGATGCCACCGGCGTGGTGAACGAGGTGCTGGAGGACAACAACCGCGTGGTGTCGGCAACGTTGATCCGGATTGAACCCGCCTATACCGCGACTGTGGAGACCGACGTGACTGCCGCACCCGCTGGAACTCCAGTGCCGCTGCGCGGTCGCGCCCTGCGGCCCTGCGGTGTGGCCGCCGTGGCGGAGTGGGTCAGCATCCACGTCCGCGTGCAGGGAACCGATCGAATCGTGACGGCGCTCACCGACGCCGACGGCCGTTTCACCGCCGTGTTCCAACCCGTCGCCGGCGAATATGGCCGGTACGAGTTGGCTGCCGGCCATCCGGGGGCACCGGGGCCAGCCACCCAGGACCAGTTTGAGTTGCTTGGTCTGCGCCCGGAACCGGTGCTGCAATTCACCCGGGTCATCCCGGGGCGCACCAACGTGGTCCTGGTCGAGTTGCGCAATCCCAATGAACGTCCGTTGACCGGCCTCCAGTTCGAGGGCAGTGGGGTTGAAAATCTCGGGCTGCGGATCGACGGCCCCACCCGTCTCGAAGCCGGCGGGTCCGCCCTGGTCACCGTCCTCGTCTGGTCGGCAGTCGAACGCGATGCCGTCGGACGCTTCGTCGTCCGGGCCACCAGCGCCGAGGGGGCCTACATCACCTTCGCCGTCGATTACACCGTGGAACTTCCCCATCCACGTCTCGTGGCCCGGCCGGCCCGGATCGATGCCGGCATGGTCCGCGGACGCCAGACCGTGATTGACTTCGAGGTCGCCAATATTGGCGGTGCGAACTCGGGTCCGCTGGATGTGACCCTGCCGGACCTTCCCTGGTTGCGGTCGGCTTCGACCCCGCCGATCCCTGGGATCGAGCCGGGGGAGACGATCCGGATCTCGCTGCTGCTGACGCCGGACGCGACGGTGCCGCTCGGCCTTCATGATGGACGCCTGGCGGTGGGGAACGACACCGGGCGGGTGTCGGTTCCGTTCAGCATCCGGCACGTGTCGGACGCGCTGGGCGATCTGGAAGTAACGGCCCACGACGAGAACACGTATTACGGCAACAGCGCGCATCTTGCCGGTGCTGCGGTCACCCTGCGGGATGTCTATGACAACCACGCCTTGCACACCGCGGTCACCGGGACCAACGGGGTGGTGCTCCTGACGGGGCTTCCGGAAGGGACTTACAACCTCGAAGTTTCGGCCCCGCGCCACGACACGTTCCTCAAGACCATCACCGTCGCGCCCGGCGTGGTGAACAAGGCCGCCGCCTTCCTCCGGACCCAGTTGGTCCGGTATCACTGGAAGGTCGAAGAAGTGGATTTCGAGGAGACCGCCACGATCCGGCTGGAAACCATCTTTGAAACCACCGTGCCAGTTCCGGTCGTGACCATCGAACCGGCCGCCATCGATCTCACCAGCGTCAAGGGCGATGAACACATCGTCGAACTGCGCATCAGCAACCAGGGCCTGATCGCGGTCCAGTCGGTGGACCTGCGCTTTGAAGACGGTTCCACCTGGAAGGTGAATCCGTTGGCCTCCGATCTGGGGGCCATTCCACCCAAGAGTTCGGTGACCGTCCCCGTCACTTTCACTCGCATTTCCGCCTCAGGAATTGGCAGCGGTCGGAGGGCGGGGCCCGCGGCTGGATTCGTGACTCCCCTGAGCGCAACCGAGTATCGGTCTCCGAGCATGGGTGTGGGTTGGGAACTGCTCTGCGGCCAGTTCGGCGTGGCCTATTGGTCGCCGGTCTTTGTCTATGACCTCGGACTGTGTCCGCCGCCGAAATTGGTCATCGCCCGGGATCCCCTTGGGTTCCTCGACTACATCCCGCAATACCCCTATGTGCCGCCCGGCAATGCGCACGGGACCGGACGCGGCTTCCCCATCGACATCGGTTATGGCGGCCGGGGTTTCGCCAGCTACTCGGGGACCAATGACTGCAATTGCCTGAAGGATGGCTACACCGAGAAGTGCCTGCAGGCGGAAGCCGGATTCAAGGCCGATGCCTCGGACGCCGCCCAGGCCGTTTTGACGGCGGTCCTCGGTCCGGTCAAATGGCTCTCGGTCCAGGGATTCGAGGTCAAACTTTCCGGTTCCGGCAAGCTTTGCACCTGTTGCGAAGAGGTCGATGGACAGGGGTTGACCGGGTTGAAGGCCGAAGGCGATGTCGGCGGTTCGATCGAAGCCAAGATCTTCGCCGGGCCCCAGGTGCAGTTCAATCCGCCGGGCATCAACGTGCCCGGGCTCAACGAGGTCGAAGTGGAGTTCTTTCTGGGTGCCGGAGTCGAGTTGGCCGCCAACGGCTCGATCAAGCTCAACGCCAAGACCGAGTGCTTCCTCTCCAAGCCCGAGGTGTTCGTCGATGCGCGCGTCCAACTCCGCGCCCCCGTCGGGCTCAAGGGCAAGGGCAAGGGCA
>JBDNHZ010000283.1:0-7379 GCA_041688515.1 Verrucomicrobiota bacterium
AGACATCAGGACCCGGCGTCGCAATTCCACCGGGAGCCGGATGGATTCCACGGGCGGGTGGACCGTGGTGACCACCGGTGCAGACTGGGGACGGCTGAGGAGTTCGAACCAGCCGGCGGCACCCAGGAGATGGACGTGGGTGATGTCCGGAGCAAATCGGGCGCGGAATTCCCGGGCGGCGGCGACGACGCGCTGGACTTCGGAGGCCTGACGCGAGAGCAGGGATGGCGCAAACGGGAAACGGCGAACGGGGAGTCCCTCGAAGGTCTCGGTATCGGGATGTGGCGGGATCGATTCGGTGACGATGCAGACCTCATGCCCGGCGAGGACCTGTGCCTGCGCCAGTTCCCGGACAAAGACCTCCGTCCCCCCGATGCTGGGCGCGAAGGAATCGCTCCAATGAAGGATGCGCATCACGAGAGCCGCAGCAACAGCTCGCGGATCACGGGGGCGATCTCCTCCGTGCGCGTGCCGAGGTTGAGCCGGAAGGAGGGGACCCGCCGGACCAGGCTTCCCAGTTCGGAGAACCCGGAGGCATCGTCCGGAGTGAGGTGGAGGAGGGTGCTCGGGGCCAGGGCGCGAAGGCTGTCAACGGGGGAGATCCGTTCGACGGAGGTCTGCGGTTTCCCCGTCACGGTCGGGGCCAGCACGGCGAGGATGCGGCGCGCGAGCGCCACCTGTTCAGGAAAATGGGAGTGGAGGAAAATGACCGGCTTCTCCTGGGGGGAAGGCTTCGGATCGACCGAGCGTGAAACCAGCTCGGGGAACCGGCTCAGATGATCCCGGTGCAATTTGCCGGTGCTGTAGAGGCTGTAGGCCGTGGGCAC
Source organism: Verrucomicrobiota bacterium (assembly GCA_041688515.1). Classification (GTDB taxonomy): domain Bacteria; phylum Verrucomicrobiota; class Verrucomicrobiia; order Limisphaerales; family UBA9464; genus UBA6176. Next base: position 828 of record JBDNHZ010000283.1, read on the forward strand.
TTCGCCCAGCGAAGCCAGACAGTAGTCGTCGCTCAGGTAGTCCAATCCCTCCAGGGCCGAGAGGAGGGAGGTCGTTGATTTGCCGGAACCCCCACGCCCGACCAGGAGGGCCACGCCGTCCGCCGTGCCGACGCAACCCGCGTGCAGAAGGCGGAGACCGATCTGCGGAGCCCACCATTTGAAGATCGTGAGCAGGGGAGCCGCGTATTGGTGGTTTGGCAGTTCCCGGGCATCCGGCAGGATCCAGGCTCCCCGGCGCGACTCGGGATCATACAGGTGAACCCCTTCGGCCTGCGTGACTCCGGCGAGACGGAAACCCTCGGTCGCACCGCGTACCGACAACCGGCCCCCGGTTGGGTTGCTGGGTGCGACCCATGGACGGGGTGGCAGGGGGACGCCGGTTTCGGTTTCGTCCCAGGCAACGACGTCGAGGTCGGGGGCGGCTTCGGATCCGGGCAGATGGACAAGGGCAGGCGGGATCGACGCTGCCAGCGCGCGGCCGGCGGCACGGATCCGGAAGGTGCGCCCGGCGACCTGGTGGCGGAGATCAAGGGGCTTCGCCGTCCGTTCGACGGCCCGGTCGAAGGCGTTGAAGAGGTGGTCCAGATATTCGCGCAGGACGGCGCCGGCGGTCGACATGGGAGCGGTCAGGAGCCGGATCCGGGGGGCGTGACCTGATTGGGCCACCCCGTGATGTCGACTTCGTGGATGGGGTCCAGCAGGAGGAGGTGTTGCATGTCGGAGTAATGTTCGAGAGTCGGTGCCTGGTAGGAACCGGACGGAATCAACGGCAGCGAGGTGGAGGTCTCCGGGGTCTCGACCTCGACCAGCAGACCGTGGCTGAGGAGGGTTTCGGCGAAGGCTTTGGCATCGGCGTGGACGGTTTCCTGCGGGGCACCGGTTGCGGCGGCGAGGGCGGCGGCGGCGGATTCGATGGAGTGGCCAGAGGTCAACAGGCTCCACAAGGGGACCCCGGCATCCCGGAAGCTGTGGTAGTGGCCGGTCTTGAGATTGATCGCGAGGACTTCCTGATCGAAGACCTCGGCGCTGACGTCGGGTTGGGAGATGTGGTAGGTGATCATGGGCGCGATGTTCAGGTGGCGTTGCGGGGGACGCGTTGTTCCTCGTAGTAGGAGCGCTCGGTGTTGACCTCCCATGGATCGGTGGGTTCGCCCAGAATGCGGTGGACGGCGGCGAGCCCGGTGAGCATGGAGTGATCCTGATTGTTGTATCGGTGCTGACCGTTGCGGCCAATCGTTTGGAAGTTGGTCAGGTTCTGGAGCCAGGTCCGCAGAGTGGTGAGGTGACGGCGGTAGGTGGTGTCGTACACGGGATAGGCCTTCGGTTGCCGGATGACCACGCCCCAGTCGACCTCGGCAGCACGGGCAAGGCCCAGTTGCTCCAACTCACGGGAAGCGAGTTGGACGAGGTCCTCGTCGGGCAGGTTCCAGGTGTCATCGCCGCGAGTGCAGAAGTACTCCATGCCGATCGAGGAGGTCCCGGGCACGGGCACGAGATCGGCACTCCAGTTCCCAAAATTCTGGATGCGCCCGACGCGGACGTTGGGGCTGTGGATGTAGAGCCAGTTGTCGGCGAAGAGTCCGGTCCGCCGAACCACGAGGCCGACGAGAATGAAGTCGCGGTAGCGAAGCGAAGCGGCGGCGTGGACGACCTCGGGGGGAGGGCCGGGGCGGAGGCGGGCGATCAGGTCGTCGAGCGCCATGGTGCTGATGAATTGGTCGGCGTGAACCTCGTGGGCAGGGTCGTTACGCGGGCGCGCGACGACGTGGGTGACGCGTCGGCCGTCGTGATGCACCTCCAGGACTTCTTCGCGGGTCCGAACGGTACCGCCCAGCGCGGTGATCCGATCCTGAAGCTTCTCCCACATCATGCCCGGGCCGAGCCGGGGGTATTGGAATTCGCGGATGAGGGATTTTGGGCCGGAATGCCGGTGGGGCAGAAGGGCCTGGCGGACGGCGGATCCGAAGGACAGATCCTTGATGCGTTGCGCCGCCCATTCCGCGCGGATCTCGTGGCAGGGGATGCCCCAGACCTTCTCGGTGTAGGTCTTGAAAAAGGTGTCGTACAGGCGTCGTCCAAACCGGTTGATCACCCAATCCTCGAACGATTCCTCCTGGCTGTTACGGCGTATCCGCGCGTGGGTGAAGCTGAGGATCGCCGCCGAGCTCTGGACGGGGCCGAGGTTGCGGAGGGTCTCCCAGACATTGAGCGGGTACTGGTAGAACTGTTGGTTGTAAAAGATGCGCGAGAGTCGCTGGGTCCGTCGGAACTCGGCTCCCAGAGTCTCCTGCCACAGGGCATCCACCTCGGGAACCTGGGTGTAGAAGCGGTGTCCGCCGATGTCGAAGCGGTAGCCCCGGTGGACCTCGGTCCGGGCAATGCCGCCAACGCGTTCTCCGGCCTCCAGCACAAGGGGGCGGATGCCGCTGCGGGCGGCCTCAAAGGCTGCGGTGAGTCCGGCAGGACCGCCCCCGACCACGACGACACTCTGGGAAGATACCGGCGGACTCATGTGTTCGACGGGCGGGGTGCCGAGATTTGATCCCGGTAGTGCAAGGCGGTTCCGATCAGGGCTGCCAGCCCGCATTCGGCGTAGAAGACGAAGTGCCAGGGAATGGTTCGGAAGGCGAACCAAGGACTTCGGGTTCGCGCGACAAAGGAGTAGAAGCGGAGGTTGACCACGATCAGAAAAGCCAGAGAGACCGCGGTTGCGAGGAGTGCCTCGGGAAACCGGAGCGCCGCCACGAGGGAGCCCAGTGCCAGGGCACAGGCAAGGGTGCTGAGCCGGGCGGTCCGGTCAACGCTCAGGTCGCCCGGGAGGCGTTGACGACGAAGGATCAGGCGCGTCCACGGAATCCCGCGTTGGAACAGATCGGTCCGGAGCAGGTTGGCAGCAGTCCACTTCTTGAGATGTTTGGCCTGGAGATCCTTGACGAGTCGGATCCGGTGGCCGGCATCGGAAAGGCGGCAGCCGAGTTCGATGTCCTCGATCGACGGGATGGCAAACGTCGGATCGAAGCCACCCACCGCACGAAAGGGATCGAGGCGAACGGCCCCGAGGCCGGCCCAGAAAGTGGAGGCTTCTTCGCGGCCCTGCTGGTGGACGTAATGATGGAGGAGATTGCGGTACTGGGAGAGGAACCCCGGGTCGCCGGGCTCCGCATCGTAGGAGCCGAAGACCGCCGCAAGCCCGGGATCCGAGGCAAAGAGTTCCTGGATCCGCCGCAGGGTGCCGGGTGGGACCACGACATCGGAATCGACGAAGAGGACGAGGTCACCGGTGGCGGCTGCTGCGCCGGCATTCCGGGCAACGGCGGGGCCGGACTGGAAGGGGACATGGAGGAGGAGGGTGGATTCCGGGAGCCAGTCGAGTTCCTCGGCGGGCACGGGCACGTCAGCGACGACGATCACTTCATCGGGGCGGGGGGAGAGGGTGCGGAGGGCGGCAAGCGCGGGCCGGGAGAGACCGAGGCAACCGTGGATCGGCATGACCAGCGAAACCTGGACCAGACCGGTCCCGGGCCGGGCGTCGGGGTCGGGTTGGTTGGCCATCGCAGGCGGGGTAACGATCACGGGTACAGGGTGCAATGAGGCGCGGGGATTCGCTTGATGTCCTTGGTAACAAGCTTGAAGTCCGGCATCGTTGGAACGACGTAGCTGCCGTTGCAAGCCTCGAGGGGGAAGCGGCCGACGACGGGGCGCATCTTGCTGTCGATGGCCGACCAGGACCGGTGCGAGGAAGACGACGCGGATGCCTTGAAACTCACCGTTCTTGAATCCTGAAACCAGGCACGTCCCGAAATCCACGATGACAAGAAGCGCTCCCAACTGGAACCGGATTGGATTCCCACTCCATGCCCGGGTGTAACGAGATGCCGCCTCCGGCAGTCGGGTCGCGGACGACGGTCAGAGGACCGCGGCGGATCCCCGTGGTCCTGTGGATCGTGTGGGTGATTTACGGGCTGTCAGCGTCCGGTCGGGTGGGAAATCAGGACGCCGAGGTGACGATGAGCATGGCCCGGGCATTGATGGGCGGAGGGGTCACGCTGCCGGAAGGCATGGCGAATGGGACGCGTGGGGTGGGCGGGAGTTGGACGAGTCCCTACGGGGTGGGGCACAGCCTGTACCTGATGCCCTACGTGGCGATGGCCCGGGGGGTGGCGAAGCTCGCGCCGGCACTTCCCGTGGTGATGTGGGAGGAATTCCTGGTCAGCTTCGCCAACGTGCCGGTCATCGGCGCACTGCTGGCCTATCTCGTGGCTGCCTGGCGTCGTGCCGGGGCGTCGGAGGCACGGGTGACGCTGGGGGTTCTCGTGTTCGGCTTGTGCACGATGCTCTGGCCTTACGCCAAGCTGCCCTTCAGCGACAGCCTGCTGGCACTGACCACCTTTGCCGGGTGGTACCACTGGACCCAGGGCGAGGGACGGAGGTCCGCCTTGTTGGCCGGGGGGTGGCTGGGGATGGCGTTGCTGAGCCGGAGGCAGGCGGACGCGGTGGTGCCAATCCTCCTCTGCCTCGCGGTGGTCGATGGGTGGCGGAAGGCTTCCTGGGGGCGATTTGGCTGGCTGATCGGGATGCTGTTGCCGGCGGTGTTGCTGCGGTTGCTCTTCAATCAGGCGCGGTTCGGCAACCCCTTCCTGGAGCGGCATCCGGGGATGTTGGGAATCGGGGAAGTGCTGAGATCGGACCCAGCCTCGCAGTTCCTGGAAGTGCTCCTCTCTGCGACGTACGGCTTGCTGCCGTACAACCTGCTGCCTCTGGCGTTCCTGATCCTTGGGATGGCGGGCTTGTGGAAGCATCAGCGTCCCACGGCATGGGTGGTCCTGACGTTGATGGGCGGAGGGATCGGGTTCCTTTCCTTCATGCGGTTTGGCTCGGGAGTCAGCTTCGGCTCCCGTTACCTCCTGTATCTGGTGGGTTTCATGGCTCTGGCCTGGCCCTGGGTGCCACGACCGATGCCGGTCTGGATCCGGTTGGCCTTGGTCCCGGCGGTCGGGGCTTCCCTGTGGTGGATGGCGGGCGGAGCGGCCCTGGATCCAGTGCCGGTGATGTACCGCGTGGCTGGGTTGAAACCCCCGTTCCTTCAATCGAAGGGATTGTACCAGGAATGGGGTCGGGTGCTTTCGATCCGGGACCGTTCGGGGCCCGCCGCGCTGGAGGCGAATCCCATCTGGCGTCACGATGCCTTCCGACGGCCCGATTTCTGGTGGTGCCATCTGGCGGCCCGATGGGGGAAGGGCGGGTTGGTCGGGGTGCCGCAGCGTCATCCACCCCGGGTACCTACCGGGACCGAGCCATACACGTCCGAGAGTCCGGTCAGGTGAAGGGTCGGATCGTGTCGTTCCCTCAACGCCCGCACGGCCATCGGGTCACACCGGTGATCCGGGAACGCCCGGCCGCTGGCAACGGCGTCGAGTTGGGCAAGGAGGTCGTCGCCATCGCCGTTTTCGAAGAGCAGTCCACTCAGCCCGGGCGTGACGCTCTCCGCGAGACCGCCCGTGCGACTGCAAACCACGGGCACACCCCGGAGAATGGCCTCGGGTGCCACCAGTCCGAAGGGCTCGGCCCAGAGGGACGGCGCGACGAGTGCCCAGGCGTCGGCCAGCCACTGGTCGATTTCAGACCCATTGCGCCAGCCGCAGAATTCGATGGCTTCGGCGGGGGCGAGTTGCCGGGCGAGGGCTGCGAGGGCGGGCCGGAGTTGGCCGTCGCCGACGATTCGGAGGCGTGCGTCGTGGTGGGTTGAACGGAGGCGCGCGAAAGATCGGATGAGCAGTTCCACGCCCTTCTCCCGTTCCAACCGGGCCGCGCAGACGAACTGGGGATGCAGGCCCGTCTGGCGTTGGAAGCAGTTCGCCGTCACCGGCACCGGGATGGGCAGGAGTACAGGATGACTCCCATGCGAGCGCAGCGTGGCGGCCATCGCCTCGCTGTGGACGAGGGTGGCGGCGGCCCGGCGGAGGGCACGCCCGATGAGGGCATAACGGGGTTGGTCCCGGAGCCAGTGGAGGGTGCCCAGGCAGGCTTCGCGGCACACGGCACCGGCTCGTTGCGTGCAGATCCTGCCATCCGGAAGGAGCTTCGTCCCGGTGGGACAGACCGACTTGTAGTCATGGATCGTCGTGACAAACGGAATGTCGCCGAAGGCCCAGACGATGGCGGGAGAAAGATGGTAGGCGAAGAGGTGGAGGTGGATGACCTCCGGTCTGAATTTCCGGATCGCTCCGCGGGTGGCGGCGACAGCAAAGGGATTGCCGATCTGCAGAAAGACCTGGGCCGCCGGGTGCCGGCTCGCCGGGGCGATGAAGTCGGCGCGGCCCTCGGCTGCCGTTCCGGCATTGCTGGTCAGAAGTCGGACTTCGTGGCCCGCGGCGGGAAGGTTTTTCACCAGCCATTCCACGTAGGCTTCAGATCCGCCGCGGCCCGGATTCCAGTCGGTGACTTGCAGGATGCGCATGCCGGGTCAGGTCCTGGGGAGGTCGACATGTGGGCCGGGGGGGATGGAGCCTTCGGCCGCCAGCACGGCCGCCA
>JBDNHZ010000284.1:0-18644 GCA_041688515.1 Verrucomicrobiota bacterium
TCGACCGCGAAACGGTAGGCCGCACCGATGGCTGCGCCGGTGTCGCCCACCGTGAACCGATTGGTGGCGACAATATCGACAGTGGCACCGGAAATAACCGTGCCGCCGCCCAGATCAATGTCGTCACCCCGGAGAGAGAGCTGAGAGTAGGCCCGCACATTCCCGGGCAAGGCCACATTCGCCGCCTCATCGTTGACGGGAATGACGATTCCCACCGCTGCCAAATCACCGGCCGACTCAATCTTGATCCGGTTCGCCTCGATGCTGAGCGAGCCACCTTCAGCGCGAACGACGGAAGCCGGACCGAACACCACGTCTTTGGATCGGATGCCCAACGAGGCCGTTCGCAGCACTCCGTTGATGATCACCGAATCCAGAGGGATCGATCGGTCCGTGCCGAACTCGACGCCGTTCGGAACCAGAATGACGCCATTGTTGGTCAGATTCTTGAGGATGGGAGCGTTCAGAGCATTCAACGAGAGGTCCGATGCCGGACCGGCAGTCCCTTGGATCTCCAAACGTCCATTCACCGTCAGATTCTCCGTCTCCAACCGGGCAAAACGGGTCACCGAAAGGTTGTCGCCGATGTTCACATTGGTCGACTTCAGGGTCATATCCAGGAACGGCGTCGGGAACGAAGGAGTCAGGTCGGCATCCACGAGCATTACATGAATGATCGCCTCAAGACCCACAGTGATCGGATCACCGGGAGGATCTGCGGGGTCGGCAGGAGGCGGTGCAGGAACTTGAACTTCCGCGAGGTTGGTGAAGGTCGCCGAGAAGATCGAAACCTCACCCGACAACCGTTGAACCGCAGCTTGGAACACGCCGTTCAGATTCAGCGTGCCCGACTTGCTGCCGAGATTGGCCTGAACGAACGGGGCATCAATCGAGGCCAACCGCGTCGAGGTGACGTTGGGCGAATTGATGATGACCGGGCCTTGGCCACGGATGCGGGCCAATTCGAGGTTGAGATTCTCCGCGTCAATCACCAACCGGCCGATGCCATTGGTCGGAGAGATATCCGGCACCGAGGCCGTGACCGGCAACCTGCCCGGGACAATGCCGAACTCGATCCGGTAGGCCAGGTAGGGATTGGTGCTCACCAAGTTGGTGAAGGGCAAATTGGTCGCCCCAGGCCCAATCCAACTGGTCAGGAGATCCGATCGAAGCAGGCTTGCGTTGGTCGGGGTCAGACCCCGGTCGAATCCGAAGTTGTTGATGTCCGGCAACAGTCCCAGAAGGTTTGAAATCGCAGAGCCAAAGGCCGCCGGTGACGCTGTGTTGATCGCCGTGTACGGATTGGGGACATTCCGGGTGGTGATCCTCGAAATCTCCAGATTCGTCGGCCGCGAAGCCAGACCCGTCAGATTGTTGGTCAGCAGGATTCGCTGAGGATCCGATCCGAAGGTGTTGTCGAACACATAGCTGACGGCGTCATCCCGCCCGGTCAGATTGTTGGTCGATACACCGGTCAATCGGAGGCGGACCGTCGGATGCTGCCACGGCGCACCCTGTTGGGGAGGAAGGACCGAAGCATCGACGATCAAATTGGTCGAAGCGCGGCGAACCAGAACGATGGTGAAAACCTGATTGGTCGCCGGATTGGTGATGCTCGCTGAGGCGGCATCGGGACGGATCACATTCCAGACAAAAGGAACGACCTGCTGGTTCAGGAGGTTGTTCGGCGTCAGCCAAGTCCAGAACTGCTGTACACCGGACGTTGCGGGATCCGTGGAAGAATCCACCGCCAGAGGGCGGGTCGGCGTTCCAACCCGATAACGAAACCCGCTGACGACATTGGTGACGAAGCCCCGAACTCCATCGACGACGACTGGAACGGGGAGGAGGCGGAAGATCGATCGACTGTCCACCTGGGTATCTCCATAACCCCAATGGATCTCGGTGCTCCCCGGAATCGGATCAAAGCCACCGTCGATCGGCGGGATCGCAGATTGATCCTGAGGAGGATTGATTCCCACCACGGAGCGGGACAGATCCACGTCGCGGCCCCGGATCACAAACTCGCCGCCGGAAGATCCGAAAAGTGACCCCCGATTGACAATGGTGTCGGCCCAGATGCTGAGGTAGCTATCCGGCACACTTCGGTAGGGATTTTGGATGAAATTGAGCGAGGCATCCAATTCATCCGCGGTCAGCAATCCCAATGGAAGATTGAGCCGGAAGAACTGAAAGGCGTTCCGCGCCGCATCCAATGTATCGACCGCCTCAATACGGGCATTGGGCGCATTGGAAAACACCTGAGAGGCTCTACGGGTACCATCGGCTCCGATAAACCCGAAGCGGATCCCTGGTTGCGCCAGAATGAGCCCCGAATTGTGGTAGATCTCGGTTCCCTGAGTATCAAACGGAGCCACAATGGGCGTCAGAGACATCACGCCCCGATTGTCGAACATGCGGGCATCGATTGGGACTTCCTCAAGAACAATTCCCCGATTGAGATACAATTCCGCCGTGCCGGCCTGAACGCCGAAGCCGACGGCGAGCAGGGCTGCGAGAGATTGGGTAATACTCTTCATAGTGATGCTTAATTCCCGCCCCGGACAATCGATTCCACCATCCGCAGATTCGCTCGGCCCACCGGAAAGACGATGGGTGCGTTGGTGCTGCCGTCATAAGATCCCCACATGAAAGAGGTGAAGCCCTGCTCTTCGGTGAGATTGTCAAACGCATTGCTGTTCAATTCGGTGAGTCCCACCCGTGCAAAACTGATGACCAGCGGCGCACCGCCGACGTCGACGATCCCAGGCCCCATCCGCTCGGCGATGTTACCCACGGTTGAGCCCGGTGGCGTATTCAGCGCGGAAAGGTTCACCATCCCTGAGACCAACCGGCGCACGATATAGGGCACTGGCAGACCGTTCGGCAGATTGCCCAAATCGTCCGCAGCAAAGATGATGTCGGGACGGGTGAGCGTCCGTTCGACCGACTGCGTCCTGAAGGCCCCAAAAACCCCGTTCGTCGAATAGCTGTCCGAGTACCGAACAACAACAGGACGAGCAAAGTTCGCGAGAACCGGATTCCCAACGTCTCCGCGGACAAACTGAACCTTGTCAACACCGCGACGAACGGCGGCATTGACAGCCACGGCGGCATTGGTTGCCCCCCCGCCCGCCACCACTCCGACCCCGTAATACGGGGTCCAAGATCCTTGACTTCCCCCGCCCCCGGAACCGATCTCGATTACAGTCTGGGTGGTTTTTAGAGTCGTTCCCGTGGGCAACTGCTCCACCGCCACCGTTCCAGGATGATAGAGGTAGCGCAGACCTCCCACATCATCTTGGGTCAGGCCCGAGTAAAACATCCCAGTACTCGCAGTGATACGAGCGGCACGCTCGTCGGTGAGGCCAGCGATCGAATACCCCGCAACCGAAACATTGGGCTCAGCCGGGTCCAGGGATATTTCCTGAGCTTCCCACTCGTCCAGACCGATAAGAACGATCTGATAGGTGTAGAGCGTGCCATTGACAAACGAACTGGGAAGTACCGTGAAGGGATCGTAATTTCGGCGAATGGTCAGGAAGTTCCGGATGACATCGTTCGGCCGATTGATCTGACGCAAGGTCCAGACGAAACGTTCGGGACTCGACAGCCCCATCTGATTAATGACGTTCGCGAGCGCCATCGACTTGAGGTCAACCATGCGCAAGCGGCGGGCGGTATGATTGATTCGGGCGGTAGAAGTCGGATAATTGGCCGGAGACAGCACACTCGCCGCCGGGAGATCGTTGAGGATCTTCATCGCCGACTCGACGGCATTGATTCCCTCCTGGCCGAAGAACTCAACGAACGATTGGTCGAAGCCATAAACGACCACGGGTTGATTGATCCGATATGCTTCACCTGGGGTGGTGATTCCACCAAAGTCTCCGGCTTTCAGGTACCCCAGGTCTGCCGTCATCCATGCCGCCGCGGGACTATTCAGGGTAAACGCCTCCACCGAGGCACACGTCAGCGCAGCGACCGCAATCGCCTGAAAGGATTTCATCGTAGAGATCATAGGTCAGCGAATGCGATTCACGCGGAAATAAGTGTTGGCCGGCAGACCGGGAGTCACGAGCGAATCGGTTGCGGAGTTGGCGAATCGATACCCGCCGACATCCGACCAGGTCTTGAGATCTGAGGAACTTTGCAGCAGATACACGCCGCCGAGCTTGGTCTTCCACTCCAGCACGGGCCCCTGTTCGGTTGAACGGATTGCGACCGAGAGGTTGTCCTGCGGATCCTTGGGGTCGGTCCCGCCCAGGAATTCATTCAGGTCGCTCACCCCATCCTGGTCGGTATCGACCGTGGGTCGAGGCCAAGCCAGGGCGTTGGCACCGAAGTAGCCGGTCTGCCAGTCATCCGGCAAACCGTCTGCGTTGTTGTCTTTGCCCCAGGAACGACCCTGACCCTCCGCCGAAAGCGGAGACTTGCGGCCATCCGGGAAAACATAACTGACCTGCACCTTGTGCATCGTTCCGGGCAGGACATCGGGAGACTCCCAGAACGCCTGGGTGGTCTGATGAACGCTGGCTCCGTCGAAGTGCACTTCGTAGTGTGAAATCCCAACACCCTGCACCGGTGCCCAGGCGGCCTTGATCTGCCAGGACGACAAGCCCGAAACCACCGGCGCGGAAAGCGCCTGCAGCGGCTGGCCCTCCTGAGCGAATCGCTGGACCACCAACTCCATCCCGTCATCCAGACCGCGCCAGTCCGACCAGACCGCCATGAAGCGACCGTCTCCGGCGCTGACCACCGTGGGGTCCACCTGATCTTCGCGGGAGATGGTGTTCACCACGAAAGCGGGACCCTCGGGCTGACCCTCCGGGGTCAGGAAGCGACCCGCCACACCCAAGGAAGAGCCATCGAATTGATCGGTTGACCAGACGGCCATGGTCTTTCCTCCGGACTCAGCAAACCGCACCTTCATCTGATCTCCACGAACCTGATCGGACAGGCGAGCCTCGCTGTTGAGGGGCACAAGATCGGCGCTGAAACGTCGGTACTGAAGGGTCCATCGAGCGCGGTCCCGGACCGTCTGGAGGGCCGGCGCGACGTCGGAAGGCTGAATCCTGGACCAGGCCACCCAGAGTTGGCCCACGGAACTCCACACGGTCGGCATGGAAGTCAGCTCGGTCGATGAATTGACCCGGACGATGTTCCCCACCGGCTCACCGTTGTTCCGGAAGCGACGCAGGTAAATGTCGGAACGATTTGCGCCCGTCTGCAACTCGGATACCCAAGCCACGGCGTAGCCGTCGGCAAAGGCAACCACCGAAGGGCTGCGCTGATTGGAGGGAGTAAACTCATTGACCTGAATCGGGTCGCCCAGAGGCGCGCCCGTTGCGCTGATCCGCTGCAGGGCAACTCCGGCCATGTGGCCATCAAATCCAACTGCGGTCCACGAGATCACGGCGGTTCCGTCCGCCAACGCGGCGACCGACGGGTTCTTGGCATCGAACGACCCTGGAACTTCCAAGGCGGTATCGCCGCTCTTGAAGACTCCGTCGGAACCAAGGATGCGATACCGGATCTTCTGCGAACCCACGGCACCACTCTGCCAGGCCACCAGGCTCGAACCGTTCGTCAGGGCCGTGATCTGGGGATTCTCCTGATCTCCGGCAGCCTGCTCATTAACCCGAAAGCGCTCGCCGCGGGCCACCCCCATTGCGGTCATCAGACGGGCGGAGATCCCGGCACCATCGCCATCGGTGGCGTTGTCCTGCCACACCATGACAATCCCGTCACGATTGCCAGCCAGCGCGGGCCAAACCTGATCACCCCGCATCTTGCCGACCACGTACTCGGTCCCTTGACGGGCGATCCCGGCATTCAAGGACAGGCCGATGCCCGCGACCAGGGCACCCGCGAAGCAGTGCTTCAGAAGAAGCCGCGGTACCGGCCCAAAGGCAACCGGACCGCCAGAAGGATTATCGAACATAGGAGCTGAGTCTTTGAAGGCGATGCGTGGAGTTAGCTAGTTTCAAGCCACCCTGTGCCTTCAGCGCGTCCCACCGGTCTGGCTGTGGAGGGCATTCGGATCAAACGGAAGCGAATCATCCGGATGCACTCGCTTGCCTGCAGGATCGATAATCGTCGGTGTCACGAAGATCACGAGGTTCTTCTTGGCGTTGATGGCCGCCTCGGAGCGGAACAACCGGCCAATGAACGGGATGTCACCCAGAACCGGGACCTTGTCGCGGGTCTTCTTCACATCCTCGGCAATCAACCCACCCAGAACCACGGTCTGGCCATCCCAGACGATCGCGGAGGTGGTGACCTGACGCAGACGGATGCGGGGCAGCGGCAGACGGGCACGCACGGGAGGCACGTTGGGACCGGTCTGGACCGGCACGAAATCGCCCGGATCATCATAACCAATGAACTCCGTGTAGGCCGGGATGATGGACATCTGGATGGAGACATCATCCGCCGAAACGTAGGGGATCACGTCCAGAGTCGGACCGAAGGGAAGGGTCACCGTGGTGAACCCGAATCCGATGGGATTCTGTTGGATCACCTGACCCACGCCCGTGGGTTGGACCACGCCCGCGCCGCCGCCTGCGCCGCCACCGCCCTGGTTCTGGTTGACGTCGAGAACGATTCGACGGGCATCCACCACGGAGATCTGGGCCTGACGACCGGAGAGCGTGGTTACCTTCGGTGCGGAGAGAAGATCGACTCCATCCCGCTGCTCCAGGGCTCGGATGACCAGTCGGAACTGCGGGTCGGTCAGGATGCCGCTGAAGGTGCCAATGGCCGGAATCGCAGACTGATTGCCATCGACGTTGCGGACGCCCGAGGTGAGGAGTCCATTGCTCTGGGCCACCGGGTTGGCTGTACCCCCGATGATGCTGCCCGGGAAGGTTCCTTCCGGGTTGGCAGCCGAGGAGCGACCGCTGTCGATGGTCGGAGCCGTTCCGCCGGAAGCGCCCATGCTTCCGTTGTTCATCAGGAAGTTTCCGAGGTACCAATCAAACCCGATTGCCCGACCATCCTGCTGGGTGACTTCGGCGAACTTGGCTTCGATCTGAACCTGGGGAGGAGCCACGTTGAGCACCTGAATGGCCTCTTCGATGATATCGAGGTCTCCGAGGGTCGCACGGACGAATAGGATGCCGGTTCGATCGTTGAAGAACATCGCCTTGGCTTCTTGGGGTTGCTGGCCGAAACCGCCCTGCCCCTGTCCACCCTGGCCGAATCCACCCTGTCCACCCTGGCCCAACTGCCCACCCTGACCGCCGCCCAACTGATTGAGCGGGCTGAGGGGGAAATTGACACCGCAAGCAATGAAGAACTGCCGGACGATGTCCTGAATGCTGACCATGAAGGTCGTGCGGGTAACACCACCGATGCCTGGGCCGGAGCCAATGCTGCCGCCCTGACCGCCCTGCCCACCGCCCTGCCCACCGCCCTGCCCACCGCCCTGCCCACCGCCAAGGCCGCCGCCGCCGCCACCGCCCTGGCCGCCACCGCCCAGACCGCCGCCGCCGAGGCCGCCGCCGCCACTGAGACTGACCTCAACGCGGGGGATGGTGAACAGTCCGCCGCCTTGGCCACCGAGGCCGCCGCCACCGGCACCGCCGCCAGCGCCACCCCCCCCGCCACCACCGGCACCGCCGCCGGCCCCACCACCACCACCGCTATCGATGGGCAACGGCAATCCGATCACGGACTCGAGGCCCTGATAGAAGGTGTTGGGATTGACGCGGTAACGACGATTGAAGAGTTGCTGCGGTTGCGGCAGGCGCTGAGTGAAGATGACCGCGTAGTCCTCGATGGAAACCTTGATGGGCCTGTCCGCCACCTTGGTGATGGCATCCAAAGCATCCGCCAGACGGACATCCCTCAGGCCAGGAACCAGCCGCACATTGACCGACGAGACGTCCAGCGGTTCAACCTGCTGGGGAGGTGCTTGGAGCCCGGTAACCGGATCCACACCGCCGAAGGCATTGGACTGCGGGATGTCGATCGAAGAAGAGATGATGAAATTCAGGCCCTTCTTCTCCGGGTCGCGCAACCGGGACTGTTCCTCCAGGGTCTTGACGACTTCGCTCAGAGGTAGGCCTTCGAACTTCAATTCATTGAGGCGAATCCGATCGAGCTTGTTGTAGATGACCTGACGTCCACGGCTGGTATTGACCGAATTGGTCCGGGCGTGGGGATTGGCTTCGGGAAGCTTGGGAAGTTGGGTATCCCACGCGTACTCGACTTCGACCAAGCGGCCCTTGGAAGCGAGCTCGCGCCGACCGGCAGCGCGGGCATACTGACGCTCCTCAATGGCGGCGAGGTAGTGATGGGCAGCCCGGCTGTCGGGATTGATCTTCAGGGCCTGCTTGAACTCATCCTTGGCCTCCTCGAGCTTGCCGAGCTCAAAGAAGAGCTGACCGTTGTGCTCGTGGGTGCCGGCATCAATCATTTCGTTGCGCTTCTCACCGACCATCTCCAGAGCTTTGTCCGAGGGCGCACGTCCCTTGAGCGCCTCCATCCGTTCATCGTTCTCGTTCTTGAGCCGACGGGCGAGGGTATGATTCGGATCCACCGCGAGCACCCGCTTGAGGCGCGCATCGGTCTCCTTGACGTCACCCGCCTTGATCGAGCGAACCGCCAGATCCATGTAAACGGCGGTGAATCCTTGAACGGTGGCCGCACGTTCGGCCTCGACGGAGGTTCCAAGCTGCTCGACCAAGCTCCAGGCCTGCTCGTAGGTCTTGGCGGCGGTACCGAGGTCCCCCTGTTTGAGCTGCTGGTTGGCGGAGTTCAGCGCATCACGCAGGACAATGGTCTTTTCCTGCCGGCGGATGGCTTCTTCCTCGGCTGTCTGGCCGGGGCTCTGGCTCATCACTCCCTGAGCAGATGCGCACACGAGGAGAACGCTGAGGAGACGGGACGCGTTGGTCATGGGTATCTATACGGTTAAGAACAAAGACTAGAGATCTGAATTACTGAGCCGGAATGGCAGCGATAGTCGTGCGCACCTGATTGGGTGCCGAGACTACAATTTCGTCTTTTCCAATGGCAACTATCTTGTAGGTCACCCCTGAGAGCGTGAGCGGGTCATCGACGCGTTTCGCAAGGAAATCCTTGCCTTCCGACCGAAGATCCGCGGCATAGCCCAGCGGTTTCCTGAAATCTTTTTCCCGGGTGAGCGTGAATCGTTCACGGGTTTCAGCCAGTTCACCGACCAATTCCGAAGGGTTTTCCTTGGGCCCTTTGACCTCTACCAGGTGCAGGGTCGAATCTTTGGCCCCGGCGGTGAGCGAAGTGATCAGCGGGCGACGTTTGGAGGGGATCCTTTCGAACTCACGGGTCACGGCGATCTGATAGCGCGGGTTTTCAGCGACCCCGGCGACGTCCCTGAACGCCAGCACTAGGTTGAGAGGAATGATCCGGGAGATGGTCAGGCCGGCAACGCCAGACTTGCCGGGTTTGCGACGGAGTCCGTCCTGCGTCTTTTCCCAGGAACCCGGGTTGAAAGTGTTGTGGACGCCATCGAGAACCACGCGAAGCTTCCCGGCGGCGTGAGCGGCGGCGGCCTCGTTGGTGGACAGGTTCAGCGGCGGCAGGATCGCACCCTTGCGGACGATTTTCTGCTGCAATTGGTCCGCCAGAATCTGTTTCACGTTGCCGACCTGAACCGTCAGCAAGAATGCGGCCACAGCGACGGCCAGCAGCACGACCGAGAGAACCAGTTTCTCGTAATGTTTTTTGAGGAAATCCATGGGGGAAGTGGAGTTCGAAGGCGGGATCAACCCTTCTTTCCGGCAGGAGCGGGCGGCGGGACCTTGATGACGTCGATGTTGACGGTCACGCGCAGGGGCTTGTCATCGAGAATGGCTTCTCCTGGCCGGGTGGCCGCAACGGGAGGGGGTGGAGCGCCGGAGCGACCACCGATCCCGTAGCGATTGGCGAGGACCTGATTCATCCCGCTGGGAGCTCCTGCGGCGGGACTCTCGCTTTCAATCGATCCGCGCTCGACATTGATCGACTTGACGATGTAAACCGCCTCGGAATTGGCGAGGGAAGCGAGGACATTGGCCAACTCCGAACTGAAGCATTGAAAGGTGACTTCGTAGGGGAAGACGGCAGCTCCGGTGACGGAATTGGTGGTCACCTTCTTGGCCAGATAATTGCCCGTGGGGGTGATGTCGTTGGTGCTGACCGGCGTGCGCCGGATCGACTCCAGCGTGTGGATCTTGGCCTCAAACAGGTTGCGACAGAGGTCCTGAATGTCGAGCAACTGTGCGGTCAGCGGCGAAAGCGACTTCTGGTTGAACTCGAGTTGTTTGACCTGCGTATCGAAGGTAAGCGCGTACCGGGAATTTTCACCGTTCTTCGGCAGCCGTACTCCGTTTCGGTCCGCCTCCTTCGCCAACTGGTCGACGGTCAGATCCAGCAGATTCTTGAAGCCGGCGTCATCCAGAGAGTCCTGCGGGGGCAGCGCGCCGAACTGGGGGCGAAGGCCCTCGCGGAAGGCGATCAGCTTCTTCTGCTGCTGCCGAGCCTCGGTGATGTTCTCCTGGCTGGGGGCGGGCTTGCTCTCGACGAGGGTCGAGTACTCCCCATTTTTGGAGTTCAGCTCCTCGTCCACGGCAGCCGCGGCGGACTGGTTGCCCAGGAGGTAGAAGAAGATGCCGAAGCCAAGCAGGGCTACCGCCACTGCAAGGCCGACAACAAACAGCAGGTTACGCTTGATCCAAGGCATATCAGAGCTTCATCGGGCGCTTCAGCTTGACCTTCATCGGGAAGGAGAACGTGTTCTCCGCCTCGCTCATGGTCCCGTCGAAGCGGGTCTCGTTTGCATCAAAAAAGGGACTGGCTTTCAACTGATTCTGCACCTCGAACACCAGTTCGTTGTTGGCCCCGGTCTTGATGCGGGAAAGATCGACGGCACGAAGGGTCAGGCTGATGGACGAGATCTCGTTCGTCGAGTTCGATGACTTGGGCTTCTTCGGCGAACCCGCGTCCGCAGCCGCCGCCTCGCCGTCGCCGGTCGACGCTCGGGGAACCAATCCATACCGCTTCATCAGCTCCGGATTCATGCCGTAGGGATTGGCCGAGGACGAGCTTCCCTCTTCGGGGCTGGTCTGCGCCGTCGGTTGGCTGGGCTCGGTCGTGATCAGCGTGTCGATCCAGACACCCACCGTCCCGGGGCCTGAGTTCAGCTTTTGGCGCTGAGCTTCCTCGGCGGCCATCAAAACCCGACGGACCTCGACAAAGACATCCGCCCAAAATGTCTGATCCTCCAACCAGACGACCATCTGACCGGACTCTTCCTGGGCCTTGCGGAGGGTTTCCATCTCCCGCTTGAGGGTCTCGTCCCGCTGCTTGAGCGGTTCGACCTGAGCGGTGACCTTCTCCAGACCTTCGCGTCGGGCCGCCTCGACCCGGGCATAGAACCAACCGTAGGCGAAGACGCCGACCACCAGCGCGTAGGCGGCAGCGAGCAGATAGGGCTTTTTAGAGTTGAATTCCTGCCGCGAACGGGAGGACGTCGGCATCAGGTTCAACTCGACC
The DNA here is from genome assembly GCA_041688515.1 of Verrucomicrobiota bacterium. GTDB lineage: Bacteria > Verrucomicrobiota > Verrucomicrobiia > Limisphaerales > UBA9464 > UBA6176. The sequence goes on from JBDNHZ010000284.1 coordinate 11,521, forward strand.
GGGCACTGGGCGACATTGCGGAGGCCAAGGCCGACCACTTCCCCGAACGATTGGGCGACCTTTTCCAGTCCAGCGACATCCACCGACGGGTCGATCTGGACGTTGCGGAACGGGTTGAAGATATCAACCGGCAGATTGAGCTTCTCGGCAAAAAACTCCGCCGAGTAAGGCAGAATCGAGCCACCGCCGCAGAGGAACACACGGACGGGGGCGTTGCCTCCCTGTTGGGTCCGGTAGAACTGGATGGTCTGGTTGACCTGAAGGTGAAGCCGGGTGAGGACGTTGCGGGCGACCTTGGAAACGGCGGCAATCCGCGGATTGTCCGGCTCTTCATAGGCACCCCCGAGGCTGACCATGCCGTCGTTGATCTTGATCTTCTCGGCTTCGGCAAACGGAAGCTTGGCTTCGGCGGCAAACTCCTGGGTGATGGCGTTGGCCCCCACCGGAACCGAGCGGGCGTAGAGCCGGTTCTTTTCCAGCAGCACGACGTTGCTGGTCTTCGCGCCCACGTCGATGAGGAGGCTGCATCCCTCCTGATCCGCGTAATTGTACCGAAAGGCGTTGCAGAGGGCGGCGACGGAAGTGTCGACCACATCCATCTTGAGGCCGGCACCTTCACCGATGGCGAACAGCTTTTCGACGATCTCCGACTTGATGGCGACGAGGAGGACCTCGAGTTCACCGGCGGGGGTCGTGCTCAGGATCTGGTAGTCCCACGCGGTCTCGGCGAGGGGGAAAGGCACGTTTTGCTGTGCCTCGTACTGCATGATCTGCGGAACCTTGGAAGCGTCGACCGGCGCGAGCTTTACGAACTTGGAGAAGACCTGAAAGCCAGGCGCGCAGAGGTTTGCCTGCCGCCCGACAAAGCCGCCTTCGGCGATCACCTCGCCCAAGGCCTTCTTGACCGTGTTCTCGCGGGCGGCCTCCTGCGATCCAGCGAGGCCCAGCGGCTTCACGCCGAAGCGCAAAAGCCGGAGGCCACCGTCTTCAGACGGTTCAAATTCGGCGACTTTCAGGGTACCAGCCCCAAAATCGATGGTCAGGAACGACTTTGATTTCAGCATATGCGTGCTCGGCTCATGCCCCCCTCAGCGAAACGACACTTGCCTCGGGGTGCCCACGGGCAGGAGTCTCGGCGAAGTTGGGCGGGTGACTAAAGAAAGCAGACGGAAGGGTCAAACCAAAAACTTGCGCGACATCGATTTGTACGCATTTTACCGGGGTGCCAGATCCCCTGAACGGAGTTCTTCGGGATGAATCTCGTCCAACCGGGAGACCAGCCAATCCGGCTGAGCCTGGGCGAGATCCGCAGCCGAAATGCCCCCCGTGGCCACCGCCAGACAACGGGCACCGATGGCTCGGGCGCAGGCCACGTCCCGTTCGGTATCGCCCACCACCACCACATCCCAAGCCTCCACTGGCGAGCCCAGACTCTCTTCGGATCGTTGCTTGGCGATGGCGGCGATCTGTCCGCGGTCCTCGTGGTCGTCCCCAAAACCCCCCAACGCAAACTCCTCCCACAACCCGTGGGTGCGTAGCTTCAGTTCGGCACCCCGCCGGACATTCCCGGTCAGGAGCCCGATCAGGGGAGGCCGCTCGATTCGACGGCAGGCTTCGATGAATTCCATGACCCCCGGGCAACGTTCCCCGGGATGCTCGGCCAGCATCTCGTCCAGCAGTCGGAGGTAAGTCTCCAAAAACTTCTGCGTGTTCTCGGGTCCCTCGTCCAATCGATGGTGTCGAAGGAATTCCCGCACCAACGAAGTATCGGTCCGACCGTGGAAGGACAGGTGTTCCGTCCCCCCTGGAACGCCGAATACCAAGTCCGCCGTGCGCGCGAAGGCCCGGATTCCGGCGCCCCCCGTCCGGATCAACGTCCCATCGATATCGAAGAGGATCACTCGCATCAATTGAGGTCCGACCCTGCGCCGCAGTGCGGATTCCGGCAATGTCCAACCCGGGGCATCGAACGTTTCCCTCCCGAAAGCTGGGAAGTGAAACGATTCCGGATTGGAAAGGGGGACACATGTGAGAACCGGGGTCGCGGGGGAGTGGACATCCCTGTCGGGTTCCCGTTCCGCAGAGTCTTCTGCGATCTGAAAGTCGCGGCGGTCATCCCCATTCCGCCACACTCTCCGGAAAGGGGGCAAACGTCCCTTGCAAATCAGCAATGGCACCGAGCATATTCCCCAAGCGTTACCCCTCAGATCATCTGTATGAACAGTCCTATGCGTTCTCTCATGTCCCGTGCCCCTCGACAGCGCTCCGGGTTTACCCTGATCGAGCTGCTGGTCGTCATTGCGATCATCGCGATCCTCGCTGGAATGCTCCTGCCCGCGCTGGGCAAGGCCAAGTCCAAGGCTCAGGGCATCCTGTGCATGAGCAACACCAAACAGCTCATCCTGGCGGTCAACCTCTACGCGGGCGACAACCGCGAAGAGTTCCCCATGGTGACTCACGGGGGTTCTGCTCAGAGCGGCGCGATCATCAACGAAGCCGCCACCACCGGCGAGCGTCCCTGGGTGACGGGATGGCTGGACTGGACGACCAGCCGCCACAACACCAACAGGCTGTACCTCAGTGACTCGCGTTACGCCGTGTTGGCCCGGTACTCCGCCTTCAGCCCGAAGATCTACAAGTGCCCGTCGGACACCCTGGTCAACCCCGCCCAACGGCGGTTGGGCTGGACCGAACGGGTGCGCTCCATCTCGGCCAACGGTGCGATCGGCAGGGGAAACAAGACGCCCGGAGACGGCCTGCTGAACTGCGAAAAGTTGTTCATCAAGACCACCGACGTGGACCGTCCCTCGCCTTCCGAGCTGTGGATGTTCCTGGATGAGAATCCGGACTCCCTGAACGACGGCGCATTCTTCAATTCGCAGACCGACCGTCGCTGGATCGACATGCCGGCCAACTACCACAACGGGGCAGGCGGACTCTCCTTCGTGGACGGCCATTCCGAGATCAAGCCCTGGAAGTCCACCGTCCGCATGGAGAGGGCGAATTTCACCTATAGCCCTCCTGCCGTTCGACCCGGCGACCCCGACTGGGGCTGGCTTCTGGATCGCACCTCGTTCAACGCACGGGCCGTGCGCTGATTCAGCGCCTCCGCCCCCGATTCCAAGCAAACCCCGGGTGATCCGCTGGATCCCCGGGGTTTTTCTTTGATGAAGTCAGATTATCGACTCGTCACCCGCAGGCCTGACTTCGGTTCCACCCCTTCAAAACTCATCTGGCCGCCGCGGTTCAGAACGCCCCGGTAGGGATCGTTGGTGATGAGGACGTTTCCATCGAGATCCAGGTAATCGGTCAAGCCGGCCAGATGGGCAGCTGCGCTGATGAGCACCGAGGATTCGATCATGCAGCCCAGCATGGTCTTCAACCCGCGAACGCGGGCGGCTTCCAGAGCCTGCTTCCCACGGGTGACCCCGCCGGTCTTCACCAGCTTGACGTTGACCCCGTGAACACAACCGGCGCAGCGATCCGCGTCGGCAGCCGACTGGAACAGTTCATCGCCGATCAGGAGCAACGGCGAGCGCTCCTTGAGCCAGGCCCAGTCGGCATCCGGCAACTCCGGGGGCATGGGTTGCTCGACGAACTCCACTTTCCCGTCTGCCGCGAGCCACTCGATGTTTCGGAGGGCTTCGTCCCGAGTTTTCCAACCGGCATTGGCATCGACGCGGATCCAGCGATCCGGGGCGGCCCCGCGGACGGCGGCAAAATTGGCGCGGTCCGCTGGACTTCCCAGCTTCATCTTGAGCACCGGGTATCCGGCCGCCTCCACCGTCTTGCGAGCCATGGTGTCGGGCGTGTCGATCCCGATGGTGAAAGAGGAAAGATGCGAACCCTCGGTGAACGCTCCCAATCCCAAATACTCGCAAAGCGGTTTGCCGGCGGCCTTGGAAGCCCCATCGAGCAGGGCGATGTTCAGGGCGCATTTCGCCGGATGATTCCCCGGGGCGAGCGCCTCGATGTAGGCCATGCTCCCCTCGACATCGTCAAAGCTCAGCCGGGCCGATTCTACGCGCCCGAGGAACTCCGAGACGGTCTCGTGGGTCTCCCGGTATTGGCTCGACGGCGACGCCTCACCCACCCCCGAGCGCTCCTGCGCATCCGCCAATTCCACGAACACCACCGGGTAAACGCTTTTGCCGCCCCCGCGGCCAAGATCCGTGGCAATGGCCCAGTGATGGCGAAGCGCGAGATCGAATCGTCGAAACCGAAGCTGCATGCGCCTCACCCTACGCACCCCGGTCTCGGCAGGGCGAGCGCGGAGGTAGGAGCTGCCGACGTGAGGAGGCGGATGCTCCCTTGCTTTGCCTCGTCTGGGATCCGCCTCGTACCCTCGGCAGCTACCCTCGGGCCGTTCGTAGCTGCCGACGTGAGGAGGCGGATCCCAGTCGGGCGGGGGCAGAGTCAACTGCCCCCGATCACAGGCTGCGTCCGGTGAGGAACTGGAACGCTTCGAGATACTTCGCCTGCGTCCGCGCAACGACCTCCGCTGGCAACGCCGGTGCCGGCGGAGTCTTCGACCAACTCAGGGTCTCCAGATAATCCCGGACGAACTGCTTGTCGTAGCTCGGTTGGCTTCGGCCCGGTGCGTACTGGTCCGCCGGCCAGAACCGCGACGAATCCGGGGTCAGCACCTCGTCGATCAGCACCAGCTTTCCCTCGAACACCCCGAACTCGAACTTGGTGTCGGCAATGATGATCCCGCGGGTGCTGGCATACTCCCGGGCAAACCGGTACAGGCGCAGGCTGAGGTCCCGCGCCTGCTCCGCCAGAGCGCTTCCCGTCAACTCCGCCGCCCGCTCGAACGGGATGTTTTCGTCATGCCCGGTTTCCGCCTTGGTCGCCGGGGTGAAGATCGGTTCAGGAAGTGCCTCGGACTCTCGAAGACCCGCCGGCAAACGAATGCCGCAGACCGTTCCTTCCGTCCGATATTCTTTCCAACCCGATCCCGCCAAGTACCCGCGCACCACGCATTCGATCGGCAACGGGGTCGCCTTGCACACGATCATGCTGCGTCCGGCCAAGACGGTTTCGAACGGCTTCAACGCGTCTGGCAATGGGTCGCCGGCCCGGGCCAACCGGTGGTTCGGCAGCCAGGACTCGGTCTGGTCGAACCAGAAATGGGAAATCTGCGTCAGCACCTCTCCCTTGCGCGGGATTCCGTTGGGCATGATGCAGTCGAAGGCGGAGATGCGGTCGGTCGCGACGAACAGCAGTCGGTCTCCGAGATCAAACACCTCGCGAACCTTTCCAGACTTCACCTTCCGGATTCCGGGCAGGTCGAGGGACAACAAGGGCGCAGCGGACATGGGCCGCCGATCATGATGCGAACGCGAACACGGCGAAAGGCGTTTCAAAGCCGGATTCACGCTTGCGCCATCCCGCCCCCGGGAGGCAAACACCGCAGGGAATGCTGGAGGAACGCTGGCGCTCGGTGGTCGCCCGACACCCCGATGAACTCGCCGTCCACGACGTCGCGTCCGGAACTTCGTGGTCCTTTAGCCAACTGGCCGCGGCGGCGGATGCCCTGCCGGAACCCAGCGGCCCGGTCGCATTTCCCACTGGAAACACACCCCATTTCCTCCTGACCGTCCTGCGCGCCTGGCGCACGGGACTTCCCCTGTGTCCTCTCGAAACAGGCCAGGGCCCGCCGGAACTTGCGCCTCTGCCGTCCTGGGTGGCCCATCTGAAATTCACCTCGGGAAGCACCGGCCGCGCACGACTGGTGGCCCTCACCGAGGCGCAGATCACGGCGGACGCCGCCCAAATCGTGGCCACCATGGGACTCGATCCGTCCGGCCCGAACCTGGGCGTGATCTCGCTCGCCCACAGCTACGGGTACTCAAACCTGGTTACCCCCCTTCTGCTGCACGGGATTCCGCTGATCCTCGGGGAGTCGGCCCTCCCCGTCGCCGTGGCCACGGCCGCCGCGCCCTGGCGCCATCTGACCCTCCCCGCCGTTCCCGCCCTCTGGCACCACTGGCACGAGGCCGATGCCATCCCTCCCCGCCTCCGACTCGCCGTCTCCGCCGGCGCCGCCCTGCCCATCGCCCTCGAAGCCGAGGTCCTCGAACGTCGAGGTCTGAAGATCCACAACTTCCTCGGTGCTTCCGAATGCGGCGGCATCGCCTTCGACCGCACCTCCACCCTGCGACCCGATGCCGCCTGTGTCGGGACTCCCATGGAGGGCGTCGCGATCGCATCCGACGACGCGGGGTGTCTGGTGGTGCAGAGCCCCGCCGTGGCCGAGGGCTACTGGCCCGAAGCCGAATCGAATCTCGGCAATGGACGTTACCGCTCGTCGGATCTGGTCTCGATCGAGGACGGCGGCCTGCTGTGGATCCGCGGACGGGCGGGGGACGTGATCAACGTGGCGGGACGCAAGGTCTCGCCCGACACCATTGAACAGGCGCTCCTCCATCATCCTGCGGTGCGCGACTGCCTGGCGTTTGGCATCCCGGACGACGCCCGACGGGGTGAAACGGTGGGGATGGCCTATGCCCTGCGGGAACCCGTGACCGAATCGGATCTGCGCCGCTTCCTCGCCCAACGCCTCCCGGCCTGGCAGGTGCCGCGTCAGTGGTGGTGGCGCGATGACCTGGGGGTCGACGTCCGCGGCAAACGCTCCCGCACCGAGTGGCGCCGGCGAGTGCTCGGACAAACCGATCGGTAGGCGACGAGGTGACGAGCGCTCATTCGAGGCGGGCTGGGAACGCGCGAAGGACGGGGCACGTTCGAATGGAAGTTAGAGTCTCCTGACGTCGCCGCCTACCCGTAGGCGACGAGGTGACGAGGCTCATTCCAGGCGGGCGGGGAACGTGCGAAGGACGGGGCACATTCGAATGGAAGTCAGAGTCTCCTGACGTCGCCGCCTACCCGTAGGAGACGAGGTGACGAGGCTCACTTCAATCGGGCGGGGAACGCGCGAAGGACGGGGTACGTTCGAATGGAAGTCAGAGTCTCCTGACGTCGCCGCCTACGGGGTAGGCGACGAGGTGACGAGGCTCATTCCAAGCGGGCGGGGAACGTGCGAAGGACGGGGCACGTTCGAATGGAAGTTAGAGTCTCCTGACGTCGCCGCCTACCCGTAGGCGACGAGGTGACGAGGCTCA
>JBDNHZ010000285.1:0-32791 GCA_041688515.1 Verrucomicrobiota bacterium
AACGGATCTCGTCGTGGTTGCGGCGCCCATTGCGATCCTCGGGCCCGTCGAAGACCGGGGGCGTGGGATGACTGGCGAGGAGATGCACGACTCTTCCGGGGGCGATTTCTACGGGCGCATCGACATGGCTTTTTGACGACAACCGGAACACAGCCAGGTCGGCGGGTGAGTACCAATCCCCCGGCTCAGGCGTGGTCGGATTGTCGGGGAGAACAGCTCCCGGCATGTCCTTCCACACGAGTTTCTGGAAGCAACGCAGCTCGTTGGTCCGGATGGGGAGGCGGGACAGGATCGCGAAGCCGTACTGGCCCGGGAAGGTGCCGAAGCCGAAGCAGTCGCCGCCGTAGGCGTTGCGCTCCCGGGCGCTCGCCCCAGGCGGTGGCGGGACGGCGCTCGACTGCCCGTCCCGATTGAAGTCGTGGCCGGCGCCGCCGGGTAGAACGCCGGTATTCACCGGAGGTGCGAACCCATGCGGGAGATGGAGCGGAGCCAGTCCTTCCTGGCCGACCTCCAGATAGTGACGACGAAACAGCCCGACCGACTCGCCCTGATCGTCGTAATCAAACTCGTTCAACAGGACTACATCCGGCCGAATCTTTTGAAGGATGGCCGCGATTTGTCGGGATTGACTGTTGGTTCCCGTCCGCAGATCGGCGGCGAGAGCTCCGGGTTGATCCCGGTTCAGGGACGTGTTGAAGGTGGCAATCCGGAGGCGGACCGGCTCCGCAGCGAGGCCGACCGAAGTCAGGGCCACGGCGAGGAGAATCCGGGCGGGAATTACCGCGAGCCAGCACATGAACCGACTGAAGACGGGAATGGGGAAAGTGGGAACCGGGAAGTGCAGACACAGAATTCCCGTGACGACCACTTGACGGGTGGGTCTGACTGAACGTAAATACAATGTAAGCACAATGAATGGGCGATGCCATGACGACAGTGAGATCTGATGGATTTTGATTGGAACAATCTGTCGTTTGATGTCGCCGGCTCTTTAACGGTAACAGAGATCGAGGAGTCGTTTGAGGATCCGTTTGCGGTGCGGTTGATGCCGGATTCGACTCGGTTTTCGGTACAGGCTCGATTCTTGAACCTGGGGCGTTCTGCCGGTGGGGTGGGGTTGTTCAGCGTGTATCGGACAAATGGGAAGTCGATCCGGGTGATTCTGTCGCGGCCGTTCACGGAGTTGGAAGAGTACTTCTACCAACGACGGCTCAACCAGGCGTTGTCTGCGTGAGGTTCAGGTTATGAGTTTGGAATCCATCACTTCGTGGGAGGAGGTGCCTCTGTTCGATGGGGAACAGGTGGAGGCCGCCTACTGGATGGAACACCAGGTAGACCTGCGCCTGATGGAGGCAGCGGCGACGGCGATGTCCGAGGGATCCGAGTCAGTGACGATCACGTTGCGGATAGATCCGCGAATGTTGGCACGAATCAAGCGAGTCGCTCGGTCCCGGTTCCTCAATTATCAGAGCATGATCAAGCAGTGGCTGAGTGAACGCATGGAGAAAGAAATGCGTGACCGTTGAACTGAAGCGTGTACCAAGTCCCTTTTTCCTGCCCGCATGAAACCGCCGAAAAACGCCGTGATGAAACCCGCTGAGGCAGCGTTCACGCTGATTGAATTGCTGGTGGTCATCTCGATCATCGCGGTTCTGGCCGGGCTGCTCGTTGGCCTTGCGCCCCAAGCTACCGCCCGGATCCGGGAAAGCCGGACCAAGACGGAACTGCAGAAGCTCATTACCGCAATCGAGGCGTACAAGGCCCGTTTCGGAGTGTTTCCGCCGGACACCGTGACGGGAGCGGCTTCGGACGGGATGCCGATCGTCAATTCGGCGATCAACCCCCTGTTCTACGAGTTGACCGGGGTGCTGGTCGTGAGGCAGGGCAGGGAGGGATACTTCGTTCCCGTGGGAGATCAGGACTCCACAGACGTCCGTCTGTATCCGGCTCAGGTGGAGGCTTTTTTTCGGCGTGACGGGTTTGTGAACGCGCAGCCCACCAACGCCATACGGCGGTTGTTCCGGATGGATTTCAAGGAGAGCCAGCACGCGGAAGTATCGCGGACCCCGGACATCGAAGTTCTGGTGGCCCCGGTTCCCTGGCCGCTGAACAACGCCCAGTTTCCTCCTCCGATTCCCTCCCAGCCGAGGCTGAATCCCTGGAGATACAACTCCAGCAACCCGATCCACAATCCGGGGAGCTACGATCTTTGGGCCGAGATCATCGTGCGGGGACGCAAGGAGATCATCGGCAATTGGAAGAACTGAACCCGGACCCAACCCCCTTTTCAGACCATGAAAACCCGATTCCAAACCCGGCGCCACAGCGGTTTCACGCTGATCGAGTTGCTGGTCGTCATTGCCATCATCGCAATTCTGGCCGGCATGCTCCTGCCCGCCGTGTCCAAAGTCTCCCAGAATGCCAAGAAAAAGCAGTGTCTGACCCAGATTGCCAACCTGACGGGAGCGGTTCAGGCCTACCAGACCAAGTACACGCGGATGCCGACTTCGGCGAGGACCCGGGCGGCAGTGAGTGCGGATTTCCCGGACTTCATCTATGGCACGCAGCAGGATGGCGGGCAGGTGCCGGCTTCGAAGCCGGGCACGCTTTACACCTCGGTGCTCAACCGGTCCGGAGCCCCTTGGCAGGTCAGCAACGCCGAGTTGATGACCGTCCTGCTGCGCGAGCAGCGGACGCTCAACGGCGAGGTGATCAACAAGGGCAACGAACTCAATCCCCAGCAGGAGATCTTCATCACGGTCCGTTCGGAGACCGGCCGGAAGCCGGACCGGGTCAGCGACGAAGACGGTGCCTTTCGCGATGCCTGGGGCTTTCCCTTCATCGTGATTGTCGACCTCGACTACGACGGTCGCGTTCGCAACCCGTTTGCCGGTGCACCGGGTGAGCGGGAGTTCATCAATGCGCCGGTGGCGGTGTTCTCGCTGGGCGCCGACGGGCAGGTGGACTTCACCCGTCCTGCCACCGGCCAGACGGCCAAAGGCACGCCGAACGGCGACAACCTTTACAGCTGGAAGTGATCGGACGGTTCAACCCTGCAAGCCTCATGAACCCCCTGAGAACATTGAATCCCCGGACGGGTCGGCCGGCATTCACGCTGATCGAGCTGCTGGTGGTGCTGGCGATCATCGGCGCCCTGGTGGCGCTGACCGCGCCGGCGTTCAAGGGGTTTGGTCAATCGAACGCGTTTTCCGCCGGGCAACGCCAGTTGGTCGACGACCTGCGCTTCGCGCGGCAAATGGCCATCAAGAATCGATCGACGGTGTATGTGCTGTTCGCCCCGACCAATTCGTGGGCCCAGCAGGAGACCTTCCTGCGCCTGAATGCCGGTCAGTTCGGCTCCTTCCGACAGGAAGCCCTGACGGTCCTTACCAACGTCGTTTTCGGGCAGTACTCCGCCTACGCCATCTATACCCAGCGTCGGCTGGGGGAACAGCCCGGCAAGGAGCGGCCCCGGTACCTGACCGAATGGCGTACGCTCCCGCAGGGCGTGTTGTTCCCGAAAGAGATGCTGGGCCTCCCGGATCCCTCAACGGGTCCGACGGTTCCGCAGTTGACCAATCACCCGCATCGCCTGGCTCAGGGACGCTTTCCCTTTCCGCTGGTGTTGCCCGGGGTCGAATTGCCCAACCACTACAGTGGCGCAACCCCGATCTGGAATGGGCAGGACCGCATGCCAATGCTTCCCTTCATTGCCTTTGATCCAAGCGGTCGGATCGCCGACGTCACCTATGCCGGGTTGCGCGACGCGTTGGGCAACCCGGTTTTCCCAGGATCCGACGTGGTGTTGGCGGTGGCGCCCGGTTCGGTCTTCATTCCGCGTCAGACCGACGGCCAGCCGAGACCGGGCGGGGTGGATGCGGTGGAAGCGCCGCGGTTTGGATACACCAATGGGCTGATTCGAGTTTCCTATTACACCGGGCGTGCCCGCCTGATGAAGAACCTGCCTCAGTGATGAAAACCCTATCACAACCACTGGACCGGAGAGCGGCCTTCACCCTGACGGAATTGGCGCTGTGCATCGCGGTGGTCGGCATCGCGCTGACCGCCATCATCGGGGTGTTGCCCTCGGGATTGAGTGTCCAGAAACAGAACCGCGAGGATACGCTGGTGGCGCAGGACGCCCAGTTCCTCATCGAGTCGATCCGCAGCGGGGCAATGGCGATTCCGGATCTGACCAACCAGGTTGATTTCATCCTCTGGCGGCGAACGGGGGCCCAGCGGCAGGACTTCTACTTTCGGGGTCCGAACTACCAGGAGACGCTGCCTGGCACGGTGATTCCACTGACGGCTTCCTGGCAGGTGACCGCGTTGCTGGGAATGCCCCGTTATGAGGCCGTTCCCGCTGGCATCGTCCAAAACGAAGTCACAGCCCAGTTCCGCACCTTCAGCAGTCCCTTCAGCGAGAAGTCATACCGGGGAGTGGGTGGACGCCCAGAGCAGTCGCGGTTGGAGACGGCGATGCGCTATCTGGTGACCAGCGAGACACAAACGACGCCCACCCGACCGCTGCTGATCCTCAACACTTATACCAATGTGGCGGCATCAAACATCGTGGCCAATCAGATGCTGCGCATCGAGCAGGGCCTGAGCGACCTTCGGCTGACTTTCCAATGGCCAGTCTACCGGGTGGGGGGCGATTTCCGAGCCGGCAACAGCCGGCGATCCTACCGCTCGCTGGTTCGTGGAGATCGCGACCTGTTGACCACCAATTTCCTTGGCACCCTGCACCCGGCCTTCCGCTTCAATGGGGGTCGGACGAACGCGATTCCTTCGCTGAACTGAGTGTCCCATGCGTCCTAGAACTTTCATCCAGCGGACGGCGCGACGGGGCTTTTCCCTGATCGAAATGATGGTCGCCGTCGGCCTCCTTAGCGTGGTCATCCTCGCGCTCTACGCGATGTTCGATCAGACCCAGCGTGCCCTCCGGGGCAGCGTCGGTCAGATCGATGTCTTCGAGGGGTCACGGTCTGCTTTGGAGTTGCTGACCCGGGATCTCGAACAGGCGCGTCCAGCCGGAGTTTTCGACGGACCGCACTTCGTCACCCGGCTGTCGGTGGCGCCCAACCTGATCGAGAACCAGGCCACGCTTTTCCAGGAACGCCAACCCGTCCTGCAGGAGTTCTTTGCCATTCGCAATGTCACGGATCAGCAGTGGTCCGTATTCGGCTATTTCATCGCGAATGAGGTCAACCCGACCCTGCGCACCACCCCGCCGATCGGCACGCTGTACCGCTACGAGGATCGGGGCCAACTGGAGCGGATTCCCGGCGAGAACGTGCTCACCAACACGCCGGTCCGCTTCAGTGTCCGGGGGCGCTCGGCAGCCTCGGCGCTCCTGTCCCATGTTCTGGGGCGCCCGTTCGCCGGAGAAACCGCGGCGGTGTGGCCCTATCGTACCAATTCCTCCCGGGTATTGGACGGAGTCCTGAATTTCAAGGTGACGCCCTACGATACCGTGGGTCGGCCGTATAATGCCTTTTATCCAACGATCCAGCTCCCCGCCCGGCCCAACACCGTTCCGGCGTCGAACCCGTCGGTGTCGGCCTTGCTCCCGGTTCTGCTGAATCATTCCCAGGGCGGGTTGTTGACGGAGACCACCTTCTCCGGGACCGCGATGCCCTCTTATGTCGAGGTGGAGGTGGATGCCCTGGAGCCCCGACTCCTGGAGCAGTACCGGGCACTGCCGGACAACGCCACGATCCGAAATCGTTTCCTGACCAACAATCTCTCGCGCATTCAGAGCTTCCGACAACGCGTTCCGCTGCGCCCCTTCCTCCGATGAATCGAAATCAACAACGCGGCATCGCGCTGGTCATCACCCTGCTGATGCTTTCGGTGGTGACGATCACCGCCGTTGCCTTTCTGGCGGTGACCCGATCCGACCGCGCCTCGGTGGGAGCCGCAGGCGAGCAGTTGGACGCTCAATTCGCAGCCGAAACTGCCTTGCAACGGGCGCAGGCGGAAATTGCCGGCCGGATCATTGGCTCCACGAACCGGTTCAACTTTGACCTGGCCGTGTCGACCAACTGGGTGAATTCCCGGCTGAATGTCAGCCAGCTTCAGGCGATGGCGGACGAGACGCTGCCCCTGAACGACCCTCGCATCCTGACCAATGCCACCACCTACTTCCGGGCGGATGGATCGCCGGTGTTCCGGCTGAACAACAGCTCCGATATCCAGCTGTACCGGGCATCGCTGATGAACCTGTACTATGACCCGCGTCCGCCGGTGTTCGCGCAGGTCAGCCGGAGTCCGCTGGTGGCCCCGGAGTTCCGCTTTTACCTCGACCTGAACCGGAATGGCCTTTTCGACACCAATGGTTTTCAGCTGACGTTCAATCAGCAGGGTCGATTGTTCGGCACCAGCGATCAGGTGGGTGATCCGGAATGGATCGGGGTGCGCGAACATGGCGACGCGATCCACAGCGGTACCAACCGGTTCGTGTTCCGCTATGCCTACCTGATCCTGCCGGCGGGCAAGACTCTTGATATCAACTACGCCCACAACGAGGCGAAGTTCCGGCGCAATGACGGAAGCGGGTTCCTGCGAAATCAGGGCGTGAGTGCCGGGGAGATCAATCTGGCGGGTTATCTGGCCGACCTGAACACCAACATCTGGCGGCCGCGGGCCGGGGCGTCCGTTTTCAGCTATCAATATCGGCCGGCGGTGGGTGCCGTCTCTTCCGGGATCGCGTTCAGCGATGCCGACCGTCTTTTCCGTGCCCGGCGCGGACAGAGTCTCGGTCTGGATGCCCCGACTTACTTCGGTGGAACCACGCCGTTCGCCTTTGATGCGTATGACAGCAAGTCGGATGGTCCCATCCCGCTGACCATGGCCGAGTTTCGGCGTCCGCAGGACTTCTTCCTGACCGGAGCGAACGAGGACGCGGTGGGCACCCCTTGGATGGGTTCGGACAATTCCCGGCAATTGAGCGACATGACCCGGTTGGTGGATGGATCCTTGGGCACCGATCTTCGCGAGCGGTTGATCGGACGGCGCGACTATGCCGGGTCCCTGCTGCGCAGCACGTACGACCAGAATACCTTTTACCGGATGCTCGGCAGTTTGGGCACGGATACTGGCGATGGCCGTTTTGAATCCGGGACCAATACTGCGGGCGCTTACTTTCGCCGGGCCAAGTTGAACCTGAATTACGCTCCCGAGGGCGACGTGAATCAGGACCTCGCGACCAGCGCGGATGTCAGCCGGTTCCGCGACTGGACCCCGATCGAGTGGTACACCAATGCGGTTCATCGCCTGCTTCTGACCGAGTTCACCAACGGCCTGCCTGACTCAGCTCTGCTGGCTTCCGCCCGCACCTTCCATCTGGGTCACGGCATCCCCATCCACGGCACGAATGTGATCCGTGGCATCACCAATATCTATCGTTGGGATGCCAAGGTTCATCGGTTGGCCCAGTTGGCAGCAAATCTCTATGACGCCACCCACTTCCGTTCGGCCGCCCGCCCGGGGGCGCCCCGCGAAGACATCCCCTCGGTGTTCCGGCCGATCCTCTACCGGCAGGTGACCAACGGAACGACCCTTGTCCGATTGGCGGGCTTCACCGAGGTCCTGAATACGATACCGGTCGGTCGCCCCTGGATTGATCTGGACGATCCGGTGCAGGTGGCTCGCTTGTCGACCTCGCCCAGTTCCGACGACATTGTAGCCGCCGGTCTCGACTTCAACGCATTCAACGTGCCTTGGGTCGTGGGAGCGAAGAAGGGTCTGCCCAATTTCCAGGAGGGATTCTGGCAGACACGGATGCAGTTGACCCGGCGGCTCCGCGTCTCCAAGAACCAGGCGACGGATGCCCTGACCCGGACCAATGCCCGGCCTTGGGAGGACGCTCGGTTTGCAACCGAGGCGCAGTATCGATTCGATGTGGCCAACTCGATGGGGATGGAGGCGTGGAACTCTTACAACACCCTGAGCAATCGCGGTGCGGTTACGCTGATTGCGACCAATTACTTCACCTTCGCATTGCATGACGAGAACGACGGTCCCGGACGGGCTGCCCGTATCTTTACCAGTGGATTCCGTCGGGCGTCGGCGGTGATTCCGGCCGGGAACTGGCTTCCGGGCCAGTATCTCGTGCCGCTGAATTCGTTGGTCGTGACGAACTTTGTTTACGATCACCTCCGTCGTCTCGTTTTCCCGGGCGGGCAGACGGATGGAGGTTATGTCCTGGCGAACGCGCCGGCACCGCGCTTGACGGTCGCCTTCACCAACCGGCTGGTCTATGCACTGGTGGATCAGGCGTCGGGGCGGTTGCTCGACGTGGTTAACATCAAGAGCGTGCTCTATGAGACCAATGTGCTTCGGTTGTTCGGGCTTCCCGGCGGCCGCAGTGCCGGGGCGGTCTCCATGTTCCGGTTCTGGGAGACCAACCGGTACGCGCCCGCCACTCTGGTGACCCGAGGGTTGGGATTTCAGTTGGATGCCTCGATGGGTCTTGCCCAGAACGGATCCGTCCTGAATCTCCCGACCGACCTCTGGAGGGATGCGCCAGGACAGCGGCCGAACTCTTCCCAAGTCGAGTTTGAGAAGGACGGGCTCTACTACTTCCTTTTCCGTCAGGCTCGTCGTCCCGGAGTGCAGCTCACGCCCCAGTTCCTCGCCCAATTCGGAGGACGGACGGCACAAGCCGGCTACACCCCTTCGCCGGTGCTCCTGTTGACCGACCGTCGCCAGGCCAATGATCCCTTGGTGCACTACACGGTGGATGATCTCGCCCCTGGCCAGGCGGTGTTCACCTCACCCGAGGGACTGGTCGAAGTTCCCCTACCGGATGGTACCCGACTGCGTCCGGGTCTCGGTGCCCAGCTCGGTTCTGAAGAGCAGTTCTTCACGAATCATCTCGGCTCCCGGCCCAAGGTGGTCAGTGCGTACGCGCCCTGGGGGGTCAACCCTACCTTGGGGACCGCCGTGGATGTGGGGGTTGCGGATGCCAACAGCACTGCGTACGACGTCGCGTATAAAGATTCTCTGGTACGCAGTTCGGACGACTGGAATTTTCCCACCAATAAGTTCCCGAGTGTGGGATGGATGGGCCGCGTGCACCGTGGAACGCCGTGGCAGACGGTCTATCTCAAGGCCCGTCAACCGGAGCCGGGAAGCCAGCGCCTGCTGGACCGCTATCTCGGACAGAAGAGCTGGGCGGGCTGGGCGGGACACCCACGGACCCGACCCGAGAACGATTGGGCGCTGCTGGATCTCTTCACCACGGCCGTCAACGACAACGCGGCCAAGGGATTGCTCTCGGTCAATCAGACCAATGGGGCAGCGTGGTCCGCGGTCTTCTCCGGGGTGCCGATCCTGACCAACGTCTCCGCCGCTTCAACCCTCCTGCGACGTGAGTTTATCGAGCCCGCCTCCCCGCAAATGCGGAGCATCGTGGAGGGCATCAACGAGGCACGAAAGCAGTTCGTCGGGGGCTATTTCCCACGGATGGGACATGTGCTCTCCACGCCGCAATTGTCGGCAGGCACCATCACCAACAACCTCGGTCAGGTGATCGAGCAGTTCTCGCCATTCGTCCGTCCGTTCAACGCCACGACCCAGCCTGCGGAGATCTCGGATGAAGTGCTGGAGATGATCCCGCAGCAGACTCTCTCCCTCTTGCGCACCGACGAGCCCCGTGTGGTCATCTACTCCTTCGGTCAATCGCTCAAACCGGCCCCCAATTCGATCGTGACCCGGCCAGGTGTGTTCTTCGGCCTGTGTACCAACTATGTCGTCGTGGGCGAGTTTGCCACGCGCACCGTCGTCCGCTTCGATGGTGCCCCCCGTGCGGGTCAGTTGAAGCCGGTGGTGGAGGATCATCGGGTCCTGACCCCCGACAATTGACCCGCTGTCTCACCCTTTATTTCCGTGATGTTTCGAGCGCCAACGCCTCCGAGTCACATGCGCCCACTTCGCCGCATCGTTCCCTTCGCCCTGCTTGCCGTCCTGCTCGGTCTCGGTGTCCACCGATGGCTGAGGCCACCTCAGTTGACAGGCGTGGGTCCGTCGCCCGTCACGGGATCGGCCAAAGCCAGTCTAAATGCCGCCTCGACTGAACCCTTGCGCCTCCGCTTGAACGGGGGCAACTCCCGCTGGGTTCGCATCGAGTCCCTGCCCAAGGGCGCACCCATCCCGCATGCGGATGAACGGTTTCCCCACCGGGTCCGGAACACCACCGCCGGCATTGATGCGTTGAGCCGGAATGACCACGCGATCCTGCTTCGCAATGCCTTTGTCGACACCGCCACCGGCGAGCCGGTCCCGGTGCCTGAATCCCTCAGGAGCGGTGCAGACCCCGGTACGTATATTGTTCAGGCCCGCGACGGGGCAGTGGACGCACTTCGTAGCCGGCTGACCCTCTCCGGGGCGCGGATCATTTCCTATATTCCCAACAACGCCTACCTGGTGCAGGCGACCCCAGCGGTGGCCGCAGCGGTGGGGGCGGCACCGGAAGTCGGGGCAATGCTGGCCAACGAACCCCACTTCAAACTTGAGCCGGGCCTGGCACAGGCGGTCCTCAGGGATCTTCCGGTGCCGTCGGAGCTCATGCTCACGGTTTTGGATCCTGACAAGACACTTCCTGAAGTGGAGGCGCTTGGTGCGAAGACTCTCCTGCGGCAGCGGGGTCCGTTTGGAGAATTGGTAACGGTGACTGCGCCCGCCGGTGCGTTGGTGGCGCTGGCACGCCTTCCTGGAATCACCCTGGTGGAGGAGATGCATCGCCGCAAGACGGCCAATGATCGGGCAGGGTTCCTTCTCGAATCCTCGGAGAACTTTACCAATACCACCCGCACCTTGGGTCTCCGGGGCTCCAACGTCCTCATCAACATCAACGATAGCGGCGTCGATGCGACCCACCCGGATCTTGCGGGTCGTGTCTTCGCCGCTGACGCCTCCTCTCTCCAGGATCCCGTCGGACACGGGACCCACGTTGCCGGCTCGATTGCGGGCAATGGGTCGCAATCTTCGACGGTGACCCGGGCTCAGGGGTCCGTCACCAATGCCGAGTTTGGGGGTCGGGCGGCGGCCGCCCGCCTGTTTGTTCTGCCCATCGACCTCGAGACGGGGCCGCTCATCTCGGATGCCTTCCTCCAGGAGACCTATGCCAGGACCAATCTGGCCATCAACGGTTCCACCGGTCGGACGAATGCCCCGCTCTCCAACAACAGTTGGGGATATCCCGGCACCTACGAGTACAACTCCATTGCCGCCTCCTACGATGCCGCGGCCCGTGACGCCCTCCCGCTGACGTCCGGCGATCAACCGATCCTGTTCATCTTTGCTGCCGGCAATTCCGGCGATGGCGGTGACAACGGATTGGGGGGAGCCGCGGATTCGGTGACCTCCCCGGCAACGGCGAAAAACGTCATCACGGTGGGTGCACTGGAGTCCCGTCGGATGCTGACCAACACGGTCGTGGTGGATACCAATGGAGTCGTGGTCCGGTCGGGTTCCACGGTCATTCCCGATCGGGGATACAATCCGGACGAACCCTCCTATGTCACCAATCTGATCTTCCGGGCCGAGACGGATTCTGATTCGCAGATTGCGGGATCTTCAAGCCGTGGCAATACGGGCATCGGGACCGAGGGTGAGTACGGACGCTTCAAGCCCGATGTGGTCGCCCCGGGCTCCTATATCCTTTCTGCCCGCTCGGCGCAGTGGCGTCTGGAGTACAATTATGCTCCGGACGACGACGAGTTCCCCGTCCGTGAGGAGTTGCTCGATGAGGTCTCGCCGTTCTACCGCTACGAGTCTGGCACTTCGATGGCCGCACCGGCAATCACCGGAATCCTGGCTCAACTACAGGAGTACTATGAGGTCCGACAGAGCAACCGGATTCCTCCGGAGGGCTACAAGGCGATCCTGATCAATTCGGCCGAGGTCGAGAATCAGCGCTACCAACCGGATCCACGTGGGACGATCAACTATGCCGGATGGGGACAACCTTCCGTGCTGCGCTCCCTGAACAGCGGCTTTGTCGCCTCGGGCCGACCATTGAACGGGTTCGTCAGTGAGTCCTCTGGAACCAACAATCAGCTGATCGGCTTCCCCATCGTCGGCCGGACCAACCTGCTGGGATTGTCTACCGGGGAGTCCCGGGCCTATCGGATCCGCCTGATCAATCCGGAGGCCACCAATTTTCCGATTCGCCTCACCCTGGCCTGGACCGATCCCCCTGGTAATCCGGCCGCCGCCCTCAAGCTGGTCAATGACCTGGATCTTGTGGTGACCAACGCGGTCAACGGCCAGTTCTACGTCGGCAACAACTTCGAGTCGGGTTCAGCCTTTTCCAGCATCCAGACCGCCACCAATCCTGCGGTGACAGCCCCCGGAACTGATCCTTTCGGGAATCCGGCTGGGAGCACCAATACTCCCCCCGCGATCCCCGACAACGTCAACAATGTGGAGCGGATCGTCATCCCGTCGCCGGTGCCCATGGAGTTCGTGGTCATCATCAAAGCGCGGCGCGTGAACGTGAATGCACGTCAGATGCATCCGAGCGACATGGTCCAGGACGGGGCGATCGTGATCCGGTCGGACGCCTCCGAGACCCTTGGGGTGGTGGGGACGGTGGAGGATGCGTCCACGGCGGCGAACCCAATCGCCTTCGAGCGTGCGGCGGTCCGCGGCCTCACCAATGGCCTGCCGCTTTTCAATGAAAGGGTTGGAGCCAATTCGCCCCTGCTCGGCGGCACGAATGGATCGTCCAACCAGTGGCGCTTTTATGTCTTTACCAATACCCCGGGCGGCACTGGTTTCGGCGGATCGCTCACGAACGGATCGAACGTGGCGTTCGTCACTTTCTTCCCGCCGACCCTTGGGCACCCCCGTGCGGAAGATGGCGATCTGGATCTCTACGTCTCGCTTGATCCCGGACTGACCAATTTGAATCGGGCTTCGGTGGCTGCCGCCTTCAAGTCCACGCTTCGGGGTGGAACCGAATACGTCGCCTTCACGAATTCCCCGGTTAACGGGGAGATCTATTACGTCGGGGTGAAATCGGAGGACCAGCAGGCCGTGGAGTACACCTTTGTCGCGGTGTCGTCGGTCCGGCCATTCGGCGGATTGCGTCCGGATGGCAATCTGGGTTTCTTCGGCATCCCGATCCAGCAACCGATCCCTGATGGCACGCCGGCAGATCCGGGCCTGGGATACTACCTTGCCCTCGGTCTCACGGGGGGAGAGGCGCGTCGGGTCTTTGTCGAGATGCGGCTTTCGCACCAGAATTTCCCGGACCTCATTGGGAACCTCTTCCATCAAAATGTCTCCGCGGTGCTCAACAACCACGGACAGATTGCGGACACCGTGCTTGGCCGGGTCCAGTATGGGACCAACATCACCACGATCTATGATGACTCGGGCGGCCGATCATTCCCTGGGTCCGTGCCGACGGATGGTCCCGGCAGTCTCCTCAGCTTCCTCGGAGAGCCTGCCAATGGCGTCTGGCTGTTGCAGACCGTCGATGACGCCCTGGGGAATGTCGGTCAGATCGATTCACTGGATCTGATCGTCCAGCCCAATGATCTGGGCATCGGTTTGGTCGATCGGATCGTTCAACCGGGCGAGTGCGAACTCGAGGTTATCAATGTGCCCGCCGATGCGAGTCGATTGACGGTGGTGGTCACGAATTTCAATCCGTCGCTCCCGCTCGAGGTTCACATCCGTCGAGCCACCCCGGCGGATCCGGCGGATCCGGATGCCTCGGAGAAGTTCGCTGTCCTAGCGCCCCCGGGGGGCTCGATTTCCCTCGGGATCCGGGATGAGCCACCGCTGATCCCGGGTCGCTATTTCATCTCGGTCTGCAATCCGAACAATGTGGCGGTGAAGTACCAGATCGCCCGGTTCCTCGAGCGCGACCTGGACGATCAGTTCAACCGCACCCTCCGATCTGATCCATCCCAGAATGTCGCCCTGAAGGACGCGGCCACGACAGAATCCCGGATCGTGGTCAACGACACACGTCCGGTGTCGGCAGTTGAAGTGGGATTGCGGATTACTCACCCGCGTGTCTCGGATCTGGCGGTGCACTTGGTCAATCCGCAGGGCCAGCGCATGTTGGTCAGCGAGAACCGCGGGACCACCGTCGGACGTGGTTATGGAGGTCGCCAGGCGGTGACCAACTATCAGCATGTGGCGATGGCTTACAATCCGCTGACTTCCGGGGTCGAGGTGTATGTCGATGGAGTCCCGGTGGCTTCAGGAAGCGTCAGCAACGTCTTCCTGCCGGCCAATCAGCGGCTCAGTCTGGGCGGTGATCCCACCCGTGGCTTCACCAACCGGCGGGCCACCATCGCGCTCGATGATGTCGGCCTCTGGCGGCGTCCGCTGCTGTCGAATGAGATCCGAGGAATCGTTGATGACGGTCTCGCAGGTTTCGGCAAGGAGCTCTCCCGACGGGATGACGGAATGGCGGCACTCTGGTCGTTCGATAGCAACGGCAACGACCTGCTGGGAGCGAACGACATGGCATTGCTGGGCTTCTTCGAGTTCACCCGGGGCCAGGTTGACTCCGGCCTGCGCTTCTCCGGAGTCACGTCCGAGGCCCGCTCGCCCGTCCTGCCATTGGATCCGGCGACCGGGTTTACCCTCGAGGGATGGGTTCAGGCCTACCCGGCCAATACTGGAATCGTCTTTGGTGCCTGGGGACCGGCTTCCGGAATCTCCTCCCCGGCTTTGCTGATTGGATTTGATCCGCCGTGGGGCAACGGCCCCGGGTCGGTGTCTGCCGTCTTCACCGACACCAATCAGGTCGCCCAGGTGATCTCGTCGCTCCCCGGTGCCGTGGTCGCGAACAACCTCGACACCAACTTCACCTATGCGGTCTTCTCGGATCGCACCAATCTGACGACCGGGCCGATCAAGTTTGCACCGACGCCCTATAGCGGGATCGGGACCGGTCCCGTTACGATTCTGACCAATTCCTTCGAGGACGCTGCCGTGGCACTCTACGCGCCTGCGTCCACCGTCGAGGGTTGGACGATTGCATCCAATTCGGCGGCGATCCTCTCGCTGCCGGTCGAAGCCCACACGGGCAATCGGGTCCTGGCGCTGGGGGATGCCACAGGCCGGTATCACTTCGATGCCGAGGTTGGCGGACGCTACCGAGTCGGATTCCAGGTCCGCAGTCATCCGTTGGCCACCAACTTCATTCCAGTGGCGTTCTATGTGAACGGGGAACTCGATCAGACGCTCAACGTCTCCTCGAATTGGTTCCGGACTGATTTCCGCTTCCGGGCGACGACCAATCGAATGGAAATTGCCGTGGTACCGCTGACCACCGGCAACCTCAGCACCAACGGCGAGCCGTTGGGGGTCATGATCGATACCCTGACGGTGGACCAGTTCGCGGCGGAGTTGAGCTACCTGCCCGAGGACAGCTTCAAGCCGATCCTGGGCCTGCCGGGTGCGGGCGAATGGAAGCTCGAAGTCACCGATGCCCGCGGGGTCACGGCCGGTACCATCGACAGTTGGGAACTCCGTCTGACCTTCATGCAGACGAATCGTCCGGTCGTCCGCCTGACCAATGGCGTCGTTTACAGTGCCACTCTGGGGGCGGGGGAGAGCGCTTTCTTCCGGGTGGACGTTCCTTTGGAGGCTCGGGCCGCAACCAATACCCTGTCCAGCGACGGTTCGGCTCTGGCCTTGTTCTACAGCGATTCAGGGGTGCCCTCGGGATCCTCTCCGGGCGATGTGCTTGCCACGTCCAATCCGTTCATCGTCGGCACCAATCTTCCGCCCATTCTCCCTCGCGGACAGCGCTACTACCTGACCGTTGTGAATCCCAATCCGGGTCGGGAAGTCTTCGCGGTTCGTGTGGACATCGACATCGGTCTGGTGGTCCTCACCAATGGGATCCCCTTCCTCCGGACGGATACGGCCCCCGGATACCTTGATTACTATGCCTTCGATGTGTCCACCAACGCGCTGGCCGCGGTATTCGAGATTCCCACATTGACTGCGGATGTGGACCTCTTCCTGAGCCGGGAACCGACGCTCCCGCGACGGTTTGTCCATGACTATGCCAGCACCAATACCGGGACGACTCCGGAGACGATCGCGATTGATACCGGGACCCTGCCGGTGCAGTTGGCCCCGGGCAGATGGTTCCTCTCGGTGGCCACGCCAGGTACCAACCCTTCGACCTACTCGATTGTCGCCACCGAGTTGGCGGGCCAGATGATCACACTGACCAACAATCTGCCGGTGAAACTGACCAACGATGTCTCCGGATCGCTCCAGTATTTCGCCCTCGACGTGCCTCAGGACGCCACGGCAGCCGAGGTGCGTTTGACTGACCTGACGGGGAATGCGGACCTGTTCCTCAAGCGTGGATTGCCTATCGTCTCGAGCAATGTGTTTGACTACGCGTCCGTCCAGGGCGGGACCAACAACGAGGTGATTTCCGTCAACCGGACCTCCAACCCGGTGGCGCTGACCGCGGGTCGTTGGTATGTCGCAGTTCAGGCCATTGATCCGGCGCCGGTGGTGTTCACCATCACTGCAATCCTTTCGTTTGACCGGACCGACATCGAAACCCTGTTCGATGACCTGCCGGTGGATCGGACTCTGGATCCGGCGACGTCGCGCCTGTTCCGGTTTATTGTGGAGCCGGGAACGCCGATGGTGCTGTTTGAGATCTACAACCTGACCGGGCAGGCCGACCTGGTTGTCAGTCAGGGATCGGTGCCCAACCCGCTCAACCGGATCTTCACCTTCCCCAAGCCTGGAACGCAGCCGGAGTTGGTGGTGGTAACAACCAACGATCTGCTGGACCTCTCCGGAGTTTGGTACCTCGCGGTGGGAAGTCAGGACACGAATCTCCTCCAGTTTACGGTTCGTGCCTCCGCCCCTGCCGATGGCATCCCCACCAGCCGGGCCTCAACCGAGTTGACCTTCATTCCGCCGACGGCCACCACGGCTGCCATGGTTGATTTCAACTCGGTCCCCGGCCGGAGCTATCAGTTGCAGTCGACCGTGGATCTGGCATTCCCAGTGATCTGGCTGGATGTCGGAGCGACGGTGCAGGCGACTGGCTACACCCTGCGCCTGACCCTGCCGATGGATCTCGATCCGCAGCAGTTCTTCCGGGTTATACCGATCCCGTGAGCCTCGGGCGTATCTTGGTCGTCTCGACCAACCCCGCCGTCGATGTCGAATGGCAGGTGGCGCAATTGTTGCCGGAAGAGAAGAACGAGATCCTCTCGGAAAGACGATGGCCCGGTGGCAAGGGTGTGAATGTCGCCCGATGGCTGATGTTCCTCGGGAGCGCGGTGCAATTGGTCCTGCCTCTGGGGGGAACCCAAGGGCACGAACTGGCCTCCGGATTGAAGGCGGAGGGGATTCCGTTTCGCCGGGTTCCCATCCGGGGTTTTACCCGCGCCAACGTCGTGCTCACGACGGCGACCGGCGGCCAGTATCGGCTGAACCCCACTTGGCCGGTTCTGGACGGCGCCGAATTGGAGGTTTTGAACTCGATGGTGCGGCGGGAACTCAAACGCAGTACCGCCCTGGTGCTGTCCGGGGCCTTGGTCCGAGGGGCTCCATTGGATCTCTACGCCGACTGGATCCAGCAGGCACGTGAGATCGGATTGCCGGTCTTTCTGGATTGCGATGGACCCGCCTTTCGGGCTGCCGCTCCCAAGGGTCCATCGTTGGTGAAGCCCAACGTTCATGAGCTTGAGCAATGGGCCGGGCGCCCTCTCATCGGGACGGATGCGTTGGTCGTCGCTGCCCGCGAACTCGCGGAGGTGACCCGGGGGTGGGTCCTGGTTTCACGGGGTGCCGAGGGCGCACTGATGCTCGGGTCCGGGGATGGTCCAGTCTGGTCCCGGCCTGCGCCCCGCACTCGGGTTCGCAACACGGTGGGAGCCGGTGATGCCCTGCTGGCCGCCGTTGTGCACGCGTCCACACAGGGCATCGCGCCACGTCAGTGGATTCAAGCCGGTGTCCGCACGGCTTCCCTCGCCATCGGGTTGGAGCCGGGATCCACTCCGAAACCAGGTCTGTAAATCCGGCAGCCGGAGTCTCCGAACGTTGATTCCAGATTTACTCCATCATCTCGTCGATCTGACGCCGGTCCCGCTTCGTCGGCCGCCCGGATCCGCGGGGGCGATTCCCGATGGCATCGGTCGTCGCGATCTTGAGCTTCTCATATTCACCAGGAGGAGTGAGATCTTCCGCGTAGTCTCGTACCAACGTCGCTCCCACCCGGGACCTGGGCGCTCCCTTGGCCCGCAGGGTCCGGCGGATGTCGCCTACCCGGGCGACGATGACATCCGCTGGCTGTACTTCACGCGCCGGCTTGGGGAGCACGCCGTTCAGTTGGACGTGACCAGCCAGGATCGCGGTGACGGCGATCGACCGGGTCTTGTACACGCGGACCGCCCAGAGCCAGAGGTCGAGACGCATTCCTTCAGGAGGTTGCCGGGACGGATTTGCGGCGTCCGGAAACTGAGAGCTTTGGCGAAGGGGTGCCTCCAGTTGGGGCGGGCGGCTCGCTTCGAGAGTCGGTGCTTTCCGATTTCTGGCAGCGGGGGCAGGTGCCGAAGAACTCGAGTCGGTGGGTCACGGCGGCAAAGCCATGACGCTTTGCCAACTCCACCTCGAATTCTTTTGGGAAGCAGTCCTCAATCTCGACGATCGTAGAGCATCGGTTGCACACCAGATGATGGTGATGCTGATGGGCCTCGTCGCTGAGCAGTTCGAAGCGGGCGGCGCCGTCCCCGAAATCGCAACGCTTGACCAACCC
The DNA here is from genome assembly GCA_041688515.1 of Verrucomicrobiota bacterium. Taxonomy (GTDB): domain Bacteria; phylum Verrucomicrobiota; class Verrucomicrobiia; order Limisphaerales; family UBA9464; genus UBA6176. The sequence continues at coordinate 18,779 of JBDNHZ010000285.1, forward strand.
CATCGATTCAAGGGTGTGCATGTTGCGGTAGATGGTCGCGAGATCGCAGTCGGTTTCGCCCAGCGCATCGTGGATCTCCCGGTTGGTCAGCGGACTCGAATGCCGGCGCAGCACGTCCAGAATTGCCTCCCGCTGCCCGGTGACTTTGCGGCTCCCTGCCCGAAGCCGGTCGGTCAACTCGGCGAGCGGTTGCTGGACCAGTCGGTGCGGATGGGCGTGCTGGGAGCAGGCGTTCTTCACGGGGATGGTTTATCTCGCGTCGGATCCTGCTGCAAGCGGCGGACCAGTAACGAGAGCACGAAGAGGATCCCGAGGGTCAGGGTGACCGTCGGACCGGTGGGTAGGTTCAGCGGGTAGGAGAGCATGACGCCGCCGCCAGCTCCGATGATTCCCACGAAAAAACTCAGGATGATGTGCTGTCGAAGGTTGCGGGACATGCTCCGCGCAATGGCGGGCGGCAACACGATGAGCGAAGTGACCAGCAGGATTCCTAGCACCCGGATGGTGAGGGAAACGGCGACGGTGAGCAGGATCACGAATCCATAGTTCAAGGCCCGTACATGGATGCCTCCGACGTGGGCGAGATCCTCGTGGGTCGTCAGCAGCACGAGAGGGGTCAATCGCCAGAGAAGGATTCCCACCACCAGCAGCGCGACCATCCATGCAATTCCGACATCCATCCAGCCGACGGACAAAATGTCTCCGAGCAGGAACTTGTCGAGTTCGGCCCATCGATTCCGCTGGAGACTGAGCAGCACCACACCTCCGGCGACCGAGGTGCTCAGGAGAACGGCCATGATGGTGTCGTTCAGCAGTTGTGTCCGCTCCTTGAGCCAGAGCATCGCCACCGCCACCAACGAGCAGTACAGCAGCACGGGCACCGTGGGTTCGTCGAACCCGGCCAGAAACCCGGCCGCGACGCCGGTCAGTGCCGCGTGGGAAATCGTATCACTGAAGAACGCCATGCGCCGAGCGGTGACGAAGACGCCGAGAAAGCCGCAAATAGGTCCCAGGGCAAGTGCCACCAACAGGGCCCGCTGCATGAATGGTTCGGAGAGGAAATCAGGCATGATTCAGCGGCGTCGAAATCGAATCGGCTGTCCGGCCTCCGAGGAGCCGTCCGATTGATGGTGATGATGATACGGCGTCACGTGGATGCCATAGGCGGCTTTTAGTGAATCGGCGTTCAGAACTTCCTCCGGATGTCCCTGACAACAGATGACTCCATTCAATGCGTAGACCCAGGAGGCCTGGCGGAAAACCATGGCCAGATCGTGCGAGACCAGCACCACGGTCATTCGATGACGGGCATGAACGGCAGAGATCAGTTCGTAGAAGCTGTTTTCTCCCGGGGTATCCACCCCGGCGGTCGGCTCGTCCAGCAACAGGAGCTCTGGCTCGGACAGCAGGCTGTAGGCGATCAGCACCCGTTGGAGTTGCCCGCCAGAGAGCCCTGCCAAGGGGCGATTCAGGAGCGATCCCACCCCGAGTTCTTCCAGGGTCCCATGCAACTGTGCATCGGTTCGACGATGGCTCTGCCAGAACCAACCCCGGGTCTCGGGACGTCGCAAGGAGAGGAATTCCCGGACAGAAAGCGTAAACGACGGCTCCAACTGCAAGCGCTGGGGAACATAGCCCACTCGCGCGAGGACCTTGGGTCCCACCGGTTCCCCGAGAAGTCGGATCTCTCCGGATCCCAGTCGCTGCAACCCAAGCAGACAGCGGAGCAGGGTGGTCTTTCCCGATCCATTGGGTCCGATCAGCGCGACCATGCGCCCACGCGGCACCATCATCGTCACCCCTCTCAGGACCTCGGTGTCGCCAAGGCGGACCCGGGCGTCTCGGATCTCAATGGCGGGGGGGTCTGAGGGGGAAGCAGGGGAATCGGCCATGGTTCAGCGCAAAATGGATTGGAGGGATTTCAGATTCCTCCGCATGCCCTCTTCGTAGAACTCGGGAGTCGCCGTGCCCGTCTCAAGTACGTCGAGTTCTGCGAATCGAATTCCAAGGTCCTTGGAGATCTGCCTGACCAATCGAGGGTTGAACTGAGGTTCGGTGAAGATCCCCTGCACGCCGCGCAAGCGGATCGCGGAGACAAGGCTCGCCAGATACCGGGGTGACGGTTCGACCGAAGGTGCCTCCTCGACGACACCAACCAACTCCAGACTGTACCGACGACAAAAGTACGGAAAGGCGTCGTGAAAGGTGACGATCGCCTTGTGTGTCAACGGATCCACCGCCGCCCGGATCTCGCGGTCGAGGGATTGGAGGCGGGAGATGTAAACCCTCCCGCGCTCACGGTAGCCGGAGGCGTGGGTTGGATCGGCAACCTCGAGGGCATTGACAATGTTCGAGACGCCATGACAGGCAAATACCGGGTCAAGCCACACGTGTGGATTGGGGGTTTCTCCTGTCGCTTCGTGGTCGTGGCCGTGGGTGGACCCGTGGCCGGCAGGCTTGGCGCTCGCCGAATCCAGTCTGAGTACCGGGAGGTGGTAGATCAGTCCGGACTTAAGACCGTCCGAGGTCCGGACGACCCGCGTCGCCGAGCCCTTGGAATTGTTTCGGATGGCCTTCTCCAACCAGCTTTCCATCCCGAGGCCGTTGGCGATGATCAGGTCCGCCTGCCGGATGCGGCGCAGATCCTGAGGCCGAAGCTGGAAATCATGAGGCCCGACATCGCCCGGGAGGAGCAGGTCGACCGAAGCGTCCATGCCGGCGACATTCAGAGCCCAGGAATGGAGAGGGGCGAAGGTGGTGAGGACCTTGATTCGAGGCACTCCTTCGGTCGCACGGAGGAGAGGAGACCCGAACGTAAGCAGGGAGCACAGGAACGGAAGCCAACGCCGACGGATCGGGAGGAGAAGCGGGCCTGACACGGGCGACATGGAGGGAATCCTAGGGAGGCTAGCTTCGACTGCAAACCGATTGCAGGGCGTCACGGCAAGAAAAAGGGCCGCTGGAGTAGATCCAGCGGCCCGTTGAAGGCGGTCAGGTTACTTGATCAACAGCATGTGACGGGCGCGCTTGATCGCGGTGGTCAGACGGCGCTGATAAGTGGCCGGAAGATTGGTGTACTTCCGAGGTAGGAGGCGGCCGTTCTCGGTCACGAACTGCTTCAGGAGGTTGACGTTCTTGAAGTCGATCGCGTCGATGGTGAAATCGACTTTGGGCTTCGGGCGCGGGGTGCGCGGCGAAGACGAACGGCGCTTCTTCTTCTCTTCGAGACTGGTCTTGCGGGGCATGGCTTACTTGATTTCGCGGTGGAGGGTATGCCGACGGAGGAAAGGGTTGTACTTCTTTTTCTCAACCTTCTCGGTCTGCAGCTTCTTGTTGCGCGACGTCTGGTAGCGTGAAGGCGGTTTGCCTTCCTTGCGCGCCTCCGTGCACTCGATGGTCACGATCTCACGCGGCATAAATGGTCATTCCTTCTCCTTTGCGGGTTTTTCTTCGATCTCGATATCGTCGTCGTCCGCATCTGCACCCGAACCGGTCTCGACAGAGCCGAGGGAACCGAGTCGGTTGCGGGAACGCAGAGCGCCTTCTTTCTCGAGCTGCGCCTGGGCTTCGACCGTGAAGCGCGTCCAGGGAATTGCATCCAGTCGGGCCTTCGGGATGGGCTTGTTGGTGAGCTCACACACCCCGTAGGTATCCTTTTCGATGCGCTTGAGTGCTTCCTCGATCTCGTAGATGGCGTCCTGATCGGACGACAGCAGGCTGAGCGCGAAGTCGCGGTCGAAATTGTCGGTTCCGGAATCTCCCATGTGGAGGGAGTAGTTCTCCATCTCGGCCTGGGATTCCTTGGCAAGCCCGCTCATCTGGTTGCGGAGTCGCTCATGGAGGTCAAGCAGGTTCTGATAGAACTTTTGCCAGTCCGGCTTTACCCGGTTCACTGGGGTCCAGGGAATGGCGTTCCCCTTGACGAACTTGGCCTGAGGACGGCCCAGAATCGCCGAGGCGCTGGTAGCCCCTACCGTCTTGCCTTTGGGCAGCGGCTTCTTGGGTGAGATTTTCTTACCAGTCACAGCAACACTTGATCGGTGTTCCACTTGTCGTTCCAGCCATTGATTGAAGGACACTCTCGGTGTCTTTCAGCCGGATCGAAGGCCGCGGAAGCTAGCAAACATCGAAGGGAACGCCACAACTATTTTACTTTCGGGCAAGTCGATCCCGGATCCGTTCGATTCGACGCCGGTTGGTCCCGAGATCACTGCGTCCAATCCGGGATGCGGACCGGACATGCACCAGTCGGTTCGTCGGGCTTGCGAGGCATTCCACATCGTCGACGAATCGCCACCACCGGGTCACGGCCTCGAAGCGCAGGTAGTTTGTTCCTTCTTCAACCAGACGGATGCCCCGTTCCTCGAGGATCACATCACGGCAACGCTGCAAGGCGGACGACGGGTCTCCCGTCATGACCAACGGGGCGATCGCATGGCGCGGATCCGTCGCCTGACTCGAAACCGCGTTCGGGGAATCCGGGCAGGGAGTCAGTTGATCTCCGTTCACTCCCAGCGCCGGCGCTTCCCCCCGGGGAAGCCAGCGCCACAGGACAAACAGCACGAGAATTAGTCCAATCCACCACCAGCGGAGGGGCTTCATTCGCCAAAAGTACTGCCGGTGCTCTGGTTTCCCAACCCCAGACGCGGCAGACAATGAGGGCATGCGGTTGTCCGCGTTTGACTTTCAGGAGTGCGCTACCTTAACTCACCGCGCTCTTCCCCGGCTCTGCATGCATGTCCGGCCGGAAAAGGAATACCACTGTGGCTGCCAAAGACGATTTCCTCATCGAGACGATGGTCGACATGGGTCTAGTGACCCGCGACCAGGTCGACGCGATCCAAGCGGATGCCGAATCCGCCGGCGAAGGCTTGCTCGACACTCTCGTCAAGCACGGCCAACTCGAGCCTTCCATGGTGGTGATGGCCAAGGCCACGTACTTCGGCGTCGAGTCCGTGGATCTGTCGGGCCTCCGCCTTTCCGACGAGGTCATCGCCGCGGTGCCCCGCCATGTGGCGAAGAAGTACAATGCGGTCCCGGTTTCCATCAATGATGGGACCGTCGCAGTGGCCGTGAGCGATCCCTCCGACATCGAAGCGATCGACGGCCTTCAGGTTTCCATCGGCAAGACCGTCGAACTCCGCGTCGCCAGTCTGGCGGATATCGAAGCGGCCTTGGCGCGCTATTACGGAGGTACCGGACGCGACGATGGCGGCATCGCCCAAATGATCCAGGACATCACCGAGGGTGAGGTCGAAGTCTCCCGGATGACGGGGGATGTCGGTTCAGACGGGGAAGCGATCGAGGCAGATGCCCCGATCATCAGGCTGGTAAACCAGATCATCGTCGATGCCTTCAAGATGCGGGCGTCCGACATCCACCTGGAACCGATGGCCAAGAGGTTCCGCGTGCGGTACCGCATTGATGGCATGCTTATCGAGCAGAAGGATCCGCCCAAGCGATTGCAGGCGCCGATCATCGCGCGGCTCAAGATCCAGTCCGGGATGAGCATCGCAGAGCGCCGGATTCCGCAGGACGGCCGAATCCAGACCAACGTCGGGGGTAAGACGATCGATCTCCGCGTCAATTCCCTTCCGACCCAGCATGGCGAGTCGATCGTCATGCGTATTCTGGACAAGGACGGGCTCAAGCTGGGGTTGCCCGAGCTGGGATTCTTTGCGGACGATCAGCAGACCTTCGAACGGTTGATTGCGCTGCCCGATGGGATCCTTTTGGTGACGGGCCCGACGGGCTCCGGCAAGACCACGACGCTGTACTCGTGCCTGAATTACATCAACCGGCCTGATCGCAAGATCATCACCGTGGAAGACCCGGTTGAGTACATGCTGGCCGGCATCAATCAGGTCCAGGTCCATGAGGCCATCGGGTTCACCTTTGCCTATGCCCTGCGCTCGATGCTGCGTCAGTCGCCAAACGTGATCATGCTCGGTGAAATCCGAGACATGGAAACGGCCACCATCGCGATCAACGCGTCGCTGACAGGCCATTTGGTGTTCTCGACGTTGCATACCAACGATGCACCGGGCGCAGTCACCCGTTTGATCGATATCGGCATCAAGCCATTCCTGGTGGCGTCGGCGACGCGATGCCTCATGGCCCAGCGTCTGGTGCGGAAGGTCTGCAAGAGCTGCGCGGCACCGGCGGAACTGGACGAAAGCGAGTGTCGCCTGCTCAACATCACGCCCGAGATGCTGACGAACGCCACCCCCAGGAAGGGCAAGGGCTGTGCCACCTGCAACAAGAGTGGCCACAAGGGGCGGTTCGGTGTCTTCGAGATTTTCATCATCAACGATGAGGCCCGGAAGATGATTTTTGACAAGGTTCCAGCCAACGTCCTGCGCAACAAGGCCCGCGAAATGGGCATGCGAACGCTACGTGAGGATGGCACCCGGAAGGTGCTGGCAGGTCTGACGACCGTGGATGAGGTGGTACGAGCCACTGTGGTGGATCACTGAACTTCGAATCAACCGGCAAGAGACCTGCTCTCAAACGTTCACCGCCGAGGCCACTCACCTCCCGAAACTCCGCTTTTTCCCGTCATGTCTTACCAGATGTCCGACCTGTTGCAGTTGATGGTGTCCGAAGGGGGCGCCGATCTGCACATCCGCGTGGGGATTCCCCCAGTGATCCGGATCCATGGTGTTCTCCAACGGGTCGACGGCCCGGCGCTCCGCCCCGAGGACACCGAGGAATTGATGCGATCCATCACCTCCGAGGATCACATCCAGCAGATCCGCGAAAAGGGCGGCGCGGACTTTGGATTCGCGTTCGGAGAACTGGCCCGCTTTCGTGTTTCTGCCTTTAAGGAGAAGGGCAACTTCGCCCTGGTCCTCCGCCAGATCCCGTCAAAACTGCTCACGATGGAGCAGATCGGAATTCCCCCAACGGTGCGGCAACTCCTGAACAAGCCGCGCGGACTGGTACTGGTCACGGGACCCACCGGATCGGGCAAGACCACGACCCTTGCGTCGATGATCAACATCATCAACGAGGAGTCGAACCATGCCCACATCATCACGATCGAAGATCCGATCGAGTACTATCACAAGCACAAGAAGGCGGTGGTGACGCAGCGCGAAGTGAATGTGGATGTGCCCAACTTTGCTGAGGCCCTCCGTCGTGCGCTCCGACAGGACCCTGACGTGATTCTGGTCGGCGAGTTGCGGGATCTGGAGACCATGGAAGCGGCGATCGCTGCCGCAGAAACGGGTCACTTGGTCTTCGGCACCCTGCATACGACCGGCGCGGCCAAGACCATTGATCGGATCGTCAACGCCTTCCCGACGAACCAGCAGGAGCAGATCCGGATTCAGCTCTCCACGGTGTTGCAGGCAGTGATTTCCCAGTTGCTGATTCCCCGCATGGACAAGCCGGGGCGGGTGGCGGTCTTCGAGGTCATGATCAATACGCCCTCGGTCGGTGCCCTCATCCGTGACAACAAAACTTTCCGGATCCAGTCGGACATCCAGACCGGAGCCAAGTACGGTATGGTGACCCTCGATTCGTTCCTGATCGACAAGTGGACACAGGGATTGATCGCGGAGGAAGAGGTTCTCACGAAGGCCCAGGACCCCACCACCATCCATCAAAAGGTGCAGGAATTGAAGCAGGCCAAGGCTGAAGCGCAATCCCGCCGCAAGCCCTGATTTTACCCGGAACCCCTACCATGCCCGAAGTCGCCTCTGACCCTCTCCTGTCCCTGATCCGCGAGCGCGGGTTGCTGGACGATCTCCAGTTCGACGAGGTCGTCCAGGAGGTTGGCCGAAGCGGTAAGCCTGTGCTCCAGGTGGTGCAGGACTACGGGTTGATCGACCTCGATTCCGCGCTGCAGATCATTGCGGATCACCTTGGAACCATGGTGGTCGCCGTGGACGAGGGACAGATGACCCCGGAGGTGATCGCAGCGGTTCCTGCCGAAAGCGCGAGGATGTACCAATGCATCCCTCTGGCCCTTTACGGGGACACCGTTCAGGTCGCTCTGGTGGACCCGCTGAACCCGGCGGTGATCGACGAGCTCGGGTTTACCATCAAGTTCCAGATCCAGTTGGTCGTTGCCAACCCGGTCGAGATCCTCAAGGCGATCGAAAAGTTCTACCCGGCGCAGGCGGCAGGCGGCTACGCCGACCTCATTGCCCAGTTCGGTGAGGATGTACCGGAGACTGCCTCCGTCAAGGCGGCGGCGCAGGCGGACGACGATGCGGTCAACGACGCGCCCATCGTCAAATTCGTCAATCTGGTCCTGATGCAGGCCGTTCAGGACCGGGCATCGGACATCCATTTCGAACCGTTCGAGGATGAGTTCAAGATCCGTTACCGGGTGGACGGTGCCCTGTATGAGATGACGCCTCCGCCCAAGCATCTGGCGGGGCCAGTAACTTCGCGCCTCAAGGTGATGGCGAACCTGAACATCTCCGAGCGTCGCCTACCCCAGGACGGGCGTATCTCGGTCACCATCGCTGGCAAGCAGATCGACCTACGTGTCTCGACGCTGCCGACGGCATTCGGTGAGTCGGTGGTGTTGCGCGTGCTGGATCGCAGTTCCATCAGTCTTGAGTTGGAGAGTCTCGGTCTGCCAAAGCTGGTGTTTGGATTCTGTATCGAGGCGATCAATCAACCGAACGGGATCTTCGTGGTCACCGGACCGACCGGTTGCGGAAAGACCACCACCCTGTATTCGGCGTTGCGTCGGGTGAACGTCATCGACACCAAGCTGCTGACGGTGGAAGACCCGGTGGAGTTCGACATCGAAGGCATCATGCAGGTGCAGGTGAATGAAGGCGTGGGAATGACCTTCATGAAGGCCTTGCGCGCCTTCCTTCGGCAGGACCCCGACATCATCATGTTGGGAGAAATGCGCGATCTGGAGACGGCGCAGATTGCCATTCAGGCCTCGCTCACCGGCCACTTGGTGCTCTCAACCCTGCACACCAATGACTCCTCCGGTGCCGTGACGCGGTTGGTGGACATGGGCGTGGAACCGTTCCTGATCTCCTCGACCCTTCTCGCCGTGCTGGCCCAACGGTTGGTCCGCCGGGTGTGCGGGAAGTGCAAGACCCCGTTTGAGCCGAGTGAAGGACAGTTGGCCAACATGGGCCTGTCGCCGCACGATATTGGCGACAAGATGTTCTACTACGGTCGCGGTTGTCAGGCTTGCAACGACAATGGGTACAAGGGCCGTAAGGGAATCTTTGAATTACTCGTGATCACCGACGCCATCCGCACTCTAATCAATGAACGCGCTCCCACGGTGGTCATCCGGCAGAAGGCGGTCGAGTTGGGCATGGTGACACTTCGCGAGGACGGTCTTCGGTCGATCTACAATGCCGAGACCACGGTGGAAGAGGTGTTGAAGTACACGTAATCAACGCAACGGCGTTTTTCTGATCTGGAGGTCGTTATGCCCAAGTTCAAATACGAGGCGATGGATACCCGCGGCAAGGAAACCAAGGGTGTTCTCGAAGTTGCCAGTCAGTCGGAGGCCATTACCCGCCTGAAAGAGATGGGTTTCCTGCCCACGAAGGTCGTCGAGGCCGACAAGCCCAAGGACGCCAAGGCCAAAAAGGCGGACCCGAAAGGCAAGGGCAAGACCAAGGGCAGCCTCAATTTCTCCTTCGGCAGCGGCGTGAAGCCGAAGGTCCTCACCACCTTCACCCGTCAGTTGGCCACGCTGGTGGAAGCGGGTCTGCCTCTGTTGCGGGGCCTGCGGGTGCTCAGCAAACAGGAACGCAATCCGACGCTGAAACGCATCCTCGGCGATCTGGCCCTCTCCATCGAAGGCGGTTCCACCTTCTCCGAAGGCCTCGCCCAGCATCCCAAGGTCTTCAATCGCCTCTTCGTCAACATGGTGAAGGCCGGCGAAATCGGCGGTGTGCTGGAGGTCGTCCTCAAGCGCCTCGCCGAGTTCATGGAGAAGGCCGAGAAGATCAAGGGCAAGGTCATCGCGGCCATGTTCTACCCGTCGGCCGTCATGACCGTGGCCGTCGGTATTCTGGCGCTGTTGATGATCGTGGTGGTGCCCAAGTTCAAGACGATCTTCGCCGACCTGCTGGGCGGCGACGCAGGCATGCCGGGCTTCACCCTCTTCGTCCTCGGCATCTCTGACACGCTCAAGGATTCAACCATCATCTTCCCCGAATGGGCTGGGGGAATTCCCCTGCCAGGCCCCGTGATCTGGGCGTTGGTCGCCATCATCATCGCCTTCAAGGTCGCCATGCGGACCAAGAAGGGGCAGTACATTTGGGACAAGGTGAAGCTCAAGCTTCCGGTGATCGGTTCGGTGGTCTCCAAGGTGGCTATCGCCCGGTTTACCCGAACTCTCGGCACCCTCGTCCAGTCCGGTGTTCCGATCCTCCAGGCCTTGACCATCGTCAAGGAGACGGCCGGCAATCTCGTCGTCGCCAATGCCGTCGGCGCAGTCTACGAAAGCGTCAAGGAGGGCGAGACCATCACCGCGCCGCTGGAAAAATCCTCGGTCTTCCCGCCCATGGTGATTTCGATGGTGGACGTCGGAGAACAGACGGGCGCTTTGCCGGAGATGCTCCTGAAGATCGCCGACAACTACGATGAAGAGGTCGACAACGCCGTCACGGCGATGACCTCGCTGCTGGAACCGATCATGATCGTGTTTCTGGCTGTCATCGTCGGATCCATCGTGATCGCCCTGTTCCTCCCGTTGATCTCGCTCATCGACCAGTTGGGCAGCGACGGTGGTTCCGGGGACTAACCTCAAGATCCGTTTGGATCAAGCCCGCCCAGTCGCAAGACCCGGCGGGCTTTCGGTTGTTGGGAAGAGGCCCGAAATCCCTTTGGCGCGGCCGTACCACGGGAGTGTCTTCAAGCCCCCGTTTGTGAAACAGGCTTTCCAACCGGCTTGTGTCTGGTATGGAAAGAGGAATGTGCATTCGTCCGGTGCTGTTCAGGTGGGCTTTGGCCATGATCATTCCCGTGGCGGGTGCCATGGCGCAGGCCTTGGATCCCCAGATCCTGAATCCGCCACCTTTCCCGCCGATTCCCAAGCGGTCCAATCTGGCCACCAACCGGACGGTCCTCCGCCCGGTCAGGGCTCTCACGAATGGGTTCAACTATACGGCACCGGTTCGGGTGGTCGCGCCCCTCAAGCCGGCGGATCCCGCGGGATTGCAGTTCGACGCGAAGGAAAAGACGGTCAACGTCAAGGTGGGCGAAACGGAGGCCAAGTTTGCCTTCGCCGTCACCAACATCTCCAAGGAAGAGCTGACCATCATGTCGGTGCACACCTCCTGTGGATGCACGGCGGCCCGCCTGCCTTCGACGCCGTGGGTCCTGAAGCCGGGTGAGGGTGGCGAGGTGGGGGCCACCATGAATCTCGCCGGCAAGTTCGGCACCATCACCAAGACGGTTACGGTCGTCTCCACCGCCGGATCCATTCCCCTCCTGGTCAAGGCGGTTCTCCCCAAGGATGCCTACGAGCAGATGCAACGGATGGGGGATCGTTCCCGCAATCTTCAGATCGCCGCCGCTGACCGGCAGGCCGTCTTTCGCGGGGACTGCGCCCGGTGCCATGTCGAACCCGCCGTGGGCAAGTTGGGGAAGGATGTTTACGTCGCAGCCTGCGGCGTCTGCCACGATGCCGAACACCGCGCCTCCATGGTGCCAGTCTTGCGCGGGCGACCGGGTGCCTTCCCGTCCGAATACTGGACCCAGTGGATCCGGCAGGGCAAGGAAGGATCCCTGATGCCGTCCTTCGACCAGAAACATGGGGGGCCGCTCACAGACGAGCAGATCACCTCGCTCACGGCCTATCTCGTCGGTGCCTTCACCCAGGAGCCGGGCCTCGTTCCCAAACCCGAAGCGGTTCCTGCCGCTCCCGCTCCTTCGGGCGCTGCCTTGTGACGAGTCAGTGCCGCAGCCGATTCTGCGCCTCGTAAATTCCGTTCTGTCCGGAGGCCAGCCAGGCAGCATGGCAGGCGATAGCCAGGTAGGGACCGACACCCAGTCCGAAGAGCTCCAGCCCCATCAGGGTGCAGGCTGCCGGTGTTCGACTGGCACCCGCGAAGACCGCGGCCAATCCCAGAGCGGCACCCAGTCCGCTCGGGAGCCCGACCACCGGCGACAAAACGTTGCCAGCGGTTGCCCCGATGAAGAAGAGCGGGGTGACTTCTCCCCCTTTGAACCCCGATCCCAGGGTGATGACCGTGAAGGCCAGCTTCGCGGCCCAGGCCCAGGGCGGCAGTTCGGCGGACCCCAAGGCGGAGGCAATGCTGACGTCACCGGGATCCATGGGCGTCGCACCGAGTCCGAGAAATGCCCGTGTGCCCAAGCCCCAGGTCAGCAGCATCAAGAAGGCGGCACCCACGACCGGCCGCATCCAGGGCCAGGGAATCGCAGAGAACCCGCGGCTGACGGACTTGCCGGCGAGGACATAGGCGCGTGCGATCAGTCCAAAGGCGATCCCGGAAGTCAGGCTGCCAATCGTCCATGACAGCGAGATCGGGCCCAGATGCGGACCGGCGGCCTCGGGAAGGAGCACGCGATACTCTGCGTGGAGCCCTCCGCCGGCGAGACACAGCAGATGTCCAATCCAGGCGGCAACGATGCACGCTGGCAGGCGACGCCAGTCCGGTCGGTTGGGCTGGATGGATTCGATCGCGAACACGGCCCCGGCCCACGGCGTCCCGAACACGGCCCCAAAGCCGGCGGCCATCCCCGACAGAAGAACAAGCCGAGTCCCGTCCGGCGTCAGGTTGAAACGGCCGGAGATCCCGCCTCCAATCCCGCCCCCCATCTGGACCGCGGTGCCCTCACGTCCCGCCGATCCCCCGCCGAGGTGCGTCAGGAGCGTCGTGACGAAAATCAACGGCGCGAGGCGGAAGGGGACGCCCGTGGTGGGATGCTGGATCTCATCAATCAAGAGATTGGTGCCCCGGGCAGCGGTTCCGGCAAAACGGTGGTAGATCCACCAGACTCCCAAGCCCAGCAGCGGGAGGAGAAGCAGGAGACGGGGTTCGGCCCGATGCCAGTGTGTGACCGCCTCCAGCGCCCGAAGGAAAAGCGCTCCTGCGATGCCGGTGAGTCCAGCGGTGGTCAGAATGGCCACGGCCGTGCGAACGTGTCTCCCGGCGGGCGGCGCTTCCACAGGGGATTCCAGAGCTCCGGACATCAGGGAGCAGCGTGTCCTGCGTGCCTTCTGCGGTCGATCCGGATTCGGCTGGGTTTGAAGGCGGTGATTGGCTGGCAACGCGGGATTGGCTACGGTGATCAGGCATGAATCGGGAACGTCGATCGTGGAACTGGCTCCTGGCAGGGGGGGCTGTCCTGGCGCTGCTGCTGCTCGTGGGCTTGAGCGTGGTGGGTGGATGGATGCTGGCCCGGGGATGGGCGGGAGCGGGGAGCCCAGTCATCGCGGCGACGCCGACCCTGGTCGAGAAGGTGCAGTCGTTGAACCAATTGGTCAGCGTGAAGTACGTGCTCGAGAAGATCGTGCTGGTGGAGGACGCAAAGTGGTACGGCGATTCCCGACTTTTGATGGTCGCCCATGGCGTGGCCAAAGCCGGAGTAGATCTCTCGAAGGTGGGGAAGGGGGATGTCCGGGTCCGCGGAACCACCGTCCAGATCACCCTCCCGCGCCCGATGCTCCTGGACGTCTACCTGGACGAACGTCGGACCCAGGTCGTGGAACGGTCCACCGGGGTTCTCCGTGAATTCGACAAGGATCTGGAACAGGACGCCCGGCGTCAGGCCGTGGACCAGATCAAGCTGGCGGTGCGCGATTCCGGAATCCTCAAGGATGCCGAGGAACGGGCCCTTACGCAGGTTATGGGTCTATTGCAGCAGTCCGGCTTTACCGATGTCGAAATTTCCTTCCGCTGACCAAGAACTTCTCCTCTCTGCTGTGAATGCGTCGGTCCGGGTGATTGTCTGGCCTCGGTGACCACTGGAACGGACGGACAACGAGCGCATGGATGATCCCTCTTCAGGAACGGCGACCGTGAAAAGCACTCTTCTCGGATTCAT
>JBDNHZ010000286.1:0-4589 GCA_041688515.1 Verrucomicrobiota bacterium
CGCGCTGGCTCCCCAGCCCGCTGCCGAACCCGTCGCCACTCCGGTGACGGCCGAGGCCGCCGCCGCGGCTGAGGGGCAACCGGCAGAAGCCGCCGCTCCCGCTCCCGCACCAGTGGCGGCACCCGCGAGCAATCCGGCCCGTGAATTGGTCCTGACCGACCTGCATTGGCTGCTGCATCAGGGCCACGTCATCGAGTTTGCCAACGGCGTGATCGAACTGGCCAAGAAGCCCTCCCAGAAGCCCGAGCCCACCCCGGGCAGTCAGGCTCCGGCTGCCCAGGGTCAGAATCAACAGGGTCGCCAACCCCGCAAGGACGGCAACGAAGGACGTGAACGTCGCGATCGCGGCCCCCGTCCCGATCGGACCCCGTGGTCCCGCAAAAGCGGCTTGATGCCGGTCACAACCCCGGGTTATCCGGCCTACTCCCCCGTCCCGCAGTTGTCGGGACTTTGATCCGAGTGGGTCTCCATCAGGGCGGCACCCTCACCGGTGCCGCCCTTTTTGTTCTTCCGGGGTGAACTCACCCCGGGCTTTTGGAAGACTCATCCCGTGCCGGAGATCCATGCCTTTCTGATTGCCGGGGAACCGAGCGGCGATCAACTCGCCGCCGAACTGGTGCAGGAGTGGCGACGTCTCGCTCCGGATACCCGGTTCTCCGGTGCCGGCGGTCCCGCCATGGCCGCCGTCGGCGTCGCGCTCTCCCTCGATCTGACCGCCCATTCAGTCATCGGCCTCTGGGAGGTCATCCGGCGCTACGCCACCTTCCGCCGGATCTTTCATCAACTTCTGGACCAGTGTGTGGCCGCGCGTCCCGAGATCGTGGTCGGGATCGACTACGGCGGGTTCAATCTCCGCTTCGCCGCCCAACTCCGTGCCCGGGCCGCAGGTACCGGATGGAACCCACGGATCGTCCAGTGGGTGTCGCCGCAGGTCTGGGCCTCCCGGCCCGGTCGCGCACGGAAGATGGAACTGACCCATGATCTGCTGCTCTCCATCCTGCCCTTCGAAAAGGACTGGTATGCGCAAAACGCTCCCGGGCTTCGTGTCGAGTTCGTGGGGCACCCCATCGTCGATCGCCACGCCGGACACCCCATCGAACCCGTCCCCACCCATCCCCCTCAACTCCTGCTCCTCCCCGGGAGCCGCACCGGCGAACTCCAACGCCATCTCCCCGTCCTGCTAAAAGCCGCAGAGAAGATCCAAGCCACTCTGAAGATCCGTCCGATCTCTGGGATCCAGCCCCGGCTGATCCTGCCCCACCGACGACTGGTGCCTCTGGCCCGGGAGTTGGGAGCCGGCAGCAATGGCGCGCCGGAACCGGAGGTCGGAGGACTTCCGGAGGCCCTCCGCCGCGCGACGCTGGCCATCGCCTCGACCGGTACGGTGACGCTGGAGTGCGCCTGGTTCGGGGTCCCCACCCTGGCGCTCTATCGCACCTCCTGGCTCACCTATGAAATCGGGCGTCGGGTCATCACCGTGAAGTACTTGGCCATGCCCAATCTGCTGGCCGACGCTCCGGTCATGCCCGAGTTCGTTCAGGGCAAGGCCAATCCCGATGCCCTGGCGGGCGAGGCGGTGGACTGGCTGCGTTCCCCCGAAAAACGGATCGCAGTCCAACATCGCCTTCGACAGGTCACCCGCCAACTGGGAACGCCGGGTGCGGCCGGCCGGGCCGCCCACCACCTGCTCGACCTCCTCCGTACGCCTCGCTGAACCGGGTCGCTGCCGCCTCACGCCTCCCGCTGAAGGATGGCCAGCAACTCCGCGTCCTCGAGCGCCACCGGATTCGCCTTCATGCTGCTCGCGCATCGGGCCGCGGCGATCAACTCGGGCCACGCGTCGCAGCCCATCCCGGCAGATGCCAGGGAGGGAACCTCGGCGTTCGCCACCAACTGTTCCAGCCAGACGACCAATCCGCGCCGATCCGAGGAAGGATTCCCGGACAGTCGTCTCATGGCCTCGTCATAGCGGACCAGGCTCGGGTGCGCCGGCGAACGCGACTCCAGCGCTGCCAGATTGACGGCCGTCACGGGCGCGACCAGGGCCGCGCAGATCGCCCCATGGGCGATGGGGAATCGTCCGCCGATCGGCCCGGCGAAGCCGTGGATCGCTCCCAAGCCGGCGTTGGCGAGCGCCAGGCCTCCGGCCAGACTGCACCAGGCCATCTCCACCCGTGCCTGCCGGTCCTCCGGATGGGACAGCACCCGCGGCAAGGCACGTCCGATCCGCTCCAACGCTTCCCGGCACAGGGCGTCGGTCATCGGGTTCGAGCGCAGGCAGACGAAGGCCTCCAGCAATTGCACCATCGCGTCCAGACCCGAATGGGCAGTCACCGACCGCGGCAATTCCCAGCTCAACTCCGGGTCCACGATGGCCACCCGCGGCATCATGTCCGAACTGCGCAGGCTCACCTTCAGCCGATGGGACGCCGACGACAGCACCGCATTCCGGGTGACCTCCGATCCCGTGCCGGACGTGGTCGGAATGGCGATCACCGGCAGGGGAACTGCGCGCAGGGGAAGGCCGCGTCCGATGATCTCCAGGAAGTCCATCGGGTCCCCGGGATTGCGTGCAAAGGCGGCGATGGCCTTGCCTGCATCTAGAACCGAGCCGCCGCCGACGGCGACCACGACGGAGGCCCCTTGCGCCGCAGCCGCGTTCCCGCCGCCAAAGGCCATCTCGACGCTGGGTTCCCCGGAAATCACCCAGGTCCCCACCACTCCGACCGCGCGCAGTGCGGCCATCAACGATCCATGCCGACCGGGGTCCCGGCCCGTGACCACAAAGATCCGGCCCCCGAAGCCGGCGGCGATCGCGGGCGCTTCGGAGGAGGTCCCATTGCCGAACCGGATCCGACCCGGTGCACCCCAGTCAAAGTTCATGGTGGTCACACTGGCAGATGCAGATCGCGATACTTCAGGCTGGTACGGGGCGACGCCATCATCGGCGCCACCGCATCGCGCCAGCGGGCGTAATGAGCGGTCTCCCGGTGGGCGGCGGGCGCGGCATCGTCATGGAACACTTCGATCAGGACGAACCGGCTCGGGTCATCTTCCTGTTGAACAAAGTCGAACCGGACAATCCCAGGCTCGCGCACGGAATTCTGGGCGTTGTCGAGGGTTGCAGCGATGAAGGCATCGACGCACTCGGACTTCACGTGGATCTGGACGACGGCGATCAGCATGCCGCGAGCATGAAAGCCGGGCCGGCGATGGGCAATGCAGTGCAGGCCCAGGCGGGCCGCGAGAGTTTCCATGGTCGTCGGCCCTGATTTCAATAAACTGGGCTCCGCCGGTCAGGGGACCGGCCCAGTCGCATGAACTTCTACCACCTGCGCGGGCTTTTGTTGCCGCAAACATTCAACCTCCACGGAGGACTGAATACGGTGGGGCGTAATCCGACCAACGACGTCGTCATCCATGAGGCTTCGGTGTCGTCCTTTCACGCCGAAGTCACCGTGGACGAAAGCGGGGTCAGAGTGCGTGACCTGCAATCGACCAATGGCACCTTCATCGACGATGAGCCGATTATAGAAAAGGAGATCCGATCCGGTCAGGTGGTCCAGTTCGGGACGGTTGCCTTGCGATTGTTGACCGAGGAAATCCGGATCTCGGTGCCGAAACTCCCGGTGGAGGAACCCAAGCCAACGCCTGGAATCACTCCGGAGGGACCCCGCTGCTCCTTGAACGCGGAACTTCCAGCCACCCATCGCTGCGTGAAATGCGCTCGTCTGTTCCACTCCGATTCCCTGAGGATCCTGCGCCTGTCCGAAGGTGCCGCGGTCATGCTGTTCTGTCCCGAATGCAGCGCGCAGGTCGAACCGGTCCCCGGAGTGGACCCGCGCAAAGTCCGACCGTCCGGCCTGCTTTCCCGAATCACCCAGACGATCCAGTTGGGGTTCCGGAAGCCCGGCGGCCCGCGACCGCCGGGTTGAGCGGCGGGCATCTCTCGCCGGCGTGAACCCCTTCCTCGCGCACGGAGACGCCGCCCATCCCCCCGTCCCGGACTCGATCGCCAAGCGTCAGTAGTTCCACTGAACCTGGAAACCGATGCGGTCGGAACCCGAGGCATCCGCGTAGGGTGCCGTCCTGGTGTTGGTGCGGTGAAAGGTGTGGGTATAGGCGATGCTGATCTCCACTTCCTTCCACGGGGACCACTCGATGCCGAAGTCGAGTTCCTCGACCGTGCTATCCGGCGCATTCGTTGCAAACTTCCGTCCCCCGTCGTAACGCTGATACCGGACAAAGGGGAACCAGGTTCCCAGGCTGGACTCCTGTCGGTAGTTCAACTGGAGGTATCCCCCCTGGAGAGACTCGGATTCGATGCGCCGGAAGTCGGACGACAACTGCGGTCCACGACCCACGTTCCACTCCGCCTCGAATCCGAATGGCTGGGGATACCAGATCGCGCTGACGCCGATGCGTTCATCGGCGATGCCATCCGCCCGGGCCGAGGGCTTCACGCTGGCGGCCGGGTTGGCTGGATCCGAAAAGGAATCCGTCCCCACCACAAACCGCCCTGTATACGCCTGAACGCCCAACTCCAGGATCTGCTTGTCGGGCAACTGGAACGGATAGCTCAGACGCCC
>JBDNHZ010000287.1:0-10693 GCA_041688515.1 Verrucomicrobiota bacterium
AGAATGCGTTTTCCTGGAACGGAGCCCGCGATCTGGCGACGGAAACCCTCCGCTCTCTCGATCGCGCCCCGGGGCTGTCGGAGGCCGACCGCAGTCTGTACCGGAGGATGCTCGAACCCGTGCGTGACTGGGTGGCGGGCCGGGCCGCCGGCGAGACGGCGGAGGCGGGAGCCACCAATCGCCCCGCGCGGAAGTTTGAGCTTCCCATGCCTTTTCAGATCACGAGCGAGGCGGTCACGGCACGGGCGGAAGCCAAGTACAACGGGTACGCCCACTCGTTCGCCGGGATCGGCCTCCAATTCGTCCTCATGTCGATGGTGGATCTGGCCATGGGTCTGCTCCGGGAACGGGAATCCGGATGGTTCAAACGACTGCGCGCCGCGCCGCTCACCCGGCGTTCGATGTTGATCTCAAAGGGGGCAGCCTATGCCGTGGTGGCGGCGATGAGCCTGACGGGTTGCTTCGCCTTTGCGATGGCCTTGTTCGGCGTCCGAATCCAGGGAAGCGGGCTGGGATTTCTCCTCTGCCTGGTCCTGACTTCGATGATGGCGTCTTCGTTGGGGCTGATGCTTGCCGCCCTGGGGAAGACCCAGGGCAGCACCCGCAGCATCGCCATTGCGGTGATCCTCGTCCTCGTGATGCTCGGGGGGGCTTGGATGCCGACGTTCATCTTTCCCTCGTGGCTCCAGGCGGTCTCCCTGTTCACCCCGACGCGTTGGGCCATCGACGCCTTTGATGCCATGACCTGGCGCGGGCTTGGAATCGACGCATTGGTCTGGCCCGCGACGGCGATGCTCGGATGGACCGCCCTGTTCAGCGGCATCGCCCTCTGGAAGTTCCGCTGGGAATCAGAGGAGTAACCGCCCTCAGGCTTCACCCTGGAAACCGCGTTTCCAGGCTCAAGGCATCCGACTCTTTGCCCGAAGCCGCTCCAGGGATTCCGGCGTGAGCAGGCCGGCTTCATGAAAGCTCTGGGCGTAGGCCCACTGGCGTTGCCCGACCCGATTCGACTTACGGCGGTTCAACGAGGCGGGCGTCAGCTCGAGGTTGGCCAGTTCGTTCCCCAATTCCGGGGCGAGGCTCACGGGCACGATGTGATCCACCTCGGCGAGTT
Source organism: Verrucomicrobiota bacterium (assembly GCA_041688515.1). Taxonomy (GTDB): domain Bacteria; phylum Verrucomicrobiota; class Verrucomicrobiia; order Limisphaerales; family UBA9464; genus UBA6176. The sequence goes on from JBDNHZ010000287.1 coordinate 1,115, forward strand.
CGCCTTGGTAGGGACCCGTGGTGATAATCGCCGAGCGCCCCCGTTCCAGGCGCCGGAGATTCTCCGACGTCAGCAGGCCCAGGCGGGTGGCGATATCGAAGTTCCGCTCGAGCGACGCCTCGACCCATCGCTGGCGTGGGCCATGGCTTCCGCCCCAATTCACCCCCTGACGAAGCACATTGGTGGGGTTGTGACCCCGGGAACGCGCCAACGCCATCTCGTAAATCAACTGGTTGAGACGCGGATTGGCCCCACGCTCCGGAAGGGATGCGAGGGTCTCCGGCCGGCTCAGCCGGGCGATCTCCCAGGAAATCGGCCAGGGTGTCAGCCAGTACGCCGCCGCGGAGAAGAGACTCAGGAGCAGCGCCCAGACCCACGAGCGGCGGCCGGATCGACCCTGTTTCCGAGCTTGCCTCATGGGGTCACTTCTCCCTCACGGGCAGCGCCTCGTGACAGAAGATGGAGGTCCATTCCTTGGCCGCCGCCCGGTCTCCGGGGTTTCCACCCCGGATTTCCAGCCGACCGCTCCGCAGGCGCACGACGCGGGTGCTGCCGAAAACCGCGAGGGTCTCGAGCTCACCGTCCGTCGCCATCCATCGAATCAGGTTCAAGTTCATGCCCGAACCTTATCGGGGAGGGACGGACATCGGCGGGGTTACCCCGCAGGTTCAGGCGATTTTCACCTTGAGCCGGTGCTCTCCAAACGGAGCCCGCTTGAGCTGACCCAACACCGCCGCAGCCCGCGCCGTGGGCACATCGGCAAAGCTATGGCGCGGACGCACGTCCACGTGGCGGATGCTTTCGGCCGGTTCCCCGGTGGAACCCAGGATGAAGTCGCGCAAGGTCTCGGGCGTGATTCCCTGCTCTTCCCCGATGCTCATCCACAACCGGGTAAACTCGCTCACGGCCTCCACCGGTCCCGCGGCCAATTCTTCCGGGCTGACCGGGGGCTTCGGCGGCGCGGCTGGAGGCCGCGGTGCACGGGGGGGAGCCGGGGGGGCCATCGGCCGGGCAGGACGCTCGGCACGAGGGTCAAAGGAACCCGTCGAACCCGGGAAGGTTGGACGCGCCGGGCGCGCCGGTGCCACGGGCCGCGGCGGCTGGGCAGGACGGGCGAAGGGACCCGCCGGACGCGGAGCCGCGGGTTTCGGGGCTGACGCCACCACGGGCGCAGCGCCTTCGGCCGCAGCGGCCGGTGCGATGGCGGCAGGGGCTTCCCCCGCCGGAGTCTCATCGGTCAGAGCCGATGCGGAGTCCGGAGCGATCCCGGGTGAAGCAGGCGCGGCGGAACTCGCCACCGGTGCCTTGGGCGTCACTGGAGAAGGCCGGGCCTCCCGCACGGGGCGCGCCGCCGGGGTCGGAACTTTGCGCACGACCCGTGGACGCTCCTCGACAGGACCGGCGGAACGCGGAGCTGCTCCGGCCGCAGCTCCGGGCTTCTCGGGTTTCTCGGGCTTGCCGGCCGCCTGGGCCGCCTTGGCCCGGGCGAAGAGGTGATGGATCAGGGCACTGGCGACATCGAGCGAGTCGAATCCTTCCTCCAACAGCACCTCAAGCAGATGATCATAGTGCCGGAAATCGCCGGCCTTGAGCGTCTCCCGAACATCGCGCAGACACTGGTTCTGCTTGGCATCTTCGATCTCCCCGATCGTCGGGATCTGACCGCGGCGAAGCCGTTGCCGGGTCAATCGCTCGATGTCCCGGACCAGAAAGACCTCACGGCCGCTCATCAGGGACAGGGCCAGCCCATGCCGACCCGCACGACCGGTACGGCCGATGCGGTGGACGTAATCCTCGGGATCATAGGGAAGATCGAAATTGATGACGGCCTGGATGTCGTCGACATCAATTCCGCGGGCGGCGACGTCAGTGGCCACCAACAACTCCGTCTGCCGGCGACGGAACTTCTGCATCACGCGTTCGCGGGCGTTCTGCGGCATGCCGCCATGAATGGATTCGGCCCCGTAACCGGCGGCGACCAGATGATCGGACAACTCGACGACATCCCGCTGGGTATTGGCGAAGATGATTCCGAGGGTGATGTCGTGGAGATCGATCAGACGGGTCAACGCCTCAAACTTCCAGCGTCGATCCACTTCGAAGCAGACCTGCTCGACGGTGGGCACCGTGAGCGTCGCCGACTCCATGCGGATCCGGGCCGGATCCTTGGTGTAGCGAGAGATCAGCTCTTCGATGGCGCGGGGGACGGTCGCGGAGAAGAGAGCCATCTGCCGGGTGGGCGGAACGTCCTTGAGCAGGGTCTCGATGTCATCCCGGAAGCCCATGTTGAGCATCTCATCCGCCTCATCGAGGATGACCATGCGCAGATTCTTCAGGATCAGCGTCCCGCGGCGCATGTGGTCGAGGAGGCGACCCGGGGTGCCGACCACGACCTGGGCACCGCCACGGAGCTCGGCGAACTGCCGGGTGTAACTGGCGCCGCCGTAAATGGGAACGGCCCGGACGCCGCGCTTGAAAAAGGCGAGTTTGTGAACCTCTTCGGTGACCTGCATGGCCAACTCCCGGGTTGGACTCAAGATCAGCACCTGAGGTCCAGGAGCATTCAGGTCAAGCCGCTCCAGTGCAGGAATGACGAATGCGGCCGTCTTGCCGGATCCGGTGTGGGACTGCCCGACCACATCCCGTCCCGCGAGGAGAACTGGAATGGCAGCGGCCTGAATGGGTGAGGCCTGCTCGAAACCGAGCTTCTGGACCGCCCGCTGAATCTCGGCAGACAGGCCGAGATCCGAAAACAACGTCGATTGCATCTATGGCCGGTCAGCGTACCGAAAAAAGGGCCGGCCTGCGAAGCATTTCTAAGAGATCATGGTCACTTCACGCCTTCGTGACCGTCGGCAACCCAGGCTTTGTACCCACCCCGGACGTTGTAGAGGTTCGTGAATTCCAGTCCGCGCATCGCATTGCACGCCTTCAGACTCCGGATGCCCGCCGCACAATGGACAAGGTACACCTTGGACCGGTCGAGCTTGGCCGCATCCTTGTCGAACGTGGGGCTGTTCGCGTCGATCAGCAGGGCTCCGGGAATATGCCCCGCCTTGAACTCCTTCTCGGTCCGGACATCGAGGATGACCACGTTGGTGCCCGCGCGCATCTTCTCGAACTCCTTCACCGTGATGCTCTGGAACGCCGGCTTGCTGTCGGCACGCACCCCACTGTCATCGGCCGTGACCGCCACCGCCGCGGTCAGGAGCCCCGCCATCAACCAAACGATTCGCAGAATTCGCATGGCCTGAGCATGAACCAATGTCAGCACATGAAAAGGGGCAACATGCGCCCGGCTCAACGACGCAAGTCGAGCGTCATGGGGAACTCGGAATTGGTCTCCACTTCGGGCAACGGAATGCGTCCCGGCGTGTGGCCATGGGCGAAAAACCGTCCCAGCCGCCGGCTTTCCGCCTCGTAGGCGTTGACCGGAAGCGTGACGTAGTTGAGGCCGCCGGGGTGCATGACGTGATAGGTGCAACCCCCGATGCTCCGGTTGTTCCAGGTGTCCACCAGATCAAACACCAACGGCGTATGCACCCCGATGGTCGGGTGCAGGCACGAGGATGGCTGCCAGGCTCGGTAACGCACGCCCGCGACGAACTCCCCTTTCACTCCCGTGGGATGCAACGGGACCCGCCGTCCGGCACAGGCGACGATGTGCCGTCCATCGACCAGCCCGGCAACCTTCACCTGGATCCGTTCGAGGGAGCTGTCGACATACCGCACGGCCCCGCCGGCGGCTCCTTCCTCGCCCATGACATGCCACGGCTCCAGCGCCGTCCGCAATTCCACCTTCACGCCCCGTTGGACGAATTCGCCCACAAACGGAAACCGGAACTCGGCGTGGGGACAGAACCAGGCGGCTTCCAGCGGGTAGCCATGTTCCTGCATGTCTTCCACGACGTCGGTCATGTCTTCCCAGACGAAATGGGGCAGCAGGAAACGATCATGCAAGGCGGTGTCCCATCGGACGAGATGATGCTCGTACGGCTGTTTCCAGAACCGCGCGATCAACGAGCGCAGCAACAGGTGCTGGGCCAGACTCATCCGCGAATGCGGTGGCATCTCGAACGAACGCAATTCGACCAGACCCAGGCGTCCGCTCGATGAATCCGGCGAGTAAAGCTTATCGACGCTGAACTCGGACCGATGGGTGTTGCCAGTGACGTCCACCAGCAGGTTCCGGAACAGGCGATCCACCAACCAGGGAGCAACCGAGCCCTTCTGCGGCACCTGGCCGAAGGCCAGTTCCAACTCGTAGAGCGAGTCGTTGCGGGCCTCGTCCACGCGCGGGTGCTGGCTCGTGGGTCCGATGAACAGGCCGCTGAACAGGTAGCTCAGGGACGGATGATTGTGCCAGTAGGCCAGCAGGCTGCGAAGCAGGTCAGGGCGGCGCAGGATCGGCGAATCCGAGGGCGTCGCCCCGCCAATCACGATGTGGTTCCCGCCGCCCGTGCCGGTGTGGCGCCCATCCATCATGAACTTCTCGGTGCCCAACCGGCACAGGCGGGCTTCCTGATAGACTGCCTCGGTATTGTCGACCAACTCCTTCCACGAAGCCGCCGGATGCAGGTTCACCTCAATGACGCCCGGATCCGGCGTGACCTTGATGACATTCAACCGCGGGTCATACGGCGGGGGCGACCCCTCGAGGATCACCGGGATGCCCAGGTCGGTCGCCGTCTGTTCGACCAGCGCCGTCAGTTCAAGATACTCCTCCAACTCTTCCACCGGCGGGAAGAAGACGTGCAACCGGCCTTCACGAGGCTCGAAACAGATGGCCGTCCGGACGATCCAGGAAGCGGATTCCTGTGCCGTCGGAACGCGTTCCTGGGTCCCGGAGGCCGATGCCCCTCCCGGGGCCGTCGCCCGCGCCTTCGCACGATCGGCTCCGACCTTCTCCGTCGTCGTGTCCGCCGGAACTTCGCCCGCCCGAACCATCCGGATGGGCGCAGAAGCCGGGGCCAGCGCGCCCCGGGGCTGCATGGGATCCTTCTGGTGAACGTAGGGATAGTCGCCTTCCTTCACCCACGGCTGGGAATCCAGCGGCAGCCGGTAGCCCATGGGAGAATCCCCGGGAATCAACCACATCGTCTCACCCCGGAGGAACCAGGGTCCGGTCTGCCACCGTCCCTCTGCCCGGTGAAGGGGCAGGACGTAGCCCACCACCTTCTGCAGACCCTGACCAAACACCCGCATGAGGCGCGCCCGTTCCTCTGGATCGGCCAGATTGGACTTCAACGGATCAACATTGAAAGGCAGCCGACGCTCGCGCCACAGATAGTAATAGGCGTCTTCGTAGCCCGGCATCAGCCAGCGTCCGCCCACTCCCGCGTTCTCGGCGAAGCGCTGGGCGAACCGTTCCGCCTCGGCCGGACCGTGATTCAACGGACGGCGTTCATCGGCAATCAAGGCATCCTCATGCCAGATCGGCTGACCATCCTTGCGCCAGTAACAGCCCATCGCCCAGCGCGGCAGGGATTCGCCCGGATACCATTTCCCCTGGCCATAGAACATCAACCCACCCGGAGCGAAACGTGCCCGGAGCCGTTTGATCAGGTCGCCGGACAAGACCCGCTTCACGGGGCCGACTGCGGCGGTGTTCCACTCGGCTCCGTCCATGTCGTCGATGGAAACAAAGGTCGGTTCGCCCCCCATGGTGAGGCGTACGTCGCCGGCAACCAACTCCTCGTCCACCTTGCCGCCCAGAACTTCGATCCGCTCCCACTGCTCGTCCGTATAGGGCTTGGTGACCCGGGGGCTTTCGAAGATCCGCGTCACGCTCATCTCATGGACGAGCGTCGATTCACACTTGTCCACCGCGCCGGAAACCGGCGCGGCGCTGGCGGGCTCCGGGGTGCACGAAAGCGGGATGTGCCCTTCGCCCGCCATGAGGCCCGAGGTCGGATCGAGCCCGATCCAGCCGGCGCCGGGCAGATACACCTCGCACCAGGCGTGCAGATCGGTGAAATCGATCGAGGTGCCGCTGGGGCCATCGAGGGACTTCACGTCGGGCGCGAGCTGGACGAGGTAGCCCGAGACAAAGCGGGCGGCGAAACCCAACGCACGAAGCAACTGGACCAGCAACCATCCGGAATCCCGGCAGGAACCGCTCTTCAGCGTCAGCGTTTCCTCGGGCGTCTGGACTCCGGGTTCGAGCCGGATGAGGTACTTCACCTCCTCATTGACGCAATGGTTGACGGCCACGACGAAGTCGATGGTCCGCATCTTGGCGCTGCGCCACTTGTCGATCAGCCCGAGCAATCGGGGACCCGCCCCGGGCCAGGCGAGAAAGGCCGCCAGATCCTTTTTTAGCGCCGGCTCATAGACGAAGGGGAACTCACTCGCGCTCTCCTCGATGAAGAAATCGAAGGGATTGTACACCGCCATCTCCGCCACCAGATCGACCTCCACCAGCAGCTCGGTGGACTTCCCGGGAAACACCACCCGCGCGAGATAATTGGAGAAGGGATCCTGCTGCCAGTTCAGGAAGTGCTCGGTCGGCCGGACCTTGAGCGAGTAGGCGAGGATCGGCGTCCGGCAGTGCGGTGCCGGGCGGAGCCGAACCGCATGGGGCGAGTGCCCGACGGGACGGTCGTAGGTGTAGTGCGTGCGATGGTGCAGTGCGACGTGAATGGCCATGATCTTTCGGAACGGTACGCGGTCTTGAACCCGCTGAAGGGTCAGTAAACCCCAAAAGCACCGCGGATGCCACCCTCACGGCAAGCCTGCAAAGAACTTCGCTCCAACCCCGGGAACCGATCCCGCCCGGGAAAACACTCCCGCTAACCGGCCCCAAACCGATTCCAGTCATCGAATCACTGAAATGGATGAACAAGGTCGCTGGATCAAATCCGCCACCCTGCCCCAAGGCCGACATCTGCCCCTCCCCGCATCAGCCGCCCGCAAAAGCCGGGATGATGCTCACCTCATCCCCCGGCCTCAACTCGGTCTGCTGATGCCTCAGGAAACGGATGTCTTCGTCGTTGACGAAGACCAGCACCGAACCGCGGATCTGCCCCCGCTCGTCGCACAGACGCTCGCGGACGCCATTGTATCGTTGCTGCAATTGCGTCAACAGATCCGAGACCGTACCGGGACGCACCCGGAGTTGATCCTCGCCTCCGCAGATCCTGCGAAGGGTGGGCGGAAGGGTCACACGCACGCTCATGGCTGGGGAACGTTCGAAGCTCGACTGGATCAACGGGAGGCGGTCGCCGCCGCGCCGTGCGGGGTGCGGTCCGAGGCAATCAACGCCTCGAACTCGCGCAGGCTGGGACGGATTTCCTGGGTTTCACCCACATGCCCGGCGACAGCATCCAGCGTCTTGAGGCCATTGCCCGTGATGCACAATACCGCGCTGGAATCCGCTGGGATCCGGCCTTGGGCGATCAGCTTCTTGGCCACCCCGACGGTGACCCCACCGGCGGTCTCGGCGAAGACTCCCTCGCATTCGGCCAGCAGGCGGATGCCCTCGCGGATCTCGTCGTCGGTGACATCGTCGCCGTATCCACCGGTCTCCTTCATCACCCGGAGCGCGTAGAAGCCGTCTGCCGGGGTCCCGATCGCCAGGGATTTGGCGATGGTGTTGGGCTTTTGCGGCTTGAAGAAGTCGAGCCCCGCCTTCTGGGCCAAGGTGATGGGATTGCATCCCGTCGCCTGCGCGCCATGGATCTTCCAGGACGACTCGTGGACGATCCCGAGCTTGGAAAACTCCTGGTAGCTCTTGTGGATCTTGGTGAGGAGGGAACCGGAGGCCATGCAGACCACCGTGTGCTCGGGGATGCGCCAGCCGAGTTGTTCCTGGATCTCGAAGCCCATCGACTTGGAACCCTCGGCGTAATAGGGGCGCATATTGACGTTCACGAACGCCCACGGGTACTTGCCCGCGATCTCCGCGCACAGGCGGTTGACCTCGTCGTAGTGGCCCTTGATCCCGATGACCCGCGCGCCGTACACCAGCGAATTGATGATCTTACCCTGTTCGAGGTCATGCGGAATGAAGACGTAGGCTTCGAGCCCGGCGGAGGCCGCGTTGGCAGCCACCGAGTTGGCGAGGTTCCCGGTGGAGGCACAGGCCACCGTCTTGAAGCCGAGCTCAACCGAACGGCTCAACGCCACGCTCACCACCCGATCCTTGAACGAAAGGGTCGGGTAATTCACCGCGTCGTTCTTGACCCAGAGCTCACGGATCCCCAGTCGCCGCGCGAGGCGATCGGCCTTGATCAAGGGCGTGTAGCCCACCTGACGGCCGACCGTCGGTTCGCCGGCGACCGGCAGCAATTCCCGATAGCGCCACATGTTCTGGGGCCGGGCCTGGATGGATTCCCGGGTCAGGACCTTTCGGATGCGCTCGTAGTCGTAGGCGACTTCCAACGGACCGAAGTCGAATTCACACACGTGGGTGGCGGCGAGCGGATACTCGCGACCGCACTCGCGGCACTTCAGCGCCTTCATGAATCCCTGCTGCGTCTGGCTCATACGTCTCTGTTCGATGCCGGACCGGGCACTTCGTCCAGAGGTCAGCGGCGGGCGGGGAGGCATCAGGCCATAAAAATACCCCTTCCCACGAAGCGAGAAGGGGTCGGAAAGATTTCCTGACCAGCGCTCCTCATCTTCGCCCCTCCCTTCGGAGAGACCTGGATTTGGCACCTGGTCGCAGCGCAGTCAGCGCTGCCGGTTGCCGTGGCTTCATCGGGCCAGTCCCTCTGCCACTCTGGATGAGTGCCCCGTTTCCGGAGCACAGGACAAATGCCCGAGAATCCCGGGGTCTGTCAAAGGGCATTTTCAATGGAAGCGGAAAGGCCGGTGCATGCTTTCGCCGAAGGGTCCAGCCGACTTGCATCTATGGAACGAGATCCCCGGACTTCGCGGAGCGTCCTGGAGTGCGCGTCGCGTCACCCACCGCTTGGGTCGCGGGAACCGGGAATGCCTTGGACGGATCCAAGGGCCTCCCCCTCTGCGGAATCTGCGTCCTCTGCGACGAACCCACTGCGGCCTCCAGGAGCGAACAGGGAGCAGCATCGGGCGGGCGCAAATCACAACCCGCAGTCCGCCCCAAGACCCCGGATTCGGTCGGGCCTCCGATTCATCCGGACTCACCGCTCCTGGTTCAGCGCCCGGAACCGGCGTCGCGGCCGCCATGGGATGACGGGGTGGCGGCAACGGAGGGACGCCCGTTGTCACGTCGCGCGACCGCAGTCGGTTGGCCGAAAGGAACGCAGAATCAAAAGAAGGGGACAGCAGCCACCGCATCGTCACAACGCGTGGATCCGCGCCCCTTCTGCCTCCCTTACTTTCGTCGCCTTTCGTTCCTTTCGGCCAGTTCCCCTGGTTTCGGCCCAGAGATTTCACCGCAGAGACGCGGAGGCGCAGAGAACTCTGAATGGCGCTCTCCAAAAATCGCCTCAGGAACACATTTTCAACTCTAGCGTGTCAGCGCCGTTCTGAAACTCGTTCCACTTCGCCGGTATGAAAATCATCGCCCGAGTACCCCAGATCGGGCGTCTTCTTCCAACTTAGGCGCAAGCCATTCTTCCTTCTTTTGGGTGTTCTTCCGGATCGTCCACATGG
>JBDNHZ010000288.1:0-15828 GCA_041688515.1 Verrucomicrobiota bacterium
GGGGAACTGGCCGAAAAGAACGAAAGGAGACGAAAGAAGGGGAAGCCGAATGGGTGCGGATCCACGCGTTGGGACGATTCCGTCGCCGCGGTCCCCCTTCTTTTGATTCTGCGTTTCTTTCGGCCAACCAGCTGCTGGTCGCCGGTATTGGGGAAGGGAACGGGGTTCACCGCAGAGATCGCAGGGGCCGCCGAGTTCCGCTGAGTGGGACCGGTACGATGGCTCTGCGTCCTCCGCTGTCTCTGCGGTGAAACTTCTGGGCCGAAACCCGGGGAACTGGCCGAAAAGAACGAAAGGAGACGAAAGAAGGGGAAGCCGAATGGGTGCGGATCCACGCGTTGGGACGATCCCGTCGCAGCGATCCCCATTCTTTCGATTCTGCGTTTCTTTCGGCCAACCAGCTGCTGCTCGCCGGTATTGGGGAAGGGAACGGGGTTCACCGCAGAGTTCCGCGGAGCAGGTCAGGGAGCCGCGAGGAGCAGCGACACCATCGCGGTGAACGGGACCTCGGCCCAACGTCAGGGCGAGTACGCCCATTGCCTCGTTTCTGAGTTCGCGCAGGGCGAGCAAGCTCGAGTTCTCCTTTTGGGCGCAGGTCCCCGAGGCTTTCACCTGGGGATCCATCGCAGTCGTGGGCGGTCTGGCGGCATTCCAGATCCTTCGACGCCGTCGGCGAGCCAATGCGGGCCAGTGACGGGCGAGCCGCGGCTTCGTGCCGAGGGTTGCAGATTTGGAATTGCCGGGATGCATCTCGCGCCTGATGTCCCAATGGCGGACCGGTCGTCCGATGCGGGCGTTGTCCGATGGGTGCGGGAGGGTAGGCGACCTGGACGCGGCAAGTACCGAAGATGGGCCGCGCCTGCTGTCTCCTGTGGATGGAGGCTTTTCACGGCGGGTCTGGGCCGGATAGAACGGTGCCCATGGCATTGCAAGGTCGCGGGTCCGGAGTCGGAGAAAGTCCTTTTGGGCGAACCACGGCAGCCGGCCTTCGATGGGCTGCGTTGGTTCTGTTCCTGGGTTCGACCCTGCTGCCGCTCGGTTTGAGCGCGCAGTCGGTTGGCCCGGCCCGTCCACCGCGGGATGCCGCGGATCTTCGCGCCTGGCTCGACAACATGGTCGGGCATCACGGGTTCGCTCCGGCCGAGGTGGGAGCAGCGACGGGACTGCGTGCCGATGAAATCGCGGCGGGTCTTGCCCGTTGGCAGATCGAGCCGTTCGCTTCTGCGACGGCATCGAGGTCCGACGTGGTCCGGGTATTGCCCTATCCCGGAGGACGTCATCCACGCCTGGGGTTCTTCGACGGAGCCATCCATCCCCAGCGGGAAACCAAGCTCAGCGTCTTCACTCCCTGGGACCCCCGGAGCTACGTGGTGGTCGACGTGCCCGAGGCCATCTTCACCCATGAAGGCCTGGTTTACCTCGCGCATACCCATATCCCGACGGTGTGGGATCAGCGCGGCAATACGTTGCCAACTCTGGAATGGCAGCGCCGGGCCGACGGCGGTCTGGAGTTTGAGCGGACCCTTCCGGACGGTCTGGCCTTTGGAGTGATCGCCCGACCCGAATCCCATCGGCTCTCCCTCCGTTGGTGGATGCGCAATGGATCGACCGCCACGGTCAGTCGGATCCGAGCGCAGGTGTGTGTGATGCTGGGTCGCACCGCCGGGTTTGAGGCCCAGTCGGCGACCAACAAGCTGCTCGATCCGCCCTTCGCGGCGGCCTCCGACGCGACGGGCAGACGTTGGGTGGTCACCGCCTGGTCCGGGCTCGATCGGGCTTGGCAAAACCCGCCGGTCCCCTGCATCCACTCGGATCCGCGGTTGGACGATCTCGTGCCGGGCGCGACCCGGTCCGCCCGGGGCTGGCTGTGGTTCTATGAGGGAACCGATGTCCGGGAAGAGATGGCACGGTTGCGGCGGGAAGTGCTCGCGACGCCGGATACCGGCCCGGCTCCGGTTCAGGCGACCCTGCGCGAGCCGGTACCGGACAAGACGGTGGTGTTGACCTTCGATGATTCCGTGGCGTCCCAGTACCACGTGGTGCGGCCGCTGCTGAAGAAGGCTGGATTCGGGGCGACCTTTTTCATTACCGAAGGATTCAGTTTTCCCAGCAACAAGGTGGACTACTTGACCTGGGCGCAGATCGCCGAGTTGCACCGCGACGGCTTCGAGATCGGCAACCATACCCAGAGCCACATGGGGGTATCGGTGGGAACCCTGGGTCGCTTGATCCAGGAAGTGGAATACATCGCGGGCCAATGCGAGGCCCACGGCATCCCGCGTCCGACGTCCTTTGCCTATCCGGGCAATGCCATCCATCCGGGTGCCCTGCCGGTATTGCGCGGACTCGGCATCCGCTTCGCCCGTCGGGGAGCACAGCCGGAATTCGCCTACGAGACCGGGCGTGGGATCGCCTTGGAACCGGGACGGGACGATCCGTTGCTGGTTCCAACGACGGGCGACGCGCGACCGACCTGGACGCTGGAGGATCTGAAGCGGGCGGTGGCCTTGGCCCGGGACGGTCGGGTGGCGATCCTGCAATTCCACGGCGTGCCTGACCGGGAACATCCCTGGGTCAACACGCCCCCGAAGCGCTTCGCCGAGTACGTGGCGTGGCTGAAAGAGAACGGCTACCGCTGCATCGCCTTGAGGGATCTGGATCGGTACATCGACCCGGAGGTGCCCGTCCCGGATCCGTGGGCCGTCATCGACTGGCGTCGGACCGGGGGTGGAGGAGGGCTTTGAAGAAGGCGTTGGATCCGGGCACGAAAAAGGCGCCCTGGAGCCAGAGGCTGCGGGGCGCCGTTGGTAGGCCGGAAGACCGGTGTGGGGTCGCGGCTTATCCTGGAGGGATCCTGTGCCTGAAAAGGCTCAGGACTTTTTCCGTGCGGCCTCCGACTTGACGTTGTCCTTCCTGCGACGCAGGTAGGAAGTGCGGCGGCGGCGTTTCTCGATTTTGTTGTGTTGCTGGCCCATAGCTTCTTGTATTGCGGAAATGACTTTAGCTTCGGGGTGTAAAATGCGGATTCAACCGGGGTGCATCAACCTCTTTTTCGGCCTGTTCCTGTGGCTTTGCCTGGGAGCGGGGTGTGCGACGGGTGACGATTCATCGAGTTCCTCCAAGGATTCGAAGGAGAAAAAGGACGAGAAACCAGAAAAGCAGGCAACGACGATCGAGTTCAGGAGTGAAACCCCGTCCATCGGGATGGGGACGGGTCGCATCAAGGTGTTCCGGGCTCACCCCGTGACGTTGAACGTCGAGAAGAACGCCTTTGTGGACGGCGGATTCATCGAGCAGGCACGCCTGATCGACGGTTTGGCCGGGCCGATGATCTACATCAAGTTCACCACCCAGGGTGCGCTCCGTTTGCAGATGGCCACCGTGACCCGGCCTGGCCGGCGGGTGGCGATCTACGCCCGGTGGACCGAAGGAAGATGGCTCGGGGCACCGCTGATCACCAAGCCGCTGGAGAATGGCGAGATCCTCTTCACCCCCGACGCGACCCGGGAGGAGGCGGAACGGATTGTTCGCGGTCTGAACAACGTGGCGATCAAGCTGGAGAACCAGAAGAAGCCGGACAAGAAGGCCGAGCAGGCCGCCAAGAAGAAGCAGGAAAAGGCCAAAAGCGCCGCCAAGGTGGCCCGCGAGACCGACAAGACGTCGACCCCCGACGAGGAGATGTTCCTCAAATGAGGCGGGGTTTCTGGGGGTGTCTGCTGGGTTGGATCCTGGCAGCTCCGGTGTTTTCTGCGCAGCCCTTCCAGCTTCCGACGGCCAACCGTTCGCTCCTCCAGCCGGATGGCGGGGGCGAGAAGTTCTTCGTCGGTACCGCCGGCAAACCGTGGACGAGCGGCCAGTTCGGATGCGTGCGCACCGAGGGCCGGCAACTGCACGAGGGCCTCGACATCCGCTGCATCCAGCGGGATCGCCGGGGTGAACCCATCGACGCCGTGCTGGCGGCGGCGGACGGGACGGTGGCGTACATCAACCTAAAGTCCGGTCTGTCCAACTACGGCAATTACGTGGTGATCCGCCACGTCATGGACCGGATCGAGATCCACACGATTTACGCCCATCTTTCGGCGGTCACGGCGGGGTTGAAGGTGGGGCAGGGGGTTAGGGCCGGAGACCGGATCGCGACCATGGGTCGGACCTCGAACACCCAGCAACGGATCACCCAGGACCGGGCCCATCTGCATTTCGAGATCTCTTTCCGTGCCGGGGAACACTTCAGCGAATGGCATCGTCGTTTTCAGGCGGGAACCCGCAACGACCACGGCGAGTTCAATGGCCGCAATTTCCTGGGCGTGGATCCGGCTCCCGTCCTCCTCGCCTCCCAGCGGCAGGGGACCAACTTTTCCCTGGCCCGATTCCTTGCGACCCAGCCCGAGGCGTTGCGGGTTTTCGTTCGCGCTCCCGGCCTGGGCTGGGCCAAACGCTTCCCCGGACTGGTGCAGCGCAATCCCGCGGCCGAGAAGGATGGGGTGGCGGGATGGGATATTGCGCTGGCCTTCAATGGGGCACCGCTGCGGCTCATTCCCCGCAGCGCCCGGGAGATCCCCGGATCGGATCGGATCCGGTTGCTGGCGGTCAACCAGGCGGAACTCCAGTCCCATCCCTGTTCAAGGCTGGTGATCCGCCGCGGCCAGGCCTGGACGGCACTCCCGGCGCTGGAGGACATTCTGGCGATTGCCGGGCTCTAGCTTTCGGTTGGGAACCGGCCAGGGCGGGTGACCCGGTACATCCCGATCCCGCGGCAGGCGTAGACCCGAGGGTCGCCGCCTGCGGCTTGGGGAGCGATCGTGCCCGGAGCGGTCGAAAGCTCAGTGGCCTTCGTGATCGCGGACGTATTCCTGTTTGAGGCCCAGAGCTTCGGGGGCGTGAAGCACGAGCATCTTCATCCGGATATCGGCCGGCACATCCGCCCGGGTGATCCGCGACACCCCCACCATCAGCGTGATGGCCAGAGGGACGCACCAGATCGCCGGTTGTTCGCACAGGATTCGGACCAGCGGATGCGCCGCCCAGAAGGCGGCCAGGTCGACCAACTGCAGGTCGCTCATATTGGTCAGGACGACGGCACCGAGGGCGCAGACGCCGCCGGCGAGCATTCCGGTTGCCGCTCCTTTCATGGTCATTCCACGCCACCAGACGGACATGAAGAGCAGCGGGAAATAGCTGGCGGCGGCAATGGCGAAGGCCTGACCGACCATGAAATTGATTTCGAGCTTCTCGACGAAGCATCCCAGGACCGTTGCGACCGCGCCGACGCCGAAAGCGCACCATTTGAACATCTGCATGCGTTGGTTGGGGGTAGAGTGCGGGGCGAGGATCCGACCATACACGTCATGGACGATCGCCCCGGTCATGGAGACCAGCAGACCCGAGAAGGTGGACATGAAGGCGGCAAACGCTCCCGCGCAGGTAATGCCGGAGAGGACCGAACCCCAGGTGCCCTGGAGGACCCGTGGGAGTTCGAGCACGACCTTGTCGGTTCCCTTCGAGCCGATGCCCTCGTACAGCGACGGCATCAGGTTGCGTCCGAGCACGCCGAACACCGGCGGGAACAGGTAGAACACGCCGATCAGGATCATGACCCACATCGTGGTGCGCTTGGCGGCCACGCCGTCGGGGTTGGTATAGAAGCGGACCAGGATATGCGGCAGACCCGCGGTGCCACAGACCAGGGCGATGATGAGGGAATAGGTGTAGAGCAGGGCGTAGGGACGGGATTCTTCCGCCGAGAGCTTTGCTGCCTTGGCCGCCTTGGAGCTCAGCCGTCCGAATGGGTTGATCCAGGTGGCATCGTCCGGGGCTGCGGCCGGCAGGGTGGCGCGGACCTGATGGGTCGGATCCACCGAGATTCCGGCCGGCGGAGCTGCCAACCCGGGGGAGGGTAGGGCTTGAGGGTTGGCCACGGCCACGACGGCGGTGGTGGGCGGGGCGTCGTTCTTCTGGAGGTGAGTGCCATACCCGCCATACACGGCGATCAGAACGAAGATGGGGGTCGAGATGGCGAACAGCTTGAGCCAGTACTGGAAGGCTTGGACGAGGGTGATGCCCTTCATCCCGCCAATGGCGACATTGACGGTGATCACCGATCCCACCACGACCACCCCGACCCAGTAGGGCAGACCCTGGGTGCCGAACCAGGTGATCTCCTTGAACACATAGGCGAGAGTCGTCCCTGCCCCCTTCATCTGGGGCATGGTGTAAAAGAACCCGATGAAGAGGACGAAGATGACGGCAATTTTCCGGAACAAGGGTGAGTCAAAGCGGCCTTCGGCGAAGTCTGGAATCGTGTAGGCTCCAAAACGGCGGAGCGGACCGGCGATGAACAGCAGCAGGAAGAGGTAGCCGCAGGCGTAACAGACGGGATACCAGAGCGCGTCATAGCCGCTCGACATCACGGTGCCCGCCACGCCCATGAACGACGCCGCGGAGAGGTATTCGCCGGAGATGGCGGAAGCGTTCCAGCCCACCGAGACCCCGCGGCCGGCGACAAAGAAGTCCGAAGCAGTCCGGGATTTGCCCGCCGCCCAGTAACCCATGACGAGGGTTGCGGCGACGGTGACGAACGAGAATGCGAAGATCCAGGGATCCACCGCGGCGAGGAGGGGTGTCATCGGGTGTGATCGGGTTCAACGGGGTTGGCGGCCGCGTGCTGACGGGCCATTTCGGCTTCCGCACGCTCCAGGGCGATGGAACGCTGGATGAAGATCCAGGAGATCACCCACACCAGCGGAAAGAACAGCACCCCCAGCACCAACCAGGTGAAGGGGAATCCTCCCACCCGACGCGCCATCCACTCCGGCAGGAAGTAGTTCAACAGTGGCAGGGCGAGCAGGGCGGTCAGGAACGATGCGGCACAGGCCATCGACAGACGGAACTGGCGCCGCTGTAACTCGGTCAGGAACTCCTCCGAATGGATGAAATCCGTTGGCTTCGGATCCGGCGTAGGCATGCGGAAGGGTGCGATGGGACCGAGGCCAATGGCAACCGCGCATCCCTCGGAGTGCGGTGGCGGTCGCATCTTGATACTGCCCCCCAATGCGAAAAGTGGATTCTAGGACCCTGCCGGGCTGATCCTGGGGGCGCGGTCCCGCATGGCGGGACCGCTCCGGCTTGAGGTGCAAATCAGCGGGCGAGGACGCCCGCGCTCCCAGGGGGCAGTGTCAAGATGCGCCCTGCGGTGGTCTACGGATTGGCGCTTCCCGGCGTGGGAGCGCGCACCTGCACCGTGGCGAGTGCCGTGGACGGGTGTCAGGGAGACGACGCCAGCGGTCGCCCTTGTTGTCGTTCTCGAAAGCCGGGCTCCGGTCCCGGGATCTGCCGTTGGGCGAGGTGGAGTCGGCCGGAGTGCTGGAGCGGGTTTGGACTCGGGAAAGGGACCCCGCCTCACCACTTGAAGGCGACGGAGAACGAGCCGAAGGAATCGAGATCATCCTGGGACCGGAATTCCTTGCTGCGGATCATGTGGGTGTAGGCGAAGTCCCAGCGTTTTCCGGAATAGACCACCCCGAGCTTCACCTCCCCGAGCAGCGGTCGGATCTGCACCGAATGGCCATCGTGGTAGAGGTTGCCTTCGACCAGGGTATTGTGGCCGTAGTAACGGGCTTCGACGCCGAAGAACACGTACCAGCCGCGGCGATTCAGGGTCTCGAGGGTCCGACCGCCGGAGCCGGGAAGGACGTCGTCGATTGACCGCCAGCCAAAGTCATCCGGCAGTTGCCAACCGATGCGCCATTGGGTTCCCACCGCGGCGAACGTCTGGACCGTTCCGAGCTGGACGCCGGCGAAGGGAAGGAACTGGGAGGCGAATTCTCCTTGGATCGGCGCGGTGAACCGGAGTCCCCGGCCATAACGGAATCCCAGGTCGGGTTCGTTCTTGAGTTGGGTATCCCAACCCCGGGCCTCGTCGATGCCGCGGATCCGATGGATGGTGTTTTGGGTCTCGTCCGCAAGGGAGGCTGGGCCGACCACGCCCAGATTCATGCCCCAATAATCGAGCATGGGCGTGCCGCCGGAAGAGGTGCCCCGGATCATGAGCGCACCGGTGGCATACAGCCAACCGGCGTAAGGACGTTCCTCGGGAAAGATCGTGGTCAGATCCGTGTCCCGGGGAGTGTAGATATTTTGGGTGAGGGCGAAGCTGGTTCGCCACGCCTTCGGCTGAAGCCCCAGATCCGGCAGCCATCGGGCGATCCTGCCGTCCCATCGCAGGGGTTCGTCGTCGAGGCCATGTTCGTAGCCGAGATAGGCGACCCGGCTGCCGTGGGTGTAGTGCTGGTCGGTCCGAACGACCAGATCGTTCTCCATCCAGACGTTGAGAACGGCCTGATGAAGGGAGTTGGTGTCAGGCGATCCTGCCAGGATCCTTGAACCGCACGGGGCGGTCAGGGCAATGGCGGCGAGGACGGCACCAAGCGGGCGTGGTGGATGCATGGGAGCAGACCAGAGGGTGATGGGTTCAGCCGGCGAGATGATGGGCGGCTTCGATTGCGGTGGCTCCGTCGTGGACGACCGCCATGAGTGCCCGGGTCATGCCGGCGGGGTTCGAATGCTGGATGATGTTGCGGCCGTAAACGATTCCCGCGGCCCCCTGTTTCATCAGGGCTTCGGTGCGCTGGAGGATTTCCTGGTCGGCCGCCTTGCCGCCCCCGCGGACAAGGACGGGGATTCGCCCGGAGATCTCGACGACCCGATGGTACATCGACACGTCGTCGGTGGGATCCGCCTTGATGATGTCGGCCCCCAGTTCAACGGCCTGACGCACGAGTGGCAGGATCTTCTCCAGATCTCCATCCACCATGTAGCCGCCGGCCTTGGCGTTGGGCTGGAACACCAGGGGTTCGATCATCAGCGGCATGGCGTAGCGATCGCACTCCGGTTTGATCCGGAGAATGTTCTGGATGCATTGATCGGTCACCTCGGGTTCGCCGGGGATGCGGAACAGGTTGACCACGACACAGGTCGCGTCGAGGCGCAGGGCCTGGTCGACGGGACATTCGATCATGCGGCTGAACAGGGCCCTGGGAAGAGCACTGCCGTACACGTTGGCCACGTCGGTCCGCAGGACCAGTGCGGGCTTGTTCTTGCCGGGCAGGGACTGGAGATAGTGCGCCTGACCGATGGTCAGTTGGATGGCGTCCGGCGCTGCTTCCACGACGGTGCGCACCGCCTGTTCGAGGTTCTCGATGCCGGCGAGGAATCCGCGTTCATTGAAGAATCCATGGTCGATGGCGACGTCGAAGCAACGTCCGGAGCGGGCGTGGAAAAGGCGGTTGAGACGGTACTGTTTCATTCGGTTCGATCCTGGCCGCTATTTCGAGCCTCAACCCCGGGTCGGGCAAGCGTATTGAATTGAAGAGCAGCCAGCTTGCGGTAGACCCCCCCCTCGATCGCGTCGAGTTCCTCATGGGTTCCGTCCTCGACGATCCGTCCGTCTTCGACCACCACGATCCGGTCGGCTTCCCGGATCGTGGCGAAGCGGTGGGCGATGATGAACGAGGTCCGGCCGCGCATCAGTTTCTCCAGAGCGTCCTGGATCAGCCGTTCGCTGCCTGAATCCAGGGAACTGGTCGCCTCATCCAGGATCAGGATGGCCGGGTCCCGCAGGATGGCGCGGGCGATGGCGATCCGTTGGCGTTGGCCGCCGGAGAGCTTGATGCCGCGGTCCCCCACTGGAGTTCCGTAGCCCTCGGGGAAGGCCTGGATGAATTCATGCGCATTCGCCAGACGGGCCGCCTCCTCAATCTCTGCGGCCCCGGCCCCTGGCTTTCCGTAGGCGATGTTCTCGCCAATCGTCCCGCCGAACAGGAGGACTTCCTGCGGCACCAGCGACATCTGGGAACGCAACGCCGACAGTGGGTATTCCCGCGCGTCCCGGCCATCGATGAGGAGGCGTCCGCTGCTGGGGTCGTACAGCCGCATCAGCAGCGAGATCAGGGTGGACTTTCCGGCACCACTGGGCCCGACGATGGCGATCTTGCGCCCGGGTGCGGCCTCGATGTTCACGCCCTTCAACACCTCGACGCCCGGGCGGGAGGGATAGGTGAAGTGGACCTGCTCGAATCGGACTTCGCCGCGCAGACGGGGGAGTTCCGGACCGGGGGCGGGATCCAGTCGCACATCGATTTCACCGGTCTCGCGGAGGAGTTCGCGGACGCGTTGGGTCGATCCGACGGCCTTTTGCAACTGGCTGTAGAGGTCGGCGAACTGTCCCATCGCACCGGCGACGAAGGTGGTGTAGAGGATGAACCGGGTGAGTTCGCCAAAGGTGATGCCGCCCTGCTGAAGCAGGCGAGCCCCCGACCACAGGACGAGGACGATCGAACCGAACAGGGCGAAAACGATGAAGGAGACGAAGGCGGCGCGCAGTCGCGCGCCGCGAAGGGTGGCTTCCAGGAAGCGTAGGAGCCCGTTCTGATAGCGGTGAAGTTCGTAGGATTCGTTGGCGAACGCCTTCACATTGACGATGCCTTGAAGCGTCTCCTCGACGGTGGTCGCGGTGTCGGCCAACCGATCCTGAGCCTCCCGTGCCAGCTTCCGGGTTCGTCTTCCAAAGACCACCGCCACCACGGTCAGCACTGGCAGGCTGGCGAGCATGATGGCGGTGAGCTTCAGCGAAGTGAAGGCGATGAGCACAATCCCGCCCGCCAACAGGGTGAGTTGTCTGAGGAACTGCGGGAGCAGCGCAATGAGGGTGTCTTCAATCTGGGTCAGATCCGCCGACAGACGGCTGGCGAGTTCACCGACCCGACGTCGGGAGAAGAAATCCATCGGCAGGGAGATCAGCCGCGCGTAGGTGTCGCGCCGAAGATCGACCATGCTGCGCTGTCCGACCGTGGCAAAGGACAGCGCGTGGAAATAGAGGAACGCCGATTGCAACCCCAGGATCGCCACCAGCAGGAGCGCCGTCCGGTCGATGTCCGCCCCGGGCCGCGCCGCGGCATCGATGAGCGAGCCGGCAAGGAAGGGGAAGGCGAGGCTGAGCAGGTTGGAGGAGAACAGCGCGAGCAACGCGAGACCGAAACGGACGCGGTAGGGGCGGAGGTAGCGGAACAATTCGAGCACCTGCCCGAGGGATTCCCGATCGATCCTGGCCTTGGGCAGGTCGATTCCCGCCTGGTCATTCCTGGAGTGGCGCGCCATTCCCGAGGCTAACCGACGACGCTTCCGATGTCAGGATTTCAGCAAGCTTGCCGGCAGATCCGAGCGAGGACGGATTCATCTGGAGCGAAGCAGAAGCTCCTGCGGAGACGCGGAGACGCGGGACCATCTGCACCAGGACCCTGAATCCTTCGGGCCTGCCATCCAACCGGACCGAATAAACCCCGTTTGGCGACTGGAATGGGCGGCTCGGTCGGCCTGGGTCGACTCCGTGGCGGCGACGGAGGGACGGCTGTGTCCGTGCCATTTCTGAATTCCGCTGATCCTGCCGGTTTGAAATCCGTCAACCGGTCCCGCACGCCTGGCGAAGGGACACGAGGGTGGCAGGGCGAGACCGGCCGGAATGGCGTGAAAAGGGGAAGGCGGCCGAGAGGCTCCTGGGGCGAACGTGGAGGGAAGGGTCGGAGCGGTCCGGAGATTGGGGATGGTACGGGGTTCTGGCGGTGGCGACAGGCCACCGTGGCTGGAAGCGGGGGGAGGTGGTTGGCAACGTGCCCGACGTGGCCTTGAACTGACCCCATTGCTTTGAGCCGGGGGGCAGCCCTCCTCGACCGGCTCAAGCACCGCCAGTGGACGTGAGCGGCCGTCAACCCTCGCCACAGACTTTCGCAATCGGGCTGTAATTGTCGAACGTCGTTCCGGTGGAAACCAGTAGCCTGACCGAGCTCTGAATCGGTCGGGCACATGTGGGCCCCTCTAAACCCCAACGGATTCCTCATGAAACAACTGAAACATCCCCCGACCGCCCTCCTCCGGGCCGCGCTGGGCGCCCTCGCCACGATGACCGTGGCTCAGGCTGCGCCCGGTTCGACAGTGCCGTTCATCAAGGTCGACCAGTTCGGATACCTGCCAGGCATGCGCAAGGTGGCGGTCATTGTGGATCCCCAATCAGGATTCAATGCCGCCGACGCCTTCAACCCCGCCACCGGCCTCAACCAATATCAGGTCCTGCGATGGGCCGATAATGCCGTCGCGTTGAGCGGCAGCCTCCAGCCCTGGAGGAGCGGCGCCGTCCACGCCCAGTCCGGGGACCAAGGATGGCACTTCGACTTTTCCGCTCTCACCAGTCCCGGGTCCTATTACATCTATGACACCGTCAACCGGGTCGGATCTGGCCGGTTCGAAATCGGGCCAGCGGTTTATGACGCCGTCCTGAAACAGGCGGTGCGGATGTACTACTACCAGCGCGTGAACTTCCCCAAGAACACGCCGTTTTCCGACGCACGCTGGACCGACGCAGCCTCGTACGAAGGTCCCAATCAGGATCGGTTCGCCACCAGTCGGTGGGACAAGGGCAATGCCGCCACTGCACGGGATCTGTCAGGCGGATGGATGGATGCGGGGGATTCCAACAAGTACACCACGTTCGCTCAAAGCCCCGTTCTGCAGTTGCTGGAGGCTTACCGCAGGAATCCCCTCGTGTTCGGGGATGACTTTGGAATCCCGGAGTCGGGCAATGGAGTCCCCGACCTTCTGGATGAATTGCAGTGGGAATTGGACTTCCTCAAGCGGATGCAACAGGCGACAGGAACGGGTGGGCTCCTGTTGAAGCTGGGGTTGGACACGTATGATGGAGCTTCCACACCGCCCAGCACTGACCGGCGACCTCGGTACTACCTTCCGGAATGCACCTCTTCCACACTGGCCGGCAGCGCCATGTTCGCCGCGGCAGGCGTCGTGTACCGGGGAGTGAGTTTACGGGCTGCTTACGGTACGGACCTCATCGCACGTGCCGAGTCGGCATGGGTCCGCGCCAAGAACACCACGGCGGGCTTCACCGTCTTCCAGACCCAATGTGACGATGGCAACATCAAGTCCGGCGACGCGGACCTGAACGCCGCGGGCCAGATCGGCAGCGCGCTGATCGCTGCGGTTCACCTGTATGAAGCGACCGGCAAGGCCGAGTACCGGACTTTCGTTGAGGCCAACTACACGCGCACTCAACCGGTCAGCAACGGTTGGTGGGGACCGTACACCCAACCGCTGGAGGCCGCCTTGCTGCGCTTCGCCGGAATGCCCGGAGTGACCCCGGCCATTGCATCGGCCCTTCGTAACCAGAAGGCCGCCCAAACGAGCGTCATGTCGATCTCGGACCTCACGGCCGGCACCGACCTCTACCGGGCATTCCTGCCGGATGCTCAGTTCCACTGGGGCCACAACCAGGTCCGGGCGGATGTCGGAAACATCAATCTGGACTTTGTATCCTTCGGGATCTCCCCGTCCTCCGCCCCCCTCTTTGAAGAGGTGGCTCAGCAACACCTGCATTGGCTGCACGGGGCCAACCCCATCGGCAAGGTGATGCTGAGCAACATGTCCGCCTTCGGCGCGGAATCATCCGTCCAGGAGATCTATCACATCTGGTTTGCCGACGGCTCGATCTGGGACAACGCCATCACCTCCCCGAACGGACCTCCTCCCGGCTACCTGGTTGGCGGTCCAAACCGGTCGTACTCAGGAACCGTCGCCGGCATCGCCAATCAACCGCCCCAAAAGGCGTACCGGGACTGGAATGCGGGCTGGCCGGAGAACTCCTGGGAACTGAATGAACCCGCCCTCTACCCACAGGCAGCCTACATCCAACTGCTCGCTCGCCTGCTCCCGCTGATCCCCGTCGATACCCAACCTCCAACGCCCCCTTCACAACTCGGCGCCACCAGCATCACGACCACTTCAGCGACGCTCACATGGAGTCCCTCAACCGACAACTTGGGTGTGGCCAGCTACGACCTATTTGTCGGGACGACGTTGCGATTGTCGAAGTTGACCGGAACCAGCGCCGTGCTCTCCGGCCTTGCCTGTGGCAACTCCTACTCGATCACCCTGCGGGCGATCGATGCCGCAGGAAACACCTCCGTCTACAGCACTCCATACCTGCTTCGGACCACCGACTGCCAACCGCCACCCCAGGTGCTGTTCGGTGATGCGCTGGCTTCCGGGTGGTCGGATTGGTCCTGGGGATGTTCGCGCAATTTCGCCAACACCAGCCCGGTGCGCATCGGTTCCCGGTCAATCCGGGTGGACTACAGCGCCTGGGGAGGCCTCTCGCTCCGTCATGCTTCCGGAGTTCCTGCCCTCCCCACGTCATCGGTACGTTTCTGGGCATTCAGCCTGACAACCGCACCGCTGAAGGTCTCGGTGCAAACGCAGGACAGTGGCCCGGAATCCGGCGCTTACCTCGTCTCCCTCCCTGCCAATACCTGGACCGAGGTCACCGCCACCCGTGCACAGTTGGGCAACCCCTCCGTGTACCGGCGCATCAACCTCCAACTCTACCAGAGCTCTCCCCTGACACTCATGGTCGACGAGGTCCGGATCGTCCCGTAGGTCTTTGAGCCGGCTGGCAAACCAGCCGGCCCCTTACTTTCGATAGGCGCCGGGCACCCCACCAATCGCCCGCACCATTCGGTCAGTCGGATCTTCCCGTCGCACGACCGCCGCACTTCGCGTCGCACGCACTGAGACATGCCGGGCCTCCGGAATGATGAACTTCTTCACCTCAACGGTCACCCGGGCCGCCTTGAACTCGCGCACCACCAGTTCGGCGATGTCGACCGCCAGAGCCTCAATCAAACGCCAACTCCGGTCGTCCCCGAAGCGTAGGAGTCGTCGGCTCACCGCATAATAATCGATGGTCCTGGTGAGGTCATCGTTCGCCGCTGCTGCGGTGAAATCCGACTCCATCTCCACGTCGATATGCAATCGCTGGGCCTTCTGCCTCTCGGCATCAGTAACTCCAACGTGATAGTGAACCTCCAGATCACGGATTGAAATCAGATCCATGGACGGCAGCCTACATCAGCAACGCTCCGCACCGAAGGCCGGGCCGGGCTTTCGGGCCTAGGCAGCCGCGAAGGCGCGGAGGGAGGGGATATGACGGCATTACCACGGAGTCTGTGAGCTCACTCAAAGGTGCATCTGACAAAAGCAGTTTTATCCTAAGACGTCGAAGACGACCCAGATCCAGAGGGAGCTGGAAACAACCTCTCCCAGCTTCATCTGTGCCATCCGCGAAGTCTGAGGATGACTGAAATGCTGCTTCTAGGCTGAGAGGTCCGCCTCCTCACGTCGGCAGCAATGTCGAAGGTGTCGGGTGACCAACTGGATCGCGTCGCGCTCAGTGACTGGGTGTTCAGGCTTGGACTGGAATCCGAGTGGCGCATGACGACGGGGTGACCGTCACCTTCCGGCAGAACCGTAGCTTTGACATTGTGTCCTTGAGGCGATCCGCGAAGGCCTCCATTTCGGGTCGCCTCGCCGGCATGTGCCGTAAACAGCTCAGCCCCGCGCCACTGTGTTGTAGGCCACGTAAGGTACTGCCTTCGCGGCATCCACCAACCTCCACCTCAGGTGTCGTGTCGCCACCGCCACAACCCGAACCGGCATCTGGGGTCGCGACGTCCTCATAGGAGGGGCGGCGCGTAGGCTCGCGACTTTCCAAAACCGCACCCGCGGAATTTGAACAACGACGAAGCAAAGGCAGCAACGTTTTGGTGCTCCAGCTCGGGCTGTCTTCGGCGTCGTTGTCTTCGTTTCGTTGCTGTGAACCAGTCCCGGTCGGTCCCTCCCTCCCCGACCGCAAACCGCGTTGCGGTTGAAGGCCCGGAGAAATCGGAGTTCAAGAATGCCTAGGTGAACCGGATGTCAAAGGCGCAGACC
>JBDNHZ010000289.1:0-15909 GCA_041688515.1 Verrucomicrobiota bacterium
ACGAAAGCGGAGGCCGTTGGCCGGGGCGGAGACGGGGCCTTCGATGAAGGCGGTGGAACCGGAATCCAGACCGAGGACGGCGGTGGCGCCGAGGGAAGCGCTTCCGGCGTGGCGGAAGTTGGAGTTGATGAAGGACATCTCACCGCCGGTCTGGGACCACGCGTTGAGATTGGTGACGTTGGCTGAGTTGAAAGTGAAGTTGGTGCCGAAGGAGACGGAGCCTGAGTTGATGAACCGCGGCCCGCCGCCGAGCCCCGCCCAGACCAAGGTGGTCGGAACCGAGACATTCAGGTTGCCCGCCTGCTGCCACGTGGAGGCGTTGTATCCCAGCATCCGACCTGTCCCGGACCATGTCGTCGCGCCGAACGTGTTCACCGTTGCGGCATTCAGGGTGCGATCCCCCGTGCCCGTGAGGCTGAGACTGCCTGAGATGTTGAAGGTGCCGGCTCCGCCGAGACTGCCGCCGGTCCATTCAAACGGGGCGTTCGTCGCGAAGCTGGCTGTGCCGCTGAGCGTGAGGGAACCCGTCGGAGTGAGGCGGAAGGTCTGCGTCCCTGAGGCGGCGCCCACCTGCATCTGGCTCACCGAGGCCCCGGTATCGAGCGTCACGACGTAGGTGCCCGGCGTTGTGATCTGCGCGGTGTCGGCCGCGATGGGGACCTTGTTCGGGGACCAGTTGGCCGCGACGGACCAGTTGCCGCCGGCGGTGTTGGTCCAATTCAGAGTCTCAGCGTGGCTGGCGAAGAAGCCAGGGCACACGGCGACGAGGAGCGTCAGGAAGCGCTTCAGAACAATATTCATTTAGAAAAATGAGGTGCCGCCGGAGCGATGAGGGGGAAATCGGTCCCTCGATTCGCTGCGGCGGCCTCACATGGTTAGCATCAAACGGCATTTTTGTGAAAACCCGAATACGGGTTGATACGTACGCGGGCGCCCCCTGACGCCGCCCCTGATGATTTTGTCAGTTCATCCTTCCTACCAACAGAGCACGGTCACGCCATGAACACCGCGCGCCTTCACCTGGTCCTTCTCGCACTCGTGGGCTTCCTTGTGGGCTGCGCATCGCACCGTGACGCGTCCGGCCCGCCCTCCACCGGGCGGTTGCACCGACTCGGCCACCACACGTTCCCCGTGACCACGCGCTCCCCCGAGGCGCAACGCACGTTCGACCGCGGGCTGACGCTCGCCTACGCCTTCAGCCATCGTGCCGCCGAGGAGGAGTTCCGCCGCGCCGCTGTTGCCGACCCGGAATGCGCAATGGCTTGGTGGGGCGTCGCGCTGGTGAACGGGCCGCACATCAACTTTCCCGCAGTGCCGCAGGACCACGCGCAGATCGCGTGGGACGCGCTCACCCGGGCCAAGGCGCTCGCGCCGCAGGCGGGTGAGTTGGAACGTGCGTTGATCGGCGCGCTGGAGAAGCGCTACGCGAACCCGCAACCGGAGGATCGCGCGTCGCTCGACAACGCCTACGCGGCCGCAATGGTCGAGGTGTGGCGCACACATCCGAAGATCGCTGACGTGGGCACGCTGTGCGCCGAGGCGTTGATGGACCTTCATCCTTGGGATTTGTGGGAGCCATCCGGCGAGCCCAAGCCCTGGACGCTGGAGATCGTGACTGCGCTGGAGCAGGCGTTGAAGCTCGACCCGCAGAATCCCGGCGCGGCGCACCTCTACATCCACGCGGTCGAGGCTTCGGCTCATCCGGAGCGCGCCCTGGCCGCCGCGGACCGCCTAGGCCGCCTCGTGCCCGAAGCAAGCCACTTGGTCCACATGCCCTCGCACATTTACGTTCGAGTCGGCCGGTGGGCGGAGGCCGCGCGTGCCAACGAACGTGCGATGAAGGCCGACGTGGTGTATCGCGCCACGTTCCCCCGGCCCGGCTTCTACGGGATGTACATGGCGCACAACACGCACTTCCTCGCCTACACGGCGATGATGCGCGGGAATGGGGCCGAAGCCATCCGTCTCGCGCGCGATATGGTGGGGTCCGTGCCGGAGGACTTCCTGCGGGATTTCGCGCCCGTCGCCGACGGTTTCATGATCTTCGTCTCCGAGGCCTTGATGCGCTTTGGTCGCTGGGAGGAAATCCTCGCGGAGCCACCGCCACGACCCGGCCTGCCGCTGTCACTCGCGCTCTGGCATTTCACGCGGGCGGTGGCGCTCACGGCGATCGACCGCCCCGAGGAAGCACGACGCGAACGGGTCGCGTTCCAGACTGCGTCAGCCGTCGTGCCGAAGGGATGGACCTTCGGCAACAACTCCGCCGCTGCTTTGCTCGATATCGCCGCGGACGTGCTGGACGGCGAGATGGCTGCGAAGGCAGGGAACTTCGACGAGGCCATCGCCAGGCTGCGCGCCGCCGTGCGGATCGAGGACGCCCTGATTTACGACGAGCCGCCGGGCTGGATGCAGCCGGTGCGGCACACGCTTGGCGCGGTGCTGCTGCGCGTAGGTCGCGCGGCGGAGGCGGAGACCGTCTATCGCGAGGATCTGGCGACGTATCCGGAGAACGGTTGGTCGCTCTTCGGACTGAGCCGCGCGTTGGCGAAGCAGGGCAAGGACGCCGAAGCACGAAAGGCGGAGCGGCGCTTCCAGAAGGCGTGGACTCATGCCGATCTCAAGCTGGTTTCCACCTGCCTCTGCCAACCGGCAAACTGAGGGCGCTTCAAAGGTAAGCTTTCATCGCCGCTCGCAAGAGCTTCACGGCGGCTAACCAGCGCATCCCATAGCTATCGACGTGAGGAGGCGGATGCTTGCGTGCTTTGCCTTTGTTTGGGGTCCGCCTCGTTACCTCGGCAGCTACCCCCGTTGTCTCCGTCACCTCACATTGATTTCGATCACGGGGCCGACGAGTTGCAGGGCTCATTCCATTGGCCTGTTCCTCGATACGCTGGTGCTGTCGTACAGGGGGACGGGACTCGGGGACAGGCTCCGGGCAATTGAATCTGCGTCATCGGCGCCATCTGCGGATATCTCTGCTTTTTCCAAGTGCACCTTTGCGCCCTGTCTCCGCGCGGTCCGCGGCTCCGCGTGAGATCTCTGCTGCATCTACGGCTACGGCTCAGGGCTGTCCGAACCCGAGTTTGGCCAGGACCTCCGGAGGGGGGCCGTCGAAGCGGGCTGGGGAGGAGTGCGCACCGTTTCTGGGTCTCGGGTTTGTTCGTTCGTTGGAGAGGCGAATCAGGCGGGTTTTCCAACTGGTGTGGAGGAAGGGGGAGCTTGATCGCGAAGTTTGTTCGAGGCATTGCGGTAGTTTTCGTAGGCCTCGATGAGGTCGCTGGAAAGACCCTGGGATTGGCGAAGGATGTCCTCCTTCAGGACCTTCGAAATCCCATCATGCTGACTCAACCTGTTCCACTCTTCTTTCAGTGCGACCAGGGCCTGGAGGTGAGCGGCCTCTGCGGCGATGCGCGACTGTTCCTGGATCGCCTTCATCGAGGCGTCCAAGGACTCCTGCTGGAGTTTGAGGGATCGTTCCTGCTGGGCCATGGCATCGCGCTGCAGAGTCATGGAATTGCGCTGGAGATGCAGGGTGTAGATCAGGCCGGCGAGGGTGATGCCGGTGAACATGGCGTTCAGTCCGCCGAACAGGTCGCCAAACTGCCCCCGGATTGCCCACGGAGAGGGAACTTCTTCCGCGACGCCCTTGTCCGCGGGAGGGGGCGGATTCGCGGCGGTCCCGTTTACTCCCAGCGGAGAGCCCGCCTCTGAGGTCCGAGCGACCGCCGTTGGTGCCGGATCCGGGGCGATGTAGCGGGTGACGAACAGGTAGTACGCCGTCCCGAATATCGCGACTACGAACAGGACCACGAAGAGAAGACCCAACCCTTCCTTGGGATTGCTGGGTGAGGCTGTTGTTGTTGGCATGGACTGGCAGGCTACCCATCCGCAGCAGTGCTGCCAAGTGGCAGGCCTGTGCCGGATCCGTGCAGTAGAGATCTCACGCGGAGAGCGGGCTAGAAGGTGAACTTGGAAAAAGTAGTTTTATCCGCAGATGGCGCGGATGACGCAGATTTAAGTGCCCGGAGACTGTCCCCATGTCCGGTTTCATGCTGACCCCGGAGGGGTCGTGGATCGCAGCCGGTGGGTCGAGTCAGCGAGATCACCGGGCCATCAAGCCCCTCCATTCCACACGACCCCGCAGGGGTCGCGCGTTTGTAGAATCTTACCGCGCTCACGGATCCCTGAATTCGAATCAAAGTCCGTGTTGGCCCTCCGGCTCAGCCGTAAAGATTCCGCAGAAATCTCCCGCGAAGCCGGATTCCCAATCCGGGAGTCAAAGGGGTCACCGTCCGGTGAGCGAGTCCGGCGCATCGTGACGCTGCCCCTCACGGGACCGTTCCGCCGGTTTGCCATCGTGCTCTTTGGCTGGTATCTCGTTGGCATGTCTCACGACCAGCCTTCCCAGAACGTGGTCGACGCCCTGTCCGAATTTCATAAGGCAGGCGGGTCGCCGGCCTTCTCTGAGACGTCGCGCGCCTGCTATGCGGAATTGATCGAGCAACTCCACCGCGAGACGCCGAATTCGGAGTCTGTGGACGCTGCGGTGGCCGGGATTCAGGCCGCGCCGGAATCGCCCCAGGCGGCACAGGATCTCGCGGCCGCATTGCCCCCGGGCGGGTTGAGTCCGGCCTTGGTGTCGCGGTTGGTGGCGATGTTGGAGTCCATGGGCACTCGCCCGGCTGCGACGTCCATTCTGGGGCGGATCCGCAGTCTGCACTTTCCGGCGGCCAAGCAGGTGAACCTCTACGTCGAGAATCAGACGAACCATTTCTGAACATCCATGTCTTCGAATCCCGCCATTCCAGCGTGTCCTGAGTGCGACGAATCGCTGCCTTCCGGCGCCCATTTCTGTCCCGGCTGCGGACACAAGGTGGGGGGCAGCGCGGGGTCGAGGCCAAGAGACATCCATGGCAGGCAGGTGAACCTGCGCGTCGAGAACCAATACAATCTGGGCGCGGACGGAGCGGTGCCTGTCGGAGACCCGGGCAAGGCCCTCGACGCCTACCTGCGCTGGGTTGTCGAAACCCAGAGCGCCCTCCGGTTGGCGGACATCATCGAGGGCATCGTGGCCGCCGACAGTCGTCCGCTGGAATTGCGACAGGTGTTCGTCGAGTTGAACACCTCGCTCCGCATCCCCGAAAAGCAGTCGCTGGCCGAATACCTGAAGAGCCAGCACACCCGGGGCTCGCAGGGGGCCGAGGATGCGACCTTCTTTCGACCGGGCTTGGGCAAACGCGGCGGAAGCACGAAGGAGAAAGCGGTTGCGCTTCGCCAGGTGGGTGTCTTCGAGACCCTGAGCCAGCACAGGACGATTGTCCTCGTTGGGGATCCGGGATCGGGCAAGTCCACGATGGGACAGTTCCTCGTGCTCGCGTTGGCCGGGGCCAGTCTGGGGCGGTCGGATCTGTTGCCCCAGCTTCGGATGGGGGACGGGTTTCTTCCGCCCGTGCCGATCTTTCTGGTTCTCCGGGACTTTGCGGCGGCCCTCGATGCCGGCGTGCAGGCTGGGCGGGCTGAGGACTTCTGGACGTTCCTGCGGAGCTCAATCAAGTCCTGCGGCAAACCTGAGTCTTGGGCGGATACGGTGAAGGCTGCGGTGGCAGAACGGGGTGGATGGTTCGTGCTGGATGGCTGGGACGAGACCGTGGATCCCGAGCGCCTCACACGGGTGGCGGAGGCCTTGTCGGATCTGGTCAAGTACTCGGGGTCCTCCTGCCGGTTTCTGCTGACCTCTCGCTTCTACGCCTGGGACGCCGTCCAGATGGCCCGGACGGGAGGAGGGAAGGTCTCCATGGATCCGACGTCGGCCCACGCCGCCGAGCGGTTTCGAAAGGCCATGGTGGGACTCGGTCGCGAGTTTTCCTCGCGGCACAACGTGGCGCCACTGGGCGACCCGCAGATCCGGGAGTTCGTCGGGAAATGGTACACGGCCATTGAATCCGGGGCGCTGGCTTGGTTCTCGCCCAAGGATGCCAAACGGAAGCGGGCGGATCTGGAGACTGCGGTGGCCCGCGAAGACTTGAAGCCGGTGATGGCGAATCCGCTGCTGCTGACCCTGACGGCAGCCCTGAGCGGGACCCATCTGCCGGATGACCGGGCCGACCTCTTCGACAAGATCGTCGAACTGTTGCTCCGACGGTGGACGGAGGCCAATGGGGCGGCGACCAGCCTTCGCACGCGCCTTGATCGCCCCATCCGTCAGGAGGACATCCGGCGCAAGATGGAGGAGTGCGCCTTCGAGGCTCATCGTGGCCACGTCGGCAAGGAAGGGGTGGCGGACATTCCTGAGAGCGCCCTCCTCAACGCGTTTGCGAGCCTGCTCGACAACGACCTCAATGCCGCCCGGGAAGTCATCGAGTTCGTCCAGTATCGGGCTGGACTGCTCATCGGAAAAGGCGCTCCGCTGACCGACGCGACACAGCCGTTGATCCGCCAGTTCGCCTGCCCGCACCGGAGCCTCCAGGAGTACCTCGCCGGTCGCTGCCTGGCGGATCGGTCCAGTTTCACCGCCTCGGAGATTCCCGAAGGTTCAAACGAAAGTTCAGAACAACCTTCGGCGGTCTCCCTCGCCCGGCAGGATCCCGGTCACTGGCGGGAGGTTCTGGCGTTCGCCGCGCGGACGGCGGGGCCCGATCGTGGTTCCCTGGCGGCTTCCCTGCTCGTGCATGGGATGTCCTTCAAGGAGTACGCTGCGCAGTCGACCGTGACGGAAATGGACTGGCGTTGCGCCGTGCTGGCCGGACACCAGTTGCTGGAGATCGGGCATACCGCGATCGCGGGGTACCCTGCGGCCCTGCACCGTTGGAAGATCGTTTCCGGCTGGCTGGTCGCCTTGCTCGAACAGGAAGGGCTGTCGTCCATTCGCGAACGGGCGGAGGCTTCCAAGTGTCTTGCCCGCCTCGGCGATCCCCGCCCGGGCGTGGCACCGGTTTGGCCACCGACTGCGGAGGCGCCGTTCTTCGCCTGGGGCAATCGGGTGGCGGCGGGCACGGAGTTTGAGATGGGCGGGGACGCTAAAGCCTACCAAGGGGGGCATGCGTGCAGAATTCGGTTTCCGACTGCCTTCCGATTGGCGCGGTATCCGGTGACCAATGCCCAGTATGACGCCTTCGAAGCCAACTCCTACTTTGAAGCGAAGGGCTTTGGGCGCCGGGACAAGGGCGATCCGCGGTTCCTTGCACCCAACCAGCCAGTGGTGAACGTCTCGTGGCACGATGCCATGCGCTTCTGCGCGTGGGTCTCCGAAGAGTTGATCTCAGAGCGGGTGAGCACGACATCCCTTGGGATCAATGCCGCAGATTTGGCGGTGTCGACGGCGTGGCACATTCGCCTGCCGACCGAGTCTGAATGGGAGTACGCAGCGCGAGGAGGTGAGGGACGATTTCTGCCTTGGGCACGGCGTGGGGAGGAAGACGCGGTGCCGTTTCCGGAACGATGCAACCTTGGGGAGACCGGACTTGGGGAGACCTCCGCGGTGGGTTTGTTTCCGCAGGGGATCTCACCAGAGGGATGCCTCGACATGGTTGGCAACGTGTGGGAGTGGACATCGAGTCGCTACCGGGATCGACCTGAGAGTCCTCCTGAGCAAACCGAGGCTGCACTCGACACAGACGATGCCTGTGTGGTGCGGGGCGGGTCGTGGATCCTTAGGTATAGCGGGGGTCCTCGTTGTGCGTCGCGCACCGAAGGCAATCCCGACGCTCGTAACGACCACATCGGTTTTCGTTGTGTGTTGGTGGGTGGGTTGGTGGGTGGTGGGTGACCGGGTCTGCTTCTGGTTTCTGGCCCTCTGGCCCTTTGCTTTTTGTTCTTTGCTTTTCCTTCCGCGGAAACGGGGGGATGGATTTCCGGATTCTCAGGGCCGGAAAGTGGTTCTGGCGGCCGACCTGTGTGTTGGGTGAGTTTTCAGATCGAGTCGTTTGCCTTGAGGGTCGGGGATTGGATAGGTTTTCCACATGGCCTCGCCAGACCCAGCTCAGATGGTTGCGCAGACGTTGGCAGCATCGTTCAGCTCTTCTCCGGGATCGGACCTTCGAGAGACCCTTCGGTTGGCGACGGAGGCGGCGATCGCGGCTGCGCGTGCTGGTTCGGGGAATTCCAAAGCTTTGGATGCGGCGGTTGCAGAAGCCCGACAGGAGCCTGGTTCGGCGACCGCGCAGGAAGCCCTCGGCAACGCGTTGAAGCCGACTCATATGACGGAGGAGTTGCTCGCACGGGTCGAAGGTTTGCTGAAGGTCCTTGAGAAGGTCGGGGGTAAGGAGAAGCTGGTGGGATCACTGATCGAGGGAATTGGCGAAATCCGGGCGACGCAGTTCAACGGTATCATTCACACTCAGTACAACTACTTCGGCGGCGCTGCTCTGGCTTCTGGTCCGGCCGCGGCGGCGAAGCCAAGGTTCCCGGACGTGGTGGAGCGGGTCCGACCCTACCTGAACCTGCTGGCGACCGATTGCCGAAAGCTTCCCCTGCGCGGTCTGGATCCGAAGGCGAGTGATCCGACGCAGGCCGGGAAACTGGGGTTGGACGCCGTCTATACGGGATTGGACACGACCGCTTCAGAAGAGGTGGGCGAAGGGAAGGCAGAAAAGAAGACGGTGCCAATCAGCGCGCTGCGGGCGGTGATGGACCATCCACGGGTGGTGCTGCTGGGCGATCCGGGCTCGGGCAAGACGACCTTCCTGAGTCACCTCTCGCTGTGCCTCGCGCGGCACCACATCGAAGGGGGTGACTGGATCGGGCGTCTGCCGGGCTGGCCGAAGCGGTTGCATCAGTTGATTCCGGTGGTGGTGACGTTGCGCCAGTTTATTGCGTGGCGTCACAAGGTGCTGCCGGGCTCGGGTCCGGACGAAGGGGCGCTGGGGGCCGGTGCGGAGGTGTTGTGGCGCTTCATGCAATCGGCCCATGCGAAGCATTCGCCCGGGGAAGCCTTTGATGGGTTGCGCGATGCGGCGGAGGAGGGCTGGGTGCTGTTCATTCTCGATGGCCTGGATGAAGTGCCGACGCGGGGAGATCGGAACTTCGTCCGGGATTGTGCGCTGTCGTTGGGGACGCGCTATCCGAAGGCCCGGCTGCTGCTGACCTGCCGGACGGTTCCGTATCAGGACAAGGAGTTGCAACTGCCCGGGGTGCCGGTGTTCGAGTTGCGGCCGTTTGGGGAGAAGCAGATCCGGGCTTTTGTGACGGCATGGTTCCGAGCTCATGAGGGGTGCGGCATGTCGATGGAACAGGCGACGGGCAAGGCCACCCGGCTGCTGCTCGCGCTTCTCGATCGGCATCGGCTTGAGCTGCGTCGGTTGGCGGGCAACCCCATGCTGCTGACGGTCATGGTCCTGCTCCAGACCCACCAGCGGGAGTTGCCGGAACACCGTGCTGAACTTTACAAGGAGGTCATTGATCTGCTCCTGCGGCGCTGGCACGAAACCCGGAGCGATGACGGCCTGATGACCCCCGGGATCCCGGAACTGCTCCGCGAAAAAGGGGCCGACCAGAACGATCTCGAACGGGTTTTGTGGAAGCTGGCGTGGGAGGCCCAGGTGTCTGGGCAGAAGATGACCGGGGCGGTCGCGTCGGATGTCCGACGCCGACCAGCGGAGAAAACCGGCGAGGTTGCCGATATTCCGCGGGCGCGACTCCATGAGGAGTTGGTGCGGTTGTCGGGCCAGCCAAGGGATTATGGGTGGGCGGACCGGGTGGTGGAGGCGATCAAAGAACGGACCGGGCTGCTCCTGCCGACGGAGGAGGATGTCTTCCGGTTTCCGCACCGGTCCTTTCAGGAGTATTTCGCGGCGGCTTACCTTCTGGATCAGCAGGGTGAGACCGGCGTGGGATACCCGGGCAACATCGCTCCCTTGGTCGAGCAGGCCGCCTATTGGCGGGAAGTCATTCGCTGGACGGCGGGACTGG
This sequence comes from Verrucomicrobiota bacterium, assembly GCA_041688515.1. Lineage (GTDB taxonomy): Bacteria > Verrucomicrobiota > Verrucomicrobiia > Limisphaerales > UBA9464 > UBA6176. Next base: position 9,907 of record JBDNHZ010000289.1, read on the forward strand.
CGGCGCATGTGTGGAATCGTCCGAATGATGCCTTGGCGCTGTTGGATGAGTTGTTGCCGGAGGGAGAGGGAACTGCAGCGCATGTTTGGGAGCGGGTCTGGTTGGCGGGCGAGACCTTGCACGAGATCCGGGTGGCCAAGGCCCAGCGGTCAGAGCGCGGGCGCCGGTTGCTGGAGCGGACGCGTCAGCGGTTGGTTCAGTGGGTGGAGCATCCGGGCGAAACGCTGCCGATCCAGCATCGTGCGCGAGCAGCCATCGTGCTGGGCTATCTCGGTGACCCGCGCCCGGGCGTGGCACCGGTTTGGCCACCGACTGCGGAGGCCCCGTTCTTCGCGTGGGGCAATCGGGTGGAGGCCGAGACGGAGTTTGAGATGGGCGGGGACGCTAAAGCCTGCCAAGGGCAGCAAACGCGCAGAATCCGGTTTCCGACTGCCTTCCGATTGGCGCGGTATCCGGTGACCAATGCCCAGTATGACGCCTTCGAAGCCAGTCCCTACTTTGAAGCGAGGGGCTTTAGGCGCCGGGACAAGGGCGATCCGCGGTTCCTTGCACCCAACCAGCCAGTGGTGAACGTCTCGTGGGACGATGCCATGCGCTTCTGCGAGTGGGTCTCCGAAGAGTTGATCTCAGAGCGGGTGGGCACGGCATCCCTTGGGATCAATGCCGCAGATTTGGCGGTGTCGACGGCGTGGCACATTCGCCTGCCGACCGAGTCTGAATGGGAGTACGCAGCGCGAGGACGTGAGGGACGATTTCTGCCTTGGGCACGGCGTGGGGAGGAAGACGCGGTGCCGTTTCCGGAACGATGCAACCTTGGGGAGACCGGACTTGGGGAGACCTCCGCGGTGGGTTTGTTTCCGCAGGGGATCTCACCGGAGGGATGCCTCGACATGGTTGGCAACGTGTGGGAGTGGACATCGAGTCTTTACCGGGATCGACCTGAGAGTCCTCCTGAGCAAACCGAGGCTGCACGCGACACAGACGATGCCTGTGTGGTGCGGGGCGGGCCGTGGATCTTTGGGGATCGCGAGCGTCTTCGTTGTGCGGCGCGCTTCGTCGGCCTTCCCGACTATCGTAGCGTCGCTATCGGTTTTCGTTGTGGGTTGGTGGGTGGTGGGTGACCGGGTCTGTTTCTGGTTTCTGGCCCTCTGGCCCTTTGCTTTTTGTTCTTTGCTTTTTCCGCATGGGTAGGGCTTCAGCTTTTGCGACCCCTTCGGTGTAGCGGGGACGTGAACGGATCCAAGGTGCGGGGTTGGCGGGTGTCCGGACCTTCCCGACGCGTGGTGGTGCTGCGGGAACACGTCTGGGGTCATGGGAGGCGGTATGCCGGGCTGGAGCAGGACGTCCGTCAGCTACCTGATCCGCCTCCTCACGTCGGCAGCTGCCTGGTTGGGTCCGCCTCCTTACGTCGGCAGCTGCCTGGTTGGTCCGCCTCCTGACGTCGGCAGCGACGGACGGGCTTACGGCTTTCCGATTCCGAGTTTGGCGAGGACCTCCGGAGGGGGGCCGTCGAAGCGGGTGAGGGCGACGTTTCCGATGAAGCCGACATCCTTCATTCCCACGGGGGAGGTGTAGTAGCCGCCCAGGGTCAGGTTGCGGAACAGGTGAAAGAATTTCGCGGCGATCTCGAATCCCGGCTTCGCGGAGGGGAGATGACAGATGGCGTCGGCGATCTGCGATTGCTGGGCGGCGGCGAGGGCGGCGAAGTCGGTCTGAAACCGCTTCCGACTCTCGGCTTCCAGCCATTGGAGACCGTCGAGCAGGATGGGTCGATCGGCCTGCTGGATGGCGTAGGGAGCGCTGACCCATTCATCGATGAAGGCAGGAACCCCAACGGTACTGGCCGCGGGGGAACGGTCGTCGGCGGGCAGGATGAGATCCACCAGTGCGGTCACGGTCCGACGCTGGCCGTCGGAGAAGGTGAGCGGCCAGAGTTCTCCGGGTTGGTAGCTCTTGAGGAGCTTGGGATCGGTTCCGTAGGGCTTGCCGCCGGGGACGGTTGGAGGCGTGTCCGAGTCAGCGGCCAGACCGGCCGGGTTGGCGGCCATCAGCACGGAGGCGGAGGCGAGCCATTGAAGGGCCTCGCGACGGGAGATTTCAGGAGTCATGCGGGTGACGGTTAGAGGTTGCCCTTCTTGAGTTCGGCCAAGAGGTGGTCGGAGGCGCGCCAGGCGAGCGCCATGATCGACAGGGTGGGATTCTTGTCAGCGTTGGAGACGAACGGGCCGCCGTCGGTGACGAAGAGGTTGGGGATGTCCCAGGACTGGCACCAGGAGTTGAGCACGGAGTCTTTGGGAGAGCTTCCGATGCAGGTGGTGCCGACCTCGTGGATGATGGCGCCCCCGGCGTAGATGGCCTTGTTGCCATCGGCCTGCGGGACGCCGAGGACGCGGCCGCCCATGTTCTCGATGATGTTCCTGAAAGTCTCGTGCATGTGCGCGGCCTGCCTGATTTCGTGGTCGGTCCAGCCGAACTGAAACCGCAGGACCGGGATGCCCCACTGATCCTTCACCTCGGGATCGATCTCACAGAACGAGCGATCGTTGGGGATCATTTCGCCGCGACCGGCCAGCGTGATCACCGATCCGTAGTAGCGTCGCGCGTCGGCCTTGAGCTGTTTGCCGTAGGTGCCGTTGTTGGATTCGGTCAGCCAGTTGAACGACCCAACGGCCGGCATCTGGCGGCCGCCGCTGATCTCGATGTGGTAGCCGCGGGCGAAGCCGAGCTTCCCGGCGATCTGTTCCTTGTACAGCCACCAGGGCGTGTACAGGTGCATGGCGGTGCCGGCCCCTTCGTCGTTCCACGCCGGGAGGTTTTCGAGGGCTGGTATCTGGCCCTGGAGCTGGGCCCCGACCGTGTCCATCAGGTAACGGCCAAGTTTGCCCGAAGAATTGCCGACTCCGTTGGGGAAGCGAACGCTCTTTGAATTGAGCAGGATGCGGGCGGATTCGCAGCCGGAGGCGGCCAGCACCACGACCCGCGCCTTGGCTTGGCGATCGGACTTGCTGGGTTTGTCGACGTAATGGACTCCGGTGGCACGGCCACGGTCATCGACGGTCACTTCGCGGACCATGGCGTCGGTGATGATGTCGAGGTTGCCGGTGGCGAGGGCAGGCGGGATGTGGACGGTGGTGGGTTGGTAGTTCGCCCGAATGTTGCACCCGCGGCCACAAGGGGTGGACCAGAAGCAGGGAAGGCGTTTCCTGGCGTCGTCCGAGTAGATCTTCTGCGCCTTCGGATCGCCCGGGTGCAGGAGTTCGGCGTGCTTCTGGTAGTTGGGATGGGCGGATTTGATGGCGATGTGCGCCGGGACGACGGGAATGCCCAGTTTGCCGCAGTGTTTCTGGATGAGGAGTTCGTAGCCGCGGGGCTTTGGGGGAGGGAGCAGGACGCCCGGGGACGAGTTGGGCGTGTTCTCCAGTTCCGGCGTCTGGTTGGCACCATACACTCCGATCAACGCCTCGACCTTGTCGTAGTACGGGGCGAGATCCTGATAATCGAGCGGCCAATCCAAACCGAGACCATCGCGGGATTTCGGTTTGAAATCGTACGGACCCATCCGCAGCGAGATGCGACCCCAGTGGTTGGCCCGGCCGCCGAGCATGCGCGGGCGCCACCAGATCCATTCCTGCTTTGAACCCACCGCCTGCCAGTCACGGGCGACATGGAACTTGCCGCTGGCATCGTCCGTCCGACGCGAGGTGTAGGGTTCGCCGGGGACGGTCCATCCGCCGTCCACGGTGGCGTCGTAGAACCCGAAGTGTTTGTCGGGAGTGGGCGCGCCGCGGAGGGGAGCCGTGCCGTTGATATTGAACATCGGAGTCTCACGGGGAGGCTCGTAGTTCCGTCCGGCCTCCAGGAGGAGAACCTTGGCTCCCGCCTGGGCGAGGGTGTAGGCGGTCTGTCCGCCGGCGGCGCCGGAACCGACGACAATCACGTCGTATTGCGGCTGCGTCTTGCGGTCGAGAAGCAGGGGCATCGGGGGAGGGTGGAGAATCCCGTTCCCGGTTGCCAGAGCTCAGGCGGTACGGATGGAGGTTTTCAGCCCCAGGAGCTGCATCGTGGCGGCCCCTTCCACAAAAAACCCCGCCGCGGCCAGTGGCCGGGGCGGGGTGAAGCCGGGGAGCGTGGCCGACTAGCGGCGACGGCGGGCGGCGAGGATCAGTCCGGTGGCACCGAGACCGAGGAGCGCCCAGGTGGACGGCTCAGGAACGATGGTGACCGACTCGCTGAAGGAGGTGCCAATGATCAGGTTGTCGAGCCCCAGAGCCCCGGGGGCGCCGTCATTCGGGCTGGTGCCCGTGGTTCCCTGACGGAGGGCGGCGGCTTCGATCCGACCCACGGCGTAGGAGACGGCGTCGGCGGCGGTGATGCTGAGGCTGGCCTCAGAAGTGGGATTGATCCAGAGGGTGGTCGTGTCGGTGGCCAGATCGAACTTGAAGGCGACCGTGTAGGTCGTGTTCAGCGCGAGATCGAGCGGGTACTCGACGGTGTTGGCCGTGTTCCAGGACTCGTTGGCGACGGCAATCCGGAAGGTGCCGGGGGCTGCTCCTTCGATATTGGCACCGATGCGGCCGTAGAACTCATTCGCGGCACTGGATTTCAGGTGAAAGAAATAGGAGCCGTAGGTGTTTGAGCCGGGAGCCGCGGGGAGGGCGCTGAAATTGACCGAGAAGGAACCGTAGATGGCGGTCGTGTTGTCGACGGCCGGGTCGAAGCTGGTCGAGAGGAGGCGGTTCAGGTCCTCCTTGCCGGTGGCGGTCGTTCCCTGATCGATGACTGCCTGACCGCCGAGGAGGGCGAGCGGAGTGGTGCCACTGTGGTTGCGCCAGGCGTTGCCGGATTGCGTCAGCAGGCTGCCGTCCGCGTAGGAGAAATCCTCGGTGAGGAGGATGTCGGCGTGAGCCAGAGGGGCGGCGGCCGCGAGGACGGCCAGGATCGAGATGGTTCGTTTGTTCATGCGCTCTCCAAAGTCTGAATGGATCTGAAATTCAAGAGACTCCCCGAGCCGTCGGCATTGTCGAGAACGGGTTTTGTTCCATCGCGCCCTCTGGGGTGAGATGGATGGATCCGGTTCATGGAATGGATGGTTGCTTCCTATTTTCCGCCGGTGCCGCTGGACGAGGAGGACTGGGCCGGCTTGAGCACGGCCAGTCCCTTGATCAGATCCAGGGCACGGCCGAGCACAGGATCCCGGACGATCTTCAACGCCGGTTCGAGGGCGGTTGCCGGAGGAACATTGGAGGGCGTGCCCCCGTCCGCTAGGGCCCGACGCTGCCGAACCAGTTCCGCCTCGGTCAGGCGACGTCGGACGCTCACGGTGCCGATCACCTGATTGGTTCCGGACGATGATTCGGCCTTCGAAAGGATGCGGGTGAAAGGATCCGAAAGGTAGGCGCGTTCGTCCTCGGCGCTCACCTTGACGGCGATGTCGGGTTGAAGTCCCTCCGGACCCAGAAGGCTGTTTTCACCGGCTCGGATCCGGGCGGTGGCGAGTCGGAGGCGGCGTCCATCGGCCAGCGGGATCTCGCGATACACGGCGGCCTTTCCGGCGGTGCGATTGCCGAGGACCAGTCCGACATGGGCGGCCCGGAGAGCCGCGGCGAGCGCCTCTGCGGCACCCCGGGTCTCGTGGTTGACGAGGACCGTGACCGGAAGATCCCAGCCGGATTCCTTGGGCGTAGCACGGACGGAGCCATCGCCCCAGTCGAGCAGGGGAACGTCGCCGGCGACCAGGAGATTGGCGGCATTGGCGGCCCCGGCGTAGTCGGAGCCTCCCGCAAAGCGCAGGTCGAGGATCAGACCGCGGGTGCCCGTGACCAGGTTGGTGTCGCGCAGGACGGCCGCCAACTGCGGGGCCAGCCCCAGGCTGACCTGGCCGATCCGCACGTAAAGGCAGCCGGGTTCGAACACGCGCTTTTCCTGGATCGCAGCCTGGTTGCTTTCCTCGTTGAAGGATTCACCCGGGGCGAGGATCCGCCCCTGCACCCGCTCCAGCAGGGC
>JBDNHZ010000290.1:0-24457 GCA_041688515.1 Verrucomicrobiota bacterium
CATCTGCGCCATCTGCGCCATCTGCGGATAAATCGTCTCTCTCCCAATCTGTGGACCTAATCGCTCGCCCAATCTGCAGATAACTGTGCCCATCGCACTCATCACTGGCATCACCGGACAGGACGGTTCCTACCTCGCGGAGTTCCTCCTCTCCAAGGGGTACGACGTTCACGGAACCTCCCGATCGGCCCAGGACGCCGTCACCCACGCCAATCTCGCCCTTTGCACCGGCCGCCTCCGGCTCCACTCGCTTGAAATCTCTGATACCGTCGGGATAACCTCCCTGATCCGCGGAACGTCCTTCGACGAAATCTATCATCTCGCGGCCCAGACCCACGTTCCCCGGAGCTTTGAAGACCCCCTCGGAACCTGCCAGACGAACGTAATGGGCACCGTCGCCCTACTCGAAGCCATCCGAACCTTTCAACCTCGGGCCCGACTCTTTCACGCGTCATCCAGTCTGGTCTTCGGTCAACCGGATCATGCGCCACAGGACGAGAGCACTCCGTTTCGGCCGGAGAACCCCTACGCATCCTCAAAGGCCATGGCAGCGCAATTGGTGTCCATTTATCGCAAGGCCCACTCCCTCTTCGCGGTCAACGGCCTCTGCTACAATCACGAGTCACCCCGGCGCGGGGCGGACTTCGTTACGGGCAAGATCTGTCGGGCTGCAGCCCGGATCCGGGGCGGGTCACGAGATCCATTGGTCCTCGGAGCCATCGACGCGCAGCGTGACTGGGGTGATGCCCGACAATTCATCAGAGGCTTCCATGCAAGCCTCCAGACTCAGGTTCCATCGGACTACATCTTTGCCACGGGCAAGCTTCACACCGTTCAGGACGTCCTCGCCGCCGCGTTTTCCGCTGTGGATCTGGATTGGAAGGAATGGGTCCGACACGATCCAGCGCTTCTCCGTCCCTCTGAACCCAGAGCACTCGTCGGAGATCCGTCCCACGCCGCCAAGACACTCTCGTGGAAGGACACGACGCATCTACCCGTTCTGATCCGCGAGATGACGCTCGAAGCTCTTGCGAGACACCACTCGCGCTTGACGTAAAGGACCGGCCAACCAGCCGGAACCCGATTCGGCAATGCAAACAGCAGAACGGACATTCGATTCGAGGGCAAGCGCAGGCGGTCTCCTACTAAGACACTTTCTCCTTGGACTTTCGCCCAGCCAATTTTGAGAACAATCAGCGTCCTTTGATCAAATAACCACCATCAGTCAAATGTCCCATCCACTCCTATTTGAAGATTTCGCAGCGAAACGGAGCTCCATCTGCGTCGTTGGCCTAGGCTATGTGGGGTTACCTTTGGCTGTTGCCTTCGCTTCCAAGTTCGATGTTGTGGGATTTGACATCAATGCTGGTCGCGTAAATGAGCTCATCGAAGGCCGGGACCGCACCGAAGAGTTGACCCCGGAAAAGTTGAGACGGCACTCCATCCGGTTCACCACGGACCCAACCGTTCTCTCCGAGGCTCGTTTCATCATCGTGACGGTACCCACTCCGATTGACGCGCATCGCAGGCCCGACCTAACTCCGCTGGTGAAAGCCAGCCAGATGATTGGTCGCCATATCAAGCCGGGTACAACCGTCGTGTACGAATCCACCGTCTACCCAGGTTGCACCGAGGAGGACTGCATACCGCTGATCGAGAAGGAAAGTGGTCTGAAGTGGCGGACCGACTTCTTCGCCGGTTACTCCCCTGAACGGATCAACCCCGGAGACAAGGAACACACGGTTGAAAAGATCAAGAAGGTGGTTTCCGGTGATTCAAAGCAGACCGCTGAGTTGGTTGCTCAAGTCTACGGATCCATCATCACCGCTGGCATTCACATTGCCGCCAGCATCAAAACAGCCGAGGCGGCCAAGGTCATCGAAAACACGCAGCGTGACCTCAACATTGCCTTGATGAACGAATTGGCACTGATCTTTGACCGGCAGGGTATCAACACCATCGATGTTCTCGAGGCCGCCGGCACCAAGTGGAACTTTCTGCCGTTTCGTCCCGGCTTGGTTGGCGGGCACTGCATCGGTGTCGATCCCTATTACCTGACATTCAAGGCCGAGAGTCTTGGCTACCACCCCGAAGTCATCCTCGCCGGTCGCCGGATCAACGACGCCATGGGGAAGCATATCGCTGAGAAGACAGTCAAGCTGCTCATCGCGTCGGAACGACCGGTCAAGGGTGCCCGGGTCCTAATCCTTGGATGGACATTCAAGGAGAACGTCCCCGACATTCGCAATACCCGGATCATCGACATCCATCAGGAACTTGCCACCTATGGAGTTGAGTCCCTTCCCTACGATCCTCACGCCGACAACGACGAGGTTGAGCATGAGTACGGCCTGCGACTGATCGAAAATGTTGATTCAAACGGCCCCTATGATGCTGTCATTCTGGCCGTCAAACACCGTGAGTTGGTTGCCGAGTTCACGCTCGAAAGAATAAAGATGCTTGGAAAGGGCCGGCCACCCGTGGTCATTGATGTAAAAGGATTCTTCAAGGCGACGGAGTACCAGTCCCATGGGCTGCAATTCTGGCAACTCTGATCCCCGTCCGATCACGCAACTTCCTGGTCCCTCCAAAACCCCATTGCTATGAAAATTCTTGTCACCGGTGCTGCTGGATTCATCGGCTCCCACCTATCCCATCGGCTTCTGGACCGCGGCGACGAAGTCGTCGGCATCGACAACCTCAACGACTACTATGACGTGAGGCTCAAGGAGGCCCGACTGGAACGTCTGGTCACAAAATCCGGCTTCCGCTTCATAAAGCTCGACCTGGCCGATCGCCCGGCAATGGCTGACTTGTTCAAGTCAGAACGCCCTCAGCGGGTGGTGAATCTGGCGGCCCAGGCCGGGGTCCGGTACTCGCTCCAGAATCCCCATGCCTATGTTGACGCCAATCTCGTCGGCTTTGTCAACGTGCTTGAGGGATGCCGACACAACGGCATTGAACACCTGGTTTACGCCTCCTCTTCGTCGGTCTACGGCGCGAACACGACGATGCCGTTCAGCATTCACGACAACGTCGACCATCCTCTCAGCCTCTACGCTGCCTCCAAGAAGGCAAACGAGTTGATGGCTCACACATATTCACACCTGTACAACCTGCCGACAACAGGACTCCGCTTCTTTACCGTTTACGGACCTTGGGGCCGACCAGACATGGCGCTCTTTCTCTTCACCAAGGCAATACTTGAGGGAAGGCCAATCGATGTCTTCAACAACGGCCAGATGAAGCGTGATTTTACCTACGTGGACGACATCGTGGAAGGCGTCGTGCGCGTCACCGATCGCGTTGCAACCTCAAACCCGGCCTGGTCCGGCGCCAATCCGGATCCAGGGACCTCGAAGGCCCCCTACCGAATCTACAACATCGGAAACCATCAGCCGGTCGAGCTACTCCGCTTCATCGAGTGCATTGAGGACGCATTGGGAAAGAAGGCCCAGAAGCGGTTCCTTTCCATGCAACCCGGTGATGTTCCTGCGACGTGTGCCGATGTTCATGACCTGAGCCGGGACGTCGGATTCACACCCTCAACGAGCATCGAAGAGGGCGTGCGACGGTTCATTGCCTGGTACAGTGAATATTTTCGAGTCGCACGCTAACTTCCTACCAGGCCTTCCTTCCAATCCCTCCCCAAACCTTCCAATCCATGCAAAAAATCGCCATCGTTGGACTTGGCTATGTTGGACTCCCGCTCTCGCTGCAATTTGCCCGCTCAGGAGTTCAGGTCGTTGGCCTCGACATTGACTCGACAAAGATCGAAGCACTCAACTCAGGCAGGAGTCATATTCGGCACATTGAATCGGCAACCATCGCTGCTGAGGTTGATGCCGGGCGGCTCACATCCTCAACTGACTTCAGCTTGGTGCGCGGAGTGGATGCGGTCATCATCTGTGTCCCAACACCTCTGAACAAGAACCGGGAACCCGACATCTCCTGCATCCTGAGGACAGGCGAAGCGATCGCACCGCATCTGCAGCCTGGGCATCTCATCGTTCTGGAATCAACCACCTACACAGGAACAACAGACGAGGATCTGCGCTCAGTGCTCGAAAAGGGCTCGGTGCTCAAGGCTGGCTTGGACTTCCATCTGGCATTCTCCCCGGAGCGCGAGGACCTTGGTAACCCCTGCAGCGTCGTCGAACACATCCCAAACGTTGTCGGTGGTCTCACTCCAGCCTGCTTGGAGAAGGCGAAGGAGTTGTACGGTCGGGCCATCAAGACGCTGGTGCCGGTCTCGTCCTGCCGCGCAGCCGAGGCAACCAAGCTTCTCGAAAACATCTTCCGCGGAGTGAACATCGCCCTGGTGAGCGAACTGAGGATTGTCTATGGGGCAATGGGCATCGATATCTGGGAAGTCATCAACGCCTCAAAGACCAAGACCTTAGGATTCATGGCCTTCTACCCCGGGGCCCGGGCTTGGAGGACACTGCATTCCCATCGACCCCTTCTACCTCACCTGGAAGGCCCGCGAATACGGTCAAGCCACGCGCTTCATCGAGCTCGCTGGCAAGATCAACGCCGCGCTGCCGGAAAGGGTGGTGCTCAAGGTAGCCGAGGCCCTCAACGAGCACTCAAAATCAGTCAAAGCTTTCCGAATCCTCGTCCTGGGACTCTCCTACAAGGCCAACGTAGACGACGATCGCGAGTCCCCCAGCTACGTTCTCATGGAAAAGCTCAAGCAACGCGGCCCGGACGTTGCCTACCACGATCCCTACGTGCCAGCAATCCGCCACACCCGCGAGCATCCGCAATAGGTAGCAACGAAGTCTGTAGAGTGGTCGGAATCAACGTTCCGTTCGTTTGATGCAGTGCTCATCTCCAAAGCACATGCCTGCGTCAATTACTGCGAACTAGCTACCTGGGACATACTTGTAATCGATACGCGGAATGCAATGTCGGGCGTGCCGTCGGCGCCGGGGCAGATATGGCCAGCGTAAGATTCAATTCCGCGCTTGCAATCCTCCCCCCCTTCAATTCTAAAAAATAGAAAATTGCGGGCAACAAGTTCCGTGCTTACAGCGCCAGCGCTAGTGAGCGTGAAGGGCACTACCCACAACCTAAGCCCGGAAACGGATATCAACAAGGGCTGAAAAATGTCCATCCTCTCGAACGATCATGGAATCCGAACAATCGTCGAACGTTCTCACTTTTGACCCGTACCCTCTCAGACCCACTTTAAATCCCCATTGAACCCTAGGAAGCAATCACAACGATGAGACCGGACTCAACTCTCCTCATAACTGGCGGCACAGGAAGCTTCGGCAACGCCGTGCTCGAAAGATTTCTAAACACTGACATTGCTGAGATACGCATCCTTTCGCGAGACGAGAAGAAGCAGGATGAAATGCGTCGCAAATATCGCAACCCCAGACTGCGCTTCTACCTAGGCGACGTCCGAAACCTGGACTCCCTGCATCAGGCAATAGATGGAGTCCAATATGTGTTTCACGCGGCTGCCCTGAAACAAGTTCCCTCCTGCGAATTCTATCCAATGGAGGCGGTCCGTACCAATGTCCTCGGAACCGACAATTTGTTACAGGCCGCCCAAGATCATAGCGTCAAAAGGGTCATCGTTCTCAGTACCGACAAAGCGGCATATCCAATAAATGCAATGGGCATCTCAAAGGCTATGATGGAAAAGATCATGGTTGCCCGCTCCCGTGTCGCGTCCCACCATGGCTCCGTCTTTTGTGCAACTCGTTACGGCAACGTGATGGCCTCTCGCGGATCAGTCATTCCGCTGCTTCTCGAACAGATTCACCGTGGCGAACCTTTGACCATTACCGATCCATCGATGACCCGCTTCATGATGACACTAAGCGATGCAGTGAATCTCGTTCTGTTTGCATTCGAACACGGACAACCAGGAGATCTCTTCGTTCAGAAGGCACCGGCGGCCACCCTAGCCACACTGGCTGCAGCGCTGCAGGATCTGACAAAGACGAAGCTTCCTCTCAAGATCATCGGCACACGGCACGGGGAGAAGCTGTATGAGACCCTTCTTACGCGGGAGGAGCGAGCGAAGGCCATTGATCTTGGTGACTATTTCAGGGTTCCTGCCGACAATCGCGATCTGAACTACGATCTCTACTTCTCCGAAGGCCAGACACAGCTACCTAGTCTTGAAGACTACAATTCACACAACACAGAGCGCCTCGATAGTGACTCAATGAAAACGCAGCTCCTTCGCCTTGGTGAGATTCAGTCCCTTGCAAAATGATTTATTACAGAATACCCCAGTGAAAACCCTTGTACTAGGTGGTGGCGGAATGCTGGGCCACCAACTCACCAGAGCTCTTAGCCCCGAGTACGAGGTATGGGCGACCTATCGTCGTACAGAACCAGAGAACATTCGGAGCGTGCATGCAATCTGCCAAGTGGACGCCCTTAACCCAGATGTGCTCGAAGAAGTCTTCAGGCGAGCTCGTCCTGATGCCGTCATAAATTGCATCGGACTCATCAAGCAGCTTCCCGAGGCGAAAGACACAATGCTGAGCATCGCAGTGAACTCCCTGCTGCCCCATAGAATCGCTCGCTTAGCACGAATCGCCGGAGCTCGCATGATCCACATCAGCACTGACTGTGTATTCTCGGGGCGAAAAGGAAACTATTCTGAAGCAGATCCGAGTGATGCGGAGGATCTCTACGGCAAGTCAAAATACCTTGGCGAGATCCACGATGGCACTGGAATTACCCTGCGAACCTCAATCATTGGCAGAGAACTAGCATCAGCCAACGGGCTCATTGAATGGTTCCGCTCTCAAGACAAGAAGATCGTCAAGGGATATCAAAAAGCGATCTTCTCAGGTCTCACGACCCCCGAACTCTCCAGAGTCATCATCAGAGTTCTGCAACAAGCAGACGAACTCTCCGGCCTGTGGCATGTGTCCAGTACACCAATCACCAAGTTCGAGTTGCTCACCAAAGCTGCCATCCACTTAAACTGGAGCGGAACTATTGTTCCGGAAACATTGTTCGAATGCGATCGCAGCTTGAACTCAGACGCTTTACGTTCCCGGCTAAACTATGTGCCACCCTCTTGGGATACAATGTTAGCGGAATTGATCTAATAAAGCCATTTGTATTTCAGATTTGTTCCATCCCAGCAAAACCCAAACAGGCTCAGTTCTCGGGTCAGCACGAATCCAAAGATTCATTCGCCATGAAGGCACTATTCCGTCCGATTATTCATCTGTTCCGTCGCATCGCGCAACGGTTTCTAGGAATACAAAGCGGGCTAGGACCGATCGAACTAGTGGACCACTACCGGCGGGCGGGCGTCAAAATTGGGGAGGGGACTCTATTCTATGCACCGATAACGCTGGGAAGAGGGGGGAAGGACCCTATTCACATCGGTCAAGACTGCACCCTCACAGGTTGCACAATTCTTGGTCACGATGCTTCAACCAATCGAGCCCTTGGAATCACAAGATCAATTGCCAAGAAGACGGTTATCGAAGACGAATGCTTCATAGGTGTGGGTGCAATCATTCTAATGGGGGTAAGGATTGGCCGAGGATCAATTGTCGGAGCTGGCGCAATCGTAACCAAGGACGTTCCTCCCTTCTCAGTAGTTGCCGGTAACCCAGCACGGATAATCTCCTCCGTTGAGGCACTAGTCTCCAGACGACGATCAACAATTTCCGCGGACACAAGCATCAGATGAGAGACAGATACTTAAGAATCGTATCAGGAAACTTCTTCTCCCAATTGGTGACCCTAGTCGCGGGAATCGCAGGCACGGCTGTCACCGCACGAGAACTCGGACCCGAAGGTCGCGGGATTGTTGCGACCGTTACTCTCTATCCTCAACTGGGCTGGTCCATTCTGAGTCTCGGCTTCAACACGGCAATCATCAGATTCCTGGCATCCGAAAGACTTACATTACCTCAAGCTCGGGACAACGCACTCTCGTCCGCCTTGGTATCCGGCGCTCTGGGCATCGCGGTATCATTAGTGGCATGGAATCTGGAATGGAATCAAGTTCCGAAGTCCCTAAGGCCAGCCTTTCAGTTCTCCGCTGCACTAGGCCTGTTTTTGCTTGGAACGGCAGATCTTTTTGCAGCAGCATTGCTCCAAGCTCAGAAGCGGATCCCCGTCATCAACAGGTCCCAGATCATCGGGATTGCAGTCCTGCTCGTTAGTTTGATCCTCTTCGTGAAGTTGCTCGGTTGGGGGGTTCCAGGCGCACTCCTTAGCTACATCTTGTCGGCTATTGCGAGGTTGGCATCCAACTCAGCTGGTCTGGTCAACTCCAGCGATCGCTATGGATTTCGTCCACGCTTTCATGCGTTGAGACAAATGACCGATTACGCGCTCAAGGGCCACAGCGGAAACCTTATTCAATTGATTAATTATAGATTTGATATGGTGGTCCTTACCCAAACAGCAAGTGATGCGCAGATTGGAATCTACTCTGTTGCCACAAAACTTGCTGAGCTCCTTTGGCTTCTCCCGAAATCCATTGCTTTTGTACACTTCGCAGACGCCGCTTCCAGCGAACGTGCGACCAATTCAATTCGGCAGCGGGTCTTAGTAACAGCCATCTTGGTAGTGATTTCCGGCATTGCCTTGGCCCTGCTTGCCAAACCTATCATCTTACTGGTGTTCGGGAGAGAATATCTGTCGGCCTATTTGCCGGTCTTGTATCTGATTCCTGGGACGATGGCGCTCGGGTGTACTAAAATACTAACGTCCGACATTGCGGGACGCGGCTTTCCTGGATGCAACTCAATCAGCGCCGCCATCGGCGCAGCCATAACCCTTACTGCAACGTTGCCCTTATACAATAGACTGGGCATATCCGGCGCCGCAATCGCCTCCAGTCTCTCGTATGTTGCGATCGCGGGAGTAAGCGTCGCATTCCACCTTTACCTAAAAAGAGCCTCAAGGTACGGCAAACGCTAGCAATATGAAGATTTTGGTAGTAACCCCAGATTACCCCACAAATGACAATCCAGTGTCAGGGCTATTCATTAGGCAGCAGGTCCAAGCCCTAGCGGCTGATGGGCACGATGTTGCTGTGCTGCATTTGCGTCGAATAGCCCGCTCGAATCGGTTTTGGAATCAGGCCCGTGAGCGCCCCAAGGACTGCATTCAAAATGAAGAGGTGTACTATGCGCGCTACTTTTGGCCGAAATGGCCGGTAATCCAAAGATGGACGCCAAGGATCCTTTCGAGGGCCATCTCCAGATCCGCCCGTAGCATAACAAGCCTTCCCGAACGCATCCTCTACGCACAATGGCTACTACCAACTGCAGAAGCATGCATAGACTTGGCTAGGGCTAAGGCTCTGAAGTTCGCTGCCATCGCGAGAGGATACGACATTAGAGACCTAATCCTTGCGGAAAAGCGGGCGCGTTTATCCCGCACTCTTTTGGCAGTCCCGACGCTACTTGGCAATGGCGAATGGGCTGGAGCTGATCTTCGCCAGAATGGATTCCACGAAGCCGCGAAGCGCTTGATTGTTGTCCGAAACATTCGTCGACTCCCGATCCGAGACATGCCATTTGTTCCTTGGCGACAATCGGATGAGCTGCGCGTTGTGTGCACCGCGGCTCTCGAGCACAAGAAGGGCCTTGATGTTTTGCTGAAGGCGCTAGCCAGGGTGAAGTGCAGATATTCAGTCTCAGTGTTTGGCGCAGGCTCCGAGCTTGAATCGCTGCGAGCTCTTGCGAGCGGCCTCGGAATCGGGGAACTTATCCAATGGCAGGGGCGCCGGCCCAATGGGGAGGTGATTAGCGCCCTAGCTAAGGCTAGTCTCTTCATCATGCCTTCAAGAATGGAAGGAGTCCCAAACGCCCTCATTGAGGCGATGGGCATGGGTGTCCCTTGCATTGCGACAAAGGTGAATGGGATCCCGGAATTGATAACCGATCGCGAGTCCGGTCTTCTGATTCCACCGAATTCTCCAGACGATCTAGCCTACGCAATCGACTGGATGCATCGAAGTCCGGAGCGAGCGCAGCGAATGGCTGAAAACGGACATGCTCATGTGCTAAAACTTTATGACTATTCGGCGTGCCTAAGTCACCTGACCAGTGTGCTCGAGGGCGCGAATCGTCTTGGGCCTAGTGCCAAACAATAGTCTATGAATTCAGACGTCGACAGGAACGCCGCCACGAATCTCCCGGCAGTCGTAATCGCAACCGTCACGCCTTGGTCGGAATTGCCGAGGCTCCGCCATCAGCTGACTCGACACCTGACTAAATACGCTAATATCCTTTACATCGATTTCCCCTCGAATTGGCGCCAACTTCGTTCCGAGTCTTACACATCACCCGAACCAAATTTAACGGTTTGGAGGGCGCCATCCTCTGTTCACTTGCCCTGGCGGCTGACCGCAAGTTTGCCACAATTCTCAAGACTAGAGCGGCTTCTCACGATTAGACGCATTCGAAAACTACCCTTTTTGAGAGACCATTCAGCCGAAGGTCTGATCTCATTTGATTTTCGGCGCCCTTGGTTACTCTCATCTGGGATCGCGGTACGCACTGCGTTTGTGTGCAATGACGATTTCACACTTTTCGCTCCCTCCCGTCGCACCGCCATTTTGATTCAGAACCAGATTCGTGAGTCTGCCGCGTTAGCTCAGCACGTTTACATAACCTCAGAACATTACACAGCTCTGGTAGCGCAGCCAGACAAGACGACGGTCATTATCCCCGGGCATGACTATAGAGTGCCCAACTCACCGCTACCTTCCCCAATTCATCCTCCAATTCGAGTAGGCTTTGTAGGAAACATCGATAAACGGCTCGATTTCAAGCTTATTGCAGAGGCGGGACGATGTGCAGGGATTGAGCTCCACTTCATCGGAGTTTGCGATAGCGAAAGGACGCGCCTTCTTCTCAGTGAAGTACCAAACCTACGCATTGCCCCCCCCCTCTACGGCTCGAACCTGTTTGATTGGATGCTTGGAATGAATGTCCTATGGATGCCCTATAAGCTTCCCGACGCCTGGGCTTTGAGTGTCACGCTCCCAAACAAGACTCTATCCTACTTGGCCACTGGACGTCCCGTAATTGTTTCTGGACTTCGGGCAGTTACAGCGCTCGGACCGGGCGTAATACTGCTGTATAAACGTGAAATACCCATAGGACCCTACATACACGAGGTTTTGCGGGCAGACACAGCGACAATCCAACGGGACCGCCTCAATATCGCACTCCAACATAGCGCTAAAAACGCATTCCGCCCGATTCGGAATCAAATCCTCCCGCCTGATTTTTCGGCCACATGAAAACGTCACCTATCATTCGAGCACCCAAGCCGGGCACCAAGTTCCTCCGCGTAAAGGATCGCCTAGCCCTTTATCACCAGAACAATGAGCATAGCTCCTATTGGGCACAGTATTGGAGCGATGACTTAATGAGGAAGTACCTTCGAAACCTTGCCGCTGGGAGAATGGACGAGTTCGAACACTATGCCTTTCGGTTCCTTAAGCCAGATGACGTAATCCTCGAGGCTGGTTGTGGCAACGGGCAAATGGTCGAAGGACTAGTACGCCGTGGCTTCGGCAAGGTACTGGGAATAGATTATGAACCCGGGGTAATCCGACAGGTCCAAACGGTGTTGCCACACTTGAATGTAAAGGTAGATAATGTTTTTTCGCTAAATATAGCCGACAATTTTTTAGACGCCTACCTTTCCTTTGGTGTGGTTGAACATTTCTTTTCGGGACCTCAACCAATTCTGAACGAAGCTCGTCGAGTCCTTCGAAAGGGAGGTGTCGCCATGATATCCGTCCCCCACCTCAACCCGTATCGAGGTCAGGCGTTGGCGCAGCTACCAGAGGCTCATACCGAACAACTGAAGGAGGGATTCCGCTTTCATCAGTACTACTTCGACGAGATGGAGTTTTCATTGATGTTAAAGGAATCTGGCCTTACGGTTTTGGAGACCTTTCCTTACGGAGTCTCAGCTTTCTTGACTCGAGAGCACAGTCTATTCCTTAGTATTTGGGATTCAATCCTTCTTCGAAATCCGTTGCGCCGGCCTCTTCGCAGCCTGATGTATCACGCCCCAATGCGGCTCCGAAGAGCCTGTGCACATATGAACATGTTCATATGTAGGCGAGACGAGTAAAGGACGGCAGAAACCCGTTTTATACAGAATCGCTGTGCAAACTAAACCAACGCCGAATCTAAGGCGGTAACTAGCGGATAGCACTGGGCACTCTCAGGGCCTAGCTATTTCGCCACTCAGGTCGCAAGGAGTACCTACCTTCACTCAAATCAACCAATGATTCGTTCCTCGCCAAATTCCACCCTCAAATGGTCCTTTGGACATCTCGTCATCATCCTGTTTATCCTTGTACATCCATTTCACTATGTTGCTCAAACCGGGTTTTCCTATTATCGGGAGGCATTCTCCGTCCTCTTCATTTTGGCAGGACTGATTGAGTTCGGTAAGTCGGGTATCTCCCGGATCCCGTTGGTGCCAGTCGCCTTTATGTCTGCATTTGTTCTCGCTCTTGTAGCGGTTTGGCTGCTCGTGCTAGATCGCCAATTGTACAATGGATCAGATGAGACCGTACTAGACGATGTGGCATTGGCTAATCCTGGCCTCTATGTCATCAGAAACGCAACTCTGTATCTGCCGCTGACGATGCTGGCTGGATTGCTACCGTGGCGCCTTGCGAATTTGAGAATTTTGGCCCAGATCATTGCAACTGCATCAATTGCAAGCGTCGTTGGTTACCTGATCTATAAAGGTGTAATCTTTCAACCATCCGAGATCGTGAACGTTATTAGATATGGAGCATCAGGCCTTTCCTACAATAGTTATGTTCCCTATTTAACATTCACTTACGCCTGCGCGATCTTTTGGGCCTCTCAAGAGCATCGATTCGGCTATCGAATCACTCCCACTGCAATCTGCGTTGTACTCACCCTGTACGCAGCTGCGTCTGGTTCGAGGCAATCGACTCTTTTCATCGGCTTCACCACAGTATCATGGGCCTTCCTCTCACCACGGGGTTCGCGGCCCCTCAGTAGAATTCTACTTTGCGGCTACGCAGCAATTCTCGTCTATATTCTGGCCGCCGTTGGTTCGACATCCATTGAGAACGAGAGATTCGCAACTCGCTTCCTAACCGTAGAGAGTTTTACCGAATCCACCCGTGCCTCCAAGGCAGCCGAGGGCGCGAATCTATTGACAGCCTCCGAGTATCTTCATGGAGCAGGCCTTGGCAGCGTGATCTTTGGGGGGCCACACAACGATTACGTTCGATGGGCGCAGCGAGTCGGAATACCTGCCATGATCCTCGGGTTTGTCCCATACCTCTGGGCTATGGCAGTTCTTACAAGGGCATGGCTCAAAGGAGTGAGATCGGTCGAACTCACTTTTCTAATTACTGCCTGTTCCTTTGTGCTTGTTCATTCCATGTTTGGTTATCCCCG
This sequence comes from Verrucomicrobiota bacterium, assembly GCA_041688515.1. Taxonomy (GTDB): domain Bacteria; phylum Verrucomicrobiota; class Verrucomicrobiia; order Limisphaerales; family UBA9464; genus UBA6176. The sequence continues at coordinate 13,422 of JBDNHZ010000290.1, forward strand.
GGATGATGCCTTTCAAGCGCCGTATGTCTACTTGTCACTTGGCCTGTGCATCGCCTCGCAGCGCTACGCTGCACAGAGGCACCTGCTCCTGCGGAAGAAGCAACTGGCTCACATTCCTTAGAACATGCGAATACTAATAGTTGCAGGAATCGAGTTTCCTAAGGGTCGGGCGCCTGCTCGCCGTGTGGCCACGCTGGCTCAAGCGCTTGCGGCGGCAGGGGCGGACGTCACGGTATCAGTGCCATACTCTTCAATTGATTCATCGGTCGATAGGGGCAGTTACCGTATTGAACAAGCCTACATTGCCAAGCTCGGCCAGTCCCTTCGAAGGGGCGCAGCTCGTATACCCATCTGGCTGCACCTGTTCACGAGATCAAAATGGACCCTGGGCATTATCTGGAAATTGGTAGCACGCCCTCCTGATGTCTTCTACGCATACCAGCCATGGATCGATTCCCTCGTGGCAGTGGCAGTAGCGCGAATCTTGGGGATTCGGGTATATACTGAGATTGTAGACTTGTATCCGCCCGGACTGACGTCAACTCCTTTGATACGGATAGCAGTGTATCTCGATTCTCTGGCAATCGCAACCGCACCCCGTTTATCATCTGGCCTTCTGGCGATCAGTTCCCGCATTGAAGACTGGGCCCGCTCAATTAGGCCATCGCTACCAATCCTTCGCCTGCCAATCCTAGTCGATGTCGCTACATTCTCCGGAGGAGACCCGAGGGGCTTTCAAGGAGTTGTTCGGATACCAGGCGCTCCCGTTATTGTATATACTGGCTCCTTCGCCAAATCGCAGGGATTAGGAATCCTACTCGAGGCTGTGGCTTTGCTGCGACGATCCGGAATCATAGCTAATCTTATCGTTGCAGGTTCGTCTGGAACTGTTGACGCTGAGGTTCCAGACGAGCTCGCTTCCGTGTTGGGTATTGATGATTGCTTTCAAAACCTCGGTCTTGTTGACGGAGACCGGATTCCCGATCTTCAATCACTGGCGACGGTTCTTGTGATGCCCAAACTTGACCTGCCAGTAAATCAAGTTGGGCTCTCCACGAAACTGGGAGAGTATCTCGCTTCTGGGCGGCCCGTCATCGCATCGGACGTAAGTGATGTACGACTCTATCTAATGAACAATCGCGATATCATTCTGTGTAAGCCTGGAGATGTTGACGAACTGGCGGAGGCCATTCAACGGATGATCTCAAACCCATGTCTGGCAAAAGAAGTCGGGCAGGCCGGGCGCAGCATGGCGCTAGCACACTTTGATTCTAACGTAAACGCCCTGCGTGTGCTAGAGTTCATCGCCTCATGCTAAAACCTATCCCGCCAATACTGTGAGAATATCTCCACTAGTGCTTCAGGTTGCACCTCTTGACCATAGCAAGATCGGGGGGGTCTCATACTCTCCAATAGAGCTTTCTGCAGCACTGCATCGCAGCAACACGCGAGTTGTGCTTATTTCGAGTATTCCCTGCGTTCCCTCCGATTTTAAGTGCGACTTTCAGTTTCTTGCATTGCAGGATGTGCGTGGCGGCTCGATGAAGGGAATCACCGAGGTGACCGGCAAGCCTGATTTGGTTGTTTTTCATAGCACCTATATTCCTGCACAGGCTCGACTTGCCTCGGAGACCTTTCAAAGCGGTATTCCCTACCTAATCGTTCCTAGGGGGGGGATGACAATCGGCGCGCAGCGCAGCAAGCGATTCAAAAAAATCATTGGAAACCTCCTCTTCTTTTCGGCAATGGTCAGAAGATGCCTTGCTATTCACTGCCTTAACGCAGGTGAGGCCAAAGAGGTTTCCCTGTGGGGCCGGCCTGTGTTTATATCGCCCAACGGTATTTATAGACCGGACAAATCTCTGCGGACATCTCGTCCAATCGGCCCATCCATTCGCTTTTTATATCTGGGGAGAATCGATATACTTCACAAGGGCATGGATCGAATGCTGAAGGCAGTCCAGTGTGAAAGCCACCTCTTTCGACAAACTGGATCATCCCTTTCAATCACTGGCCCGGCCTCAGATCCCGATTCTAAACGACTCCTCAGAATGATAACTGATCTTGGACTGGAAGATATCGTCCACTTTCGGGACGCGCTACGGGGGCCTGAGAAAAGCAGAGCTTTTTTTGAGTCGGATTGCTTCGTGTACTTTTCACGTTGGGAGGGTCATCCCATTTCTGTATTGGAGGCCTTGGCGCACGGCGTTCCGTGCATTCTAACACCCGAGACGAACGTGTCCTCCTTGGTTCAGGAGCGCGGCGCAGGCTGGGAACTTGGTGGTAGTCCTAGCTCACTTGCCCTCGGACTCCGGCGGGTAATGGAGAATCCAGCACAGTTGGCGGAAATGGGTAAAGCCGCGCGTAGACTTGCATACACCGAGTTTGATTGGGATTCAATCGCTCAAAAGTTGGGGACGGTTTATCGCGAACTTCTCAATCGACAGTAGCGACTCCATAGTTTTACTGAACTTATCAAGTGTATGACCGCCAAAGCTTTTATCCCAAAAACAATATGGCTAGTCTCTCCATATGAGATCCCGCCGAGCTCTGGGTATCGTTCGGCTCGGTGGGAGAATCTAGCCAGATCGCTGGTTGCGAGAGGACATCAGGTCGTCGTCATTATCTCAGACTACTGTCACTACACCAAGCGGCACCGACTTCGGAAACCGGCCCTTGAACAGCTTGAGTCAGGTTGGTGGCTGGTTTCCCTGCGAGGTTTTGCATACCATTCGAATGTAGGTCCAGGGCGCCTACTCTCCGAGTGCTGGTTTTCATTGCAACTGTTTCTCCTTTCAAATCGCTGGCCTGGCCCTCCGCTTGTAATTGTATGTAAAGAGCCCCCAGCTTTGGCAGGCTTAGTGTGCAAGCGCCTTTGCCGACGATTCGGAGCCCGGTTTGTTTGCGATATCGTTGACTTGTGGCCCGAGCTTTTTGAAGGCGTGCTTCCACGTTGGCTTTCTGTCTCCGGCCATCCTGTATTCTGGCTTATTCGGGCCCTTCGGCATGCGAATCTTTCGACGGCAAGCGGCGTTGTCTCACTGGCAAATAGTCATTTCGGCTTGGTTCCAAAGCATATACCAAGGTTGACAGTATATAACGGAATCCCTTCGAGCGATTCGCCAACTCATGGTATCTTTCCTTCAAAGCATGTTTCGGCAAGGATTGGATGGGTTACGGTCGCGTATATTGGTACCATTGGCCATAACTACGACATTGCGACTATGCTTTCGCTTGCCGAAAGATTGGCCCGCGAAAGTGTTCCCATTCGTCTGGTGATCGCTGGGTCGGGTCCGCTCTGCGGGCCTGTGGTAGACGCTCAAGCGAGATTTCCTGATCACGTAATATTCCTGGGACGGGTTCCGTTCGTCGACTTGGAGCCGATTCTGAGTATTTGCGATGTCGGTCTCATGCCGTATCGCCGAGGTTCAACCGTCGAGATGCCTGACAAGTTTTACGACTACATTGCATCCGGCTTGCCCATGCTTACCTCAATCCGTGGCGAGGTTGGGCAGATTCTGCTCGAGGAGGGTTGCGGGGCAGTGTACGAGGCCGAGTCTTCGGAATCTCTGTACTCGACATTGGTTGGGCTCGTACAATCAGGTTCTCTCCCGAAGATGCGAAATTCGGCCATGGGTTTAACTTCCCGTTTTTCGGCTGAGAACCAGTTCGGGAAGTACGCTGATTTTATAGAGTCCTTGCTGGAGTCATAGGCATATCAACTTAGCCTGTCGTTTCAATTCCAATGAAAATACTGACCGTCTTCGGTACCCGCCCCGAGATCATCCGCCTCAGCCTGATCCTGCGTTTACTCGATGAGCACAGTGAACAGGTCACGGTCCACACCGGGCAGAACTACGACCCGAACCTCAGCGACATCTTCCTCCGCGAACTGGGGGTACGTCCCGTCAATCATCACCTCGGCATCCGGGCCAACGGTTTCGCCGACCAGGCCGGCCAAATCCTCAGCGGCATCGACAACCTGATCGCCCAGGAGAAGCCTGACCGCCTTCTTATCCTCGGCGACACCAACTCGGGTCTCGCCGCAATTGTTGCCGCACGGCGCGGAATCCCGGTCTACCACCTAGAAGCGGGCAACCGATGCTACGACAACCGCGTTCCTGAAGAGGTCAACCGCCGCATCATCGACCACAGCAGCGACGTCCTACTCCCATACACCGAACGTTCCGCTGAGAATCTTGTCCGGGAGGGCATTCGCCGCGACCGCATTTTTGTCGTCGGCAATCCCATCCTCGAAGTGCTGGAACACTTCCAACCGCAGGTCGACGCCAGCAACGCCCTCGCCCGACTCGGCCTCGAAGAACGCGGCTATTTCCTCGTCACCCTGCACCGCGCCGAAAATGTCGATCTTCCCGACCGGCTCCGCGCTCTCCTCGATGCGCTGACCACGCTTGCCCGCGAATTCGGCAAACCCGCCGTTGTCAGCGTGCATCCTCGTACGGCCGACCGCATCCAATGCCAAGGAATCCAGGTTGACCCAAAATGGATCCGCCTGGAACAACCCTTCGGCCTGTTTGACTTTATTCGCCTGGAAAGGAGCGCCGCCGGTGTTGTTACCGACAGTGGCACTGTCCAGGAGGAAGCCTGTATCTTTGGCATCCCTAACGTCACCATCCGCGATGTCACCGAACGTCCTGAGACCACCGAGTGCGGAAGCAACATCCTTGCGGGTCAACACGTCGATCGACTGCTGTCAGGAATGCGCCTCGCGATGGCAGGAACAACAAAATGGAATTCCCCACCGGAGTACCTGAAGCGGAACGTGGCAGCCACGGTTGCGCGAATCATGCTCAGCTACCGTCACTCTTCAGCCGGCTATTGATACCCAAATGAAAGTCCTCGTTACCGGCGGAGCCGGATTCATCGGTTCAAATCTCGTCCGCCTCCTTCTCGAGAATGGGCACGAGGTTCACGTAATCGATTCTCTGGCCTCGGGCTATCGGATCAACCTTTTGGACGTTCCCGTGTCCCGTTTCATTGTTGGAGACGTGCGGGATACCTCATTGCTGGATACTGCAATGGCGGGCACAGAGGTTGTCTTTCACCTCGCAGCATCCGTTGGAAATGCACGTTCCATTGATCACCCGTTCGTGGATGCGACGATGAATGTCATCGGGACTTTGAATGTATTGGAGGCCATGCGACGGCACGGTTTGAGAAAGATTGTCTTCTCGTCCTCAGCCGGAATTTTTGGGGAGCTAAAGACCCTTCCGATTCGCGAGGATCACCCGTGTGAACCCGACACCCCCTATGGCGCAACCAAACTGTGCGCCGAAAAGCTTTGTCTGGCCTACGCGAAACTCCACCGCATCGAAGCCGTGTGCCTTCGGTACTTCAATGTCTACGGAGTGCATCAGCGCTTCGATGCCTACGGCAACGTGATTCCGATCTTTGCCCAACGCCTGATATTCGGTCAGCCCATCACCATCTTTGGCGACGGGGAACAGACGCGAGATTTCATCAATGTTTACGATGTCGCTCGCGCAAACCTGGCTGCTGGTGTCAACAAGGGGGTTAGCGGTGCTTTCAATCTTGGTAGCGGCAGCGCTATCTCGATCTGCGCGCTCGTTTCATACATGCAGGAGGTTTCTGGCTTGCGCGCCGAGGTGGTGCATGCCATTCCTAGAATGGGCGACGTCCGTCATTCGCTTGCTGATGTGTCGGCCATAAAGCGAGCCCTTGGATGGGAGCCGTCCATTCCTTTTGACTCCGGCCTACGCGACTACATGGCGTGGGCTATGGAGGCTTTTCTGGGGCCTGCACTCTAGTTTGTGGTTGGGCTGGCGCCAGATCCGGGCAAGTCCAGCGCCTAAACACTCGCGCAACAATAACAAGATTATTTATAGGTTAATTCTATATGCACAGGCAGGCACCACTGTCGGCCATCGGCTCAAAGCACGTCATCCCTCATATCTGTGAAAGTATCGCCTGCTCGGGGGCCGCATGGACAAACGTGTGCGCGGGCGGTGAGCTGCCGCAGAACCTTCGCAGTTGGGGCGAGGTGGGATTGCCCCGGTCTCCACGGATACGGGACTTGCACGCAATACTATTCGCGCCGGCCAACGCGAGCTCGCCCAACCGACGAGTCGCTTGGGGGCCGTCGTCTTTGTGAGGGTCCGGCGACCGAGTGGCGGTCGGAAGGCGCTGACCGTATTGAATTGCGGCCTTGTGACCGCATTGGAGAAGCTTCTGGAATGCGGGACGCGTGGACATTCGGAGTCAGCGTTGCTGTGGAACTACGAGAGCACGACGTGACTCGCCGACGAACAGCGCGGCAGGAGTGATCCCGCGAGCGTCCGCTCGGTAGCCAGCCTTCAGTCGAATTCGAAAACCAAGGAGGGATCCTCCCACCCAAACCGAAACGCTCTTTTCGAATGCATCGGGCGAAGTGTGTCGGAATATTAGAACCGCAGGCAACCGGCGGTTTCCTTCGACACCAATAGGAAAGGACTGGTGGGCGAATTCGAGAACGCGGGCCGAACATGGCGGCCGAAGGGCGAGCTCGTGGAAGCCAACATCCACGGCTACCCAGAGCCTGGTACGGGCAAGGCTATCCCGTACGGAATCTACGATCTGGCGACCAACCAGAAATGGTTGACTCTGGGCATCGACCACGACACCCCGCGATTTGCGATGGCGAGCATCCGGCGGTGGTGGAAGGCGGTGGGCTCACGCCGGTTTCCAGGGGCAACAGAGCTGTTGATCACGGCCGACGGGGGAGGCTGCAACAGCAATCGCAACCGGTTGTGGAAGGTGGCGCTCCAGGAACTGGCGGACGTGCTTGGATTGCGGCATAGTATCTGTCATTTCCCGCCGGGAACGAGCAAATGGAACAAGAGCGAACACCGGCTCTTCAGCTTTATCACCAACAACTGGCACGGACGACCGCTCACGACCTATCAGGTCATCGTCAACTTGATCGCGAGCACGACGACTCGGGAGGGATTGTTGGTCAAGGCAGCGATTGACACCAAGCGTTATGAAACAGGCGAGAAAGTCACGGACGAGCAGATGGGAGGCCTGAACTTTTCGCCGGCGTCGTTCAGCGGTTAGTGGAACCACACAATCCAACCACGCGATGAAAAGGTCATGCTATTGTTGCGCGACCCCTTACATACGTGTCTACTTCCCGTTCTAAGATCCCGCCACTGAAATGGCGCTTTCATCCGGATTCCAGACGATCTCCAAATCGTCGGAAGGTTGGGGCTTCAGGGCCACATTCCAGCCCATATACTAAATGGATCCGGAGTGGATCTTCACCAGTACTCTGCCACATCGGGCGTGACGGATTCCGTGACGTTCCCTCTAGTTGCGCGGCTTTGCTGCGAGAAGGGATTTACGAATTCATCTCCCCGGCCCTCAAGGTGAAATCCATGCTACCCAAAGTAAGCTTTCGTATCGTGAGCCCACCGGACAGGAACCCCGACTCTCGGACAAGTGCTGAGGTAGATGCCTGAATGGAGGAAGGACTGATCGAGCATCATGGATGGATCGACGATGTCCGCCCACACTGCCGTGAGGCGTCCAGCTACGACATGCCCTCTTACCGAGAAGGAACTCAAAGGACTGTGCTGGAGGCCATGGCGATGGGGAGGCCCATCATTACCACAGAAACCCCGGGTCGCCGGGCGGAATGGATGGCTTGTCCCGGTCAAAGATCACAGCAGGCTTGGTGAGGCGATGTTGCAGGCCGCGAGCGATTCCGGCAGGATCTTTCTGATGGGAATCGAGAGCCGCAAACTGGCCGAAGCAAAATTTGACCTCCACCGAGTGAATGAGTTCATGCTGTCCTTCATGGGGCTTCTCGATGCCAGGCGAGCAGCGGATTCCAAGGGTTGAATCCGAGCTTTGGCGCTAACTTCGCCGTCCCAAACAGATCCGCAGCCAACCTTTTAGATGCCTGGAAGCCCTCCAACCTCGGACCTCGCGCAGACCGACCGCGGTAGTCACGTCGTCCATAGCCCATCCAAAGATGCGGGTCCTTTGATCATCTACGGTGCCGGCGGCCATGCTCGTGTCGTGCTGGACGCCTTGGCATGTTCGGCTCGAAAGGCAGCTTGGATCGTGGACGATCACCCGCGTAGCGATTCCCTGGATGGCGTGCAGATCATTGGCGCGACGGACGGCAGATGGTTGAACCTTGTTTCTTTCCGCTTTGTGGTCGCCATCGGTGACAATTGCGCCCGTGCTGCCATTTTCGAACGACTTCACCTACGCGGGGGCATCCCACTGACCGTTGTACATCCGGCATCCATCGTGTCCGATCGAAGTTTCGTAGGTCCGGGCACCGTCCTCATGGCCGGCGCCATTGTGAACCCTGGGGCCAGCATCGGAATGAACTGCATTCTCAACACCGCTTGCTCGGTCGACCACGATTGTCTCGTTGGGGACCATGTGCATTTGTGCCCGGGGGTGCGAGTGGCAGGTGGTGTACGGATCGGTTCAGGGACCATGCTGGGCACCGGTGCCTGCGTGACCCCGGGACGGTCTATTGGAAGCGGTGTCGTGGTCGGAGCTGGGGCGGTGGTGGTGCGCGACCTGCCTGACAACTGTTCCGCCTACGGCAATCCAGCCCGCGTCCATCGGTTTCTCTCAACTCTCCGCCCCTGACATGCCCCGAACCAAACAAAGGCGCTTCTTCCGCTTCCTGTCCCTCGCAGGGCTTTACGCCCTCGTTAGCCTCGCAGCATTCGTCGCCTCGTATTATATCCGCTTCGACGGGCACGTACCCAAAGAGTACCTCGTGCAGTTGATGCAGGTCGTTGGCTGGGCGATCCTCACCCAGACCGGCGTGCTGTTGGCCACCGGCCAGGCCAGCGTCCTTCCCACCTACTTCAGCATGGTGGACCTGCGCGCCATCCTGGTCGCCAACTCCTTGTCGTGCTTCATCCTCTTTGCAGCAACAGCGCTGTTGGGTGTGCGTATTCCACGCGGGGTCATGATTCTGGACATCATCCTGCTGACCGCAGGCGTGGCCACGGCCCGCGCCACCCTGCGCTTCTGGGGTGAGCGTCAACGCTCAAGCAGGAATCCGGAAGGCGCCATCCGGGGAGTCGCGCGTCCCACGGCCATTGTGGGCGCTGGCGAGGCTGGGGCAGCAATCGTCCGTGAGTTGCTGAACAAGCCCTCCCTCCGCTTCAAGCCCGTCGTATTCTTCGATGACGATCCCATGAAGTGGAATCAACGGCTGCACGGCATTCCCATCGTGGGAAAGCCGGAGCTCCTGAGGGAAGACCATTGGAGGCTCCAGATCCGCAAGGTCATCATCGCGATGCCAACGGCAACTGCCTCTCGGCTAGGGGAGATCGCGCGTATCGCCGCGGAGATTGGAGTTCCATCGGACACGATGCCGGCTCTCGACCAGTTGGTGGCCGGCAAGGTCAAGCTGGCACAGCTTCGCCCCGTCCAGATTGAGGACCTGCTCCGCCGCCCGTCTGTGGCGCTCGATCAGGCAGGCATTCGCGGCCTGATCCGTGATCAAGTCGTGACCGTAACGGGTGCGGGGGGATCCATTGGGAGCGAGCTTTGCCGGCAGATCCTGGCTCATTCACCCAGGTCGCTGCTGCTCATCGAGCGGTCCGAGGTCCAACTTTTCCAGATTGAGCAGGAGCTGATCGAGCGGGGAGGCCGGAGTGTCATCGTCCCGTTGGTGGCAGACATTGCGGACCCCACCCGCATCCGGGATCTCCTCCAGAGGCACAAGCCCAATACGATCTTCCACGCCGCTGCCCACAAACACGTGCCGATGATGGAAAGCCAGCCCGGCGAGGCCATCCGGAACAACTCGATGGGCACGGCAAATCTTGCCCGACTGGCCCATGAATGCGGGGTCGGGCGGTTTGTACTGATCTCCACTGACAAGGCCATCAATCCAACCAATGTGATGGGCGCCAGCAAACGAATCGCTGAGATTTTTCTCCAGGCATTTCAGGCGGCAAATCCCGGTCAGACACGCTTCATGGCAGTCCGGTTTGGCAACGTCCTCGGATCGTCCGGATCCGTGGTTCCCACCTTTCAGAAACAGATTACAGCCGGAGGCCCGGTCACGGTGACCCACCCCGATGTCACCCGGTATTTCATGACAATCCCGGAAGCTGTGGGCCTCGTCCTTCAGGCAGGAACCCTGGGCCAAGGAGGGGAGATCTTCGTTCTCGACATGGGTGAGCCGGTCAAGATTGTCGATTTGGCCACCCAGATGATCGAGCTCTCTGGCTATCAGGCCGGGGAAGACATCGAGATCCAATTCTCGGGACTGAGGCCTGGCGAAAAGCTGTTCGAGGAACTCTCCCATCACAAGGAACAGCTCACCGAGACTGGGCATCCCAAGATCTTCCGATTCGTCTCACAGCCCCCGGAAATTTCGACGGTAGAGGCCTTCTTTGCGAAGATCCATCCACGCCTCCACACCGCCGAACCTGGCGAACTCAAGCGGACGATTCAGGAACTGGTTCCGGAGTACCGGCCATACCTCCAGTGACCCTGCCAGCAGAGGATCAAGACGCGGAGTAAAACGGTTCGTCGGTGCCACGGATTGAAGACCGATTTGAACAGCCACGAAGCAAAGAAAACGACGTACTTCAGGTCCCTGCCGCCCGGCGTCGTGATCGTTGCTCCGTCGTTGTGAACCAGGCCCGTTCCCGGTCTTCGACATGAGCCGATTTGAACAGCGACGAAGCAAAGAGAACGACGTACTTCAGGCCCCAGCCATCCGGCGTCGTGACCGTTGCTCCGTTGTTGTAAGACATTTCAAGTCCCGGCCATCGATAGGAGCCGATTTGAACAGCAACGAAGCAAAGAGAACGACGTCCGTCAGGTCCCTGCCATCCGGCGTCGTTGCCGTTGTTCCGTTGTTGTAAGACATTTCCGGTCCCGGCCATCGATAGGAGCCGATTTGAACAGCAACGAAGCTAAGAAAACGACGTACTTCAGGTCCGTGCCGTCCGGCGTCGTGATCGTTGCTCCGTCGTTGTGAACCACGCCTGATCCCGGTCTTCGATGGGAGCCGATTTGAACAG
>JBDNHZ010000291.1:0-6522 GCA_041688515.1 Verrucomicrobiota bacterium
CGCGCCGCTCTCCTCGGAGGCGTTGTCCTCGTCGTGATCCTCCTCGCCGCCCTCGCCGGCCCACTGCTCTCCGCCCACGATCCCAACCGCGCCTCCGACCTCGCCTTCGCCACGCCCGGTCGGACCCATTGGCTCGGCACCGACATCCATGGCCGCGACCTGCTCACCCGCACCCTCGTCGGTACCCGGATCTCCCTTCTCGTTGGCCTCACCGGCGCGGCCGTCAGCGTGGTGATCGGCGTCGCTTGGGGACTCGTCGCCGCCTACAGCGGCGGACGCGTCGATGCCGTCATGATGCGAACCGTCGATATCCTCTACGCCCTGCCGAACATCATCTTCGTCATGCTGGTGATCGGCCTGACCGAAGCCCTTCTGATCCGCTGGCTGCAATCCGTCGCCCCATCGTTCGCCGGGTCCGCCCGACTCCTCCTGCTCTTTGCCTGTCTCGGGGCCGTCTCCTGGCTCAACATGGCCCGGATCGTCCGCGGCCAGGTCCTCTCGCTGCGCCACCGCCCCTTCATCCTGGCTTCCCAGGGACTCGGTGCCCCGGCCAGCTTCATCCTCCGCCGTCACCTCCTTCCCAACGTCACCGGCGTGATCATCGTTTACGCCACCCTCACGGTGCCCTCGGTCATCCTCTACGAATCCTTCCTCAGCTTTCTCGGCCTGGGCATCCGTCCGCCCGACGCCTCCCTCGGCACCCTCATCGAGGACGGTGCCCGACAGATCAATCCCATCCAGATCCGCTGGTGGCTCCTTGCCTTTCCCGCCGGTCTCCTCGCCATCACCCTGCTCGCGCTGCACCAACTCGGCGACGGCCTGCGCGACGCCCTTGATCCCCGATCCGACCATTCATGATCTCCTACGAAGAAGCCCTCGGCCGTCTGCTCGCCGGTCTCAGCGCCAACCCATCCGAAGACTTTGACCTGAACCGCCTCGTCGCGCCGGGGTCACCCACCCGTCCGCGTTTCGCTGCACGCGCCATCTCCGCCCCGGTTTCACTCCCGCCGTTCGACAACTCCGCCGTCGACGGATACGCCGTCCGCTCCGTGGACACCCAGTCCGCCGACCCCGTCCTCAAGGTCTCCGGTTCGATCCCCGCCGGGCCCACGCCCGCCTCCACCGACGGCCCGGATTCCGCTCCCGCCCTGCTTCCACCAGGCACCGCCACCCGCATCTTCACCGGTGCGCCCATCCCCGCCGGGGCCGACGCCGTGCTCATGCAGGAAGACTGCGAACTCGATCCCGAGGGACGCCTCCTCGTCCTTGATCCCGTCAAACCGTGGGAGAACATCCGGTTCGCCGGCGACGACGTAAAGGCCGGCACCGCCATCCTCGCGGCGGGCGACGAGCTCACCCCCCAACGGATCGCGCTGCTCCAGGCCTGCGGCATCCGGACCGTCACCCTCGCCACGGAACCCACCGTCGCCCTCATCGCCTCCGGCTCCGAACTGCGTCCTGCCGGCGCACCCCTGCCCCCGGGCTGCATCTACGAATCCAATCTGGGTGCCCTGACGCTCCTGGTGGAATCCGCTGGAGGCCGCGTGATCCACGCCGTGGTCATTCCCGACGATCCCGCTGCCACGCGCGCCGCCCTCGAAGAAGCCTCCCGTCTCGCCCAGGTGGTGATCACCGTCGGCGGCGCTTCGGTCGGAGATCACGATCTCTTCAAGACCGCGGCGCTGGAACTTGGCTTCGGCATCGATTTCTGGCGGATCGCCATGAAACCCGGAAAGCCCTTCTTCGCCGGCCGACGCGAGAACACCTATCTCCTCGGACTCCCGGGCAACCCGGTCTCCGCCTTTGCCACCGCCGTGCTGCTGGTGCTGCCGGCCCTGCGTCAACTCGCCGGAGCCGAATCCCCCGCGCCGGCCACCCGCCCGGGCATCCTGGCCGAACCGATCTCCAATCCGGGCTCCCGACGCCACTTCGTCCGCGCCTGGATCGACGACAACGCCGCCGTCCGCCCCACCGGCGTCCAGGCCTCCCACATCCTCTCCTCCCTCGCCGCCGCCAACGCCCTCGTGGATCTCCCCGCCGACAGCACGCTCGAGGCCGGAGCCCTGGTGCGCGTGATCACGTGGTGAAACTCTTGGGTTCACTCCGCGCCATCGGGAGGGGCTGCACCAACGGGTGGAACTCTGATCTCCGGGACGAACTCCGCGAGTCCGTGACCGTTCCCCGCCCAACCCGCGATGGGGTCTTCATCCCGGAGGCTTAAAGCGGCCTGAGGAGCCGGGCGGACCGTCCGTTCCCGTGTTCAACGAGAGCCCGATCGCGATCACACTTTTCAAAATGTGATCGCCCTCCCGGATCGCGTGACGCCGGAGGAGCGCTGTCACGATGCGCCCCCGGGAGTCAGGGCGATCATTGAAGCCTTGTGGAACCAGAGGAATTCGGGATCGTTGCTGGGGTGAAGGCCACGTTTGTCATCCCCTCGTTCCATTCAAGGCAGCTGCCATAAGGCTTCCTTCGATCCTCGTCCTCCGCTCCTCACGCCATGCATCACCTCCAACTTTACGACCCGCCCCTCTGCTGCTCCACCGGGGTCTGCGGCCCCTCGGTCGATCCGCAACTCATTCGCGTGGGCAGTTGGCTGAACCAGTTGAAGAACCACGGCGTCCGCGTCGAACGATTCAATCTCGCCCAGCAACCCCAGGCCTTCGCTGACAACGCCCAGGTGAAGGCGTTCCTCGCTTCCGAGGGTCCCGACCACCTTCCCCTGGTGTTCGTCGATGGACGGTTGGTGTTGAAAGGTTCCTACCCCGACGCACTCCAACGCACCCGCTGGCTGGACGAGGTCCGCGGCACGTCGGCCATCCCGGGCATCGGATGAAACCCTTCCTCCCGATCGCCGACCTGTTCGCGTCCGCGACCCGCTACTTCTTCTTCACCGGAAAGGGAGGGGTCGGCAAAACCTCCATCGCCTGTGCCACCGCCCTCGAACTGGCCCGGGCCGGCAAACAGGTCCTGTTGGTCAGCACCGATCCTGCCTCCAATCTCGATGAGGTGCTGGAGACGCCCCTTGGCTCGATCCCCTCGCCCGTGGCCGGTGCCCCCGGACTCTCGGCGATGAACATCAATCCGGTAGATGCCGCGACGCGGTATCGCGAACGCCTGGTCGGTCCCATGCGCGGGGTCCTGCCCGAGGCGGCGCTCCGGAGCATGGAAGAGCAACTGTCGGGGGCGTGCACGGTCGAGATCGCCGCCTTCGATGAGTTCTCCGGGTTGATCGGTGATCCCAGCGCCGGAGCCGACTACGATCACATCCTGTTCGATACCGCGCCCACCGGCCACACCCTGCGCCTGATGAGCCTGGCCAAGGCGTGGGACCAATACCTCGACAGCAACACCAGCGGCACATCCTGCCTCGGTCCGCTGGCGGGATTGGAGAAGCAACGGGCCATCTACGAATCCACCTCCCGCAAGCTCGCCGAAGCCAGTGTCACCACTCTGGTCCTGGTCAGTCGGCCGCAGGGGGCGGCGCTCCGCGAGGCGGCCCGCACCTCGACGGAATTGCGCAGCCTGGGGATCTCCAACCAACGATTGATCCTCAATGGCGTCTTCGAGACTTCCTGCCCCACCGATCTCACCGCCCAGGCGATGGAACGGCGCGGAAAAGTGGCGATGAACCAGTCAGTCAACTTCATCGATTCCCTGCCTACCTCGATCCTCCCGCTGCGTCCGGTGAACATCCTCGGAATCGAAGGACTGCGAATCCTCCTTCAGGGAGAATCTGGCGCTCGCGCCCTCCCATCCACCCCCCTGAAATGGACCGCGCCCAACCTCGAAAGTCTCGATCACCTCATTGCAGCCCTGGCAACCAAGGGGCACGGCGTGATCATGACCATGGGCAAAGGGGGCGTTGGCAAAACCACCGTCGCCGCGGCCATCGCATTCGCACTGGCCCGGCGGGGCCACCCCGTGCACCTGACTACCACCGATCCGGCGGCGCATCTGGCGCAGACGTTGGATGGACAGGTGGAAAATCTCAGCATTGCCCGCATCGATCCGGTGGCGGAGACGGCCGCCTACACGGCGGAAATCCTCCGGGACCAAGCCGAGGGCATGGATGCCGAGAGCCGCGCCCTGCTGGAAGAAGACCTGCGTTCGCCCTGCACCGAGGAGATCGCCGTGTTCCGGGCCTTCGCCCGGGAAGTGGCCAAGGGGACCGACCGCTTTGTCGTTCTCGACACCGCCCCGACCGGACACACCTTGCTGTTGCTCGACGCCAGCGAAGCCTACCACCGCGAACTGCAACGCCAGGCCCGCAGCGTGCATCCCGAGTCGGTCGTCCGCCTCTTGGAGCGACTGCGCGACCCGGAGTTCACCCGCATCCTGCTGGTCACGCTTCCCGAGGCCACGCCCGTCCATGAGGCCGCCGCCCTCCAGGAAGACCTCCGTCGGGCCCGCATCGAACCCTTCGCCTGGGTCATCAACCAGAGTCTCTTGCGGTGTGGTTCCTGCGATCCCCTGCTCCAGCGCCGCGAAGAAGCCGAGCACCGCTACCTCCGCGAGGTGGTCGAACGTCACGCCCACCGCACCGTCTGTCTTCCCTGGCAACCCGAGGAACCGATCGGACCCGAAGCCCTCCTTAAACTCGCCCGCCATCCGGTGCTCGCAGCCCTCGACCTGGCGGAAGCCTAAACCGGATCCATCCTGCCGGCCGACCCCGAGCCGCCGGGTGGATTGCCGAGCACGCAGAGGCGCAAAGACGGTTGCCTGAATCGGACTTCGCGGCCAATCCCCGCTCGGGCCGCAACTAGGTTTCCCCGCAGCCGAGTGGCCGAAAGAAACGCAGAAGCAAAAGAAGGAATCGCCGCACCGACCGCATCCCCGGGTCCCTCCCGGGACCCCGGGCGTCCTCGCCCGCCTGTTCCTCCCTGCCTTCCGATCCTTTCGTCGTCTTCCGTTCTTTTCGGCCAATCCCCTGCCGTTGGGAACTGCACCGGTTTCGGCAGTAGGTCCCGGCGAATTTACCTGCGGTTGGCGCGGAGGAACCCCCTTTCGCCGGACGGCGTCAGGATCACGACCGAATTGGAACCGATCTGGGCATTCACTTCACCGATTGGCTCCCAGAATCCATCCAGAGATCCGCGTTCGGTGCCCACGGTGCCGGCAGCCCGCGCATCCACGGTCAGTTCGGTGGTGGTCAACCCCACGGAGCGGAGACGCAGGGCGAGGGGCACTTCTCCCAGCAGGTGAAAGCTGGAGTCGAACCAGACTTCGTTGTGCCGTGTTTGCCCCTGCACGGTGTGGATCTCACCGGTTGCAACCACGGTGCTGCCGGGAAGCGATTTCGCCGACCCAACCCATCCGTCAAACTCGACGGGCGGGAGCATGGGATCGGGGCTGCCCGAGTCGTTGAGGACCAGCAAGGTGGAGCGGGCCGGGGAACCAAGGACGACAAGGGATCTGCCGCCGGGAAAGTTGCCGACGCTGGTCAGCGTCCGACCGGGGTAGCCGGCGAGGAAGTCCGGGGCAAAGGTCATGTCCACTCTCCCCGCCGTCGTCAGACGCGCGAAGCCTGGGCGCGGGACACCATCGACCCGGATGAACCGGCCGGCGAGCAGGCAACGTCCGGAAGGATCGAGCACGGCTTGGTCGATCTTTGCCAGCAAGCTGGCCTCGAAGCTAATGACCGATCGGAATGCGTGATCCTGGGCACCCGCGGGCGTGAACCGGATGACGTCGCGTTGGAGGGCGTTGGTCGAGAACGCTCCCCGCGCGACGACGAGAAGGCTTCCGTCCGAATGCGGGAGCAGGATGGCTTCCTGGCCCTGGCCGCCTCCGGACATGGCTGGCACGTAGACCTGGGCTGCGTAGCGCGGGTGGGGAACTCCGTCGTTCCCGAAGCGCCTGATGATCCTCGCCACGCTGAAGGGACCGCTCACATTAATGCCCTCGTCACCCGTGAGGACGACAATGAATCCATTCGGAGCGGTGGCGACCGGAACGGTTCGCCCCCCATTGCGAGGGCCGGGGATGAATCGGACAGGGCTGAAGCTCAGATCCGGGCGGCCATCCGCAAGATGACGCACCAGGCGGGGAACCGGCGCCAACGAGTTGATAAACGCGTACTCGAAAAAGTAATGGGTCCCGCCCGGGCCCTGCCCGTAATAGATCATCGAGTCACCGCTTCGCTGAAAGATCTCCCCGCTCTGGGTCCGGCCATCCGGCGCGGTGATCCTGGATTGGGTGTAAGCCCGGCCGTCGAGAATTCCCGTGCTGCGAAACAGGAACGGGACCCCCGGAAGGGACTGGTAGGACTCGAACCGCCCACGGACGTTGGCTGGCTGCCAGACGTCATTGTCGCGAACCACGACGGTCATCTTTTGGCCGGCCTGCGGCCCGGGGCCATCGAGGGTGAACAATGCCGTCCGGTCCCCTTGCAAGAGGGCGTCATCATAGGGCCCCACGGGCAGCGCAAAAATCGTTTCCCACGGAAGGAAGGGAGCCGGGATGTCCCCGATGCCGGCATGGAAATCGAAGTCACCTTGGTAAGGCAAAAAATCGGGGAAG
>JBDNHZ010000292.1:0-12779 GCA_041688515.1 Verrucomicrobiota bacterium
CAGTTTGACTACTGCTGCGGCGGTTCCTTGGGGCAGTTCATCAATGAGGGACTGGTGGTCAAGGCGGGGAGCCCCGACCCGGCTGGAGTCGGTGAAATGGGTCTGACCCAGGCCGGGACCTTGCAGGTGGAGACGGGAGTCCTCGAGATCCTCAACCCTTCCAGTTGGACCGGGACCAATCGGGTGGCGGGGACCGGTCGTGTGCTCTTGAGCTCGAACACGCATTCCTGGTCGGGAACAACAGTCCTCGACGGGGTGCTGGAACTCGGCGGGGGAACCATTGTGGGGACGATGGCGGTCACCGGTGGTGCTCCCATGCAGTGGACCTCCGGACGATTGATCGGGTCGCTGACGGTCGGTGCAGGGGCACGTCTCCAGATTCAGGGGGATGCCGGCAAGGGGTTCTCCTCCGGGAACAGCGCCGCACCGGCCCGGATTGAGAATCTCGGGACGGTCCACTGGTCGGGCGGACAGATCGCTGCCTACGATGGAGCCCGTGTTACCAATCGGGGGCGTTGGCAGATGGAGACCGATGGAACGATGATCGACTACTGCTGTGGCGGCGCATTGCCGTCCTTCGTCAACGAAGGAACCCTGGCGAAGACCGGGGGCGACGGCGTGACCCAGTTTGGCCGGGTCAACGTGGACAATTCCGGCACGGTGGAAGTGGGGACCGGAGACTTTCACCTAGGTTACTACACCTACTGGCGGGATGGCTCCCGCCTGACCGGCACCGGTGCGCTACGAATGGTCGGGGGGACGTCGGAAGGGGCGGGCCGGCTGATTCTGGGCGGTCCACTGGACCTGGCGGGAGTGAACCTGACGGGCACGTTCCGATTGACCGGTCCCGTGCCCGCGGTGTGGACGGCGGGTCGGCTGCTGGGGGAACTGACCGTGGACGAGGGAGCGGAGCTGTCGATCGAGGGGTTGGCGGTGAAGCACATCTCCTCCGGCAACAGCGCAGCCCCATCCCGCATGATCAATCGTGGGACGGTGGTCTGGTCCGGGGCCGCAGTGTATGCCTACGACGCGACCGAGTTCCGCAATGAGGGCGTCTGGCAGTTCGACTCAGGAGGCCTGGCGTTGGACTACTGTTGCGGGGGTGGGCTCGCGAGCTTCGACAACCGTGGGACGCTGATCTCGGCGGTGCCGGAAACGGTGGAATTGGGCAGGGTCTGGATTCATCACCGGGGCGTCGTTCAGTCCGTGAGCGGCCCGCTGCGGATGTCGGGATCGACCACCTTTTGGTACGACGGGAATCAGGTTGCCGGGGATGGTTCGGTGGTGTTGGCCGGGAGCGTGGCGACCTTTGAAGGGGTAACGCTCCTGAACGGGAGGCTTGAATGGGTCGGAGCCTCCATTTATGGCGATGCCCGCTTTCGCGGACCGGTGCCACTCCTCTGGAGTTCCGGCCGCATCCTGGGGACGGTGACGATCGAGCCTGCGACGCGTTTGAATCTCCGATCCGATGCCTTCCACCAAATCTCTTCCGGGAGTTCGGCCAACCCAGCGTCGATTACCAATCGGGGCGTGGTCAGTTTCGACGGTTCGTCGCTTGCCGCCTGGGATGGGTCGCGGATCGTGAATCAAGGCATCTGGCGCCTGGAATCGGACGGGATGGCGATGCACTACTGCTGCGGCGGCGCTTTCCCCACTCTGGTGAATCAAGGGGTGCTGACCAAGACGGGCGGGACCAATGCGAGTGTGATCGGGACCGTCAATGTCGAGCAACGCGGCACGGTCTCGACGGCTTCCGGCCAGCTTCAGTTGACCTATCATTCCATCTGGTACGGTGGCAGTCGCGTTGAGGGACTGGGAACGGTCGCCTGCACCGGCGGCAATCTGAACGGGGCTGGTTTGGTGACGTTGAGCGCGCCCTTGATCATCGCGGGCGGCAACGTGGTGGGCACCGCGTCGTTCGTCGGGGCCGCCCCGTTGCGTTGGACCTCGGGTCGTCTCTACAACTCCCTCCGGATCGAGGCGGGCGGCCGACTCGAAATCCTCGGGGGAATGCAGCTCAGCTCCGGAAACAGCTCGAACCCGACCCTCCTCACCAACCGCGGAACGGTTCGCATGGCCGAGGGCGGATCGATCACGGCGTGGGATGGGTCGCGGGCGGTCAACGAGGGTCAATGGCTGCTGGAAAACGATGGGAATCTCCTTTCGTACTGCTGCGGCGGAGCCTTTCCGACGTTCGCGAACTCGGGAACCCTGGCGAAGACGGCGGGGATCGGAAGTTCTTCCATGTCGCTCGGCACCTTCGCCAGCACGGGAACGGTCCGGGTGGAATCCGGGACGCTCAGCCTCCCCGCGTCGTCGAGTCTGCTGGGCCAGGTCCTGGTTCGTCCCCCGGCCGCCATCACCGGTGCCCAGGTGCTCACCGTCGGAGGTGAATTCACCTTGCTCCCCCCGGCGGATCCGCAGCCCGGGGTCGGTGCGACCGCGGTGGTGATCAGTGCCCCCCGGCGCGCCGGCCAGTTTGCTGTTTCCAACCTTCCTCTGCATCCCGACGGTCTGACTTGGTCGCTCGAGTACGGCCCTTCCACGGTGTCGGTCACGGTCCTCGAAGATCCCTGCCTCGCGGGAAGCCTCGCGGGATGGTGGCCTGGCGAAGGAACCGCCATCGACCTGGCGGGCAAGCACCCCGGGACACTGGTCAACGGGGCGACCTTTGCCCCGGGGGTCGTCGGGCAGGCGTTCCGGTTCGATGGCATCAATGACTACGTCGCCCTGGGAAACTGGTCTCCCGGGGCCGAATGGACCACGGAGGCGTGGGTCCAACTGGACCGATTGCAGACCGGTCGTCGGATGCTGATCGGCGGCGCGAACAATTGCCGCGATTGGGGCTTGGTAGTGTCGGAGGGAAAGCTCGGTGCCTTTTATCGCCCACCCGGGGGTTGTTCAGCAGGGATCTTCGCACCGGCGCAGGCGGAGCCCGGACTCTGGTATCACGTCGCGGCGGTCTGCGATGGGTCCACCGTCCGTCTGTTCGTGAATGGTCAGTTGGTCGGATCGGCGGACTCGGACCCAGGATACATCGGGGTCGAAAGCGTCCACCTCGGCTACTCGTCTTGCTGCGGGGAGTACTTCGCCGGATTGATTGATGAACCCGCGATCTATCAACGCCCGCTCGGGGCCGCCGAGGTGGCCGCGATCTTCGACGCCGGCACCCGCGGTCGATGCGCCCGGAGCGCCCTGGCCGTCGCCCGGGTGGATCCGTCCGGACCCATCCGCACCCATGTCGACCGGCTCAACGTTCGCTTCAATCAACCCATCCAGACGGACTCCTTCACCCCCGCAGACCTCCGTCTGACCGGCCCGGCCGGAGTCATCAATCTTGCGGCTTCCATCATCACACCGACCTCGGACCCGCGCGGCTACGATGTGGAACTTCCCGCAGCGCTGGCTGCCGAAGGCACCTACACGCTGCTGGTCGGGCCCGACATCCTCGACACCGGTGGGCAGGCGTTCGCGGGTGGATTCGCCCACACCAACCGGTTCCAGATCGATCGGAGCGGTCCGCGGATCCTGTCGATGACGCCCGCCTCGCCGGCGACGGGTAAAGTGACCTTCTGGGATCTGACCTTCGACGCGCCGGTGGTGATGGCCACGCTGACGGCAGGCGATGTTCAAGTGACGGGCGGCGCGTTCCCCGGCATCCGTTCGGTGACGCCGCTTTCAAATGCGGTCTATCGCGTCGAGTTCAACGCTCCGTTGCCGGCGGGGGAGTATCAGGTGGCGGTCGGCCCGGAGGTCCGCGATGCCGCGGGTAACCCGATGGATCAGGATGGCGACGGGGTCGCGGGCGAGGCCGAAGGGGACGCCTTCATCGCGACGTTCCGCGTCCTGGGTGCGGATCTCGCGGTGCGCTCGGTGCGGGGACCCGATGTGGGATTGCAGGGGCAGGCGGTGCCCGTGGTGTTTGTCGTCACCAACGCCGGGCCGTCCGAAGCGGTGGGACCGTGGAACCATCGCGTGTTCCTCGCCTCCGACGCCGCCGGGGCGACGCCGTTGAATCTGGGAAGCCTCGCCTTCACGGGGAACCTGGCAGCCGGTGGTTCACTGACCTTGACCCAACAGGTGATCCTGGTGAACGGCAGTGCAGGGATTCGCTATCTCGGCGTCACCGTGGATCCGGAGGAACGGACCATCGATCCCGATCGCAGCAACAATACCCGGGTGGCGACCGTTCCCATGACGGTGCACGCGGCCGACCTGCGGGTGACCGGCCTGGACGCCACCAATCAATTGACCCTCGGCGGGGGCCTTGTCGTGCGCTGGCGCACTTCGAATCCGGGGGGGAGCGACACCACGGTTCCGTCGCGCGACGGCGTGTTCCTGAGTCCATCTTCGAACTCGGTTCAGGGCGCAATCCTGCTGGGCTCTTTCCCGGCGGGGCCGGTCGCTTCGGGCGGAGGCTACGATCGGACGGTCTCGGTGACGGTTCCCCTGCGACCGGACCAGATCCCACCCGGGGGATGGTTTCTGGTAGTGGCGGCGGATCTCGACAACGCCCAACCGGAAGCAGACGAGGCCAACAATCTTGCCAGCCTGGCGGTTCGGGTGACCCTTCCATCGCTGCCCGACCTGGTTGCCGAGCAAGTGCTGGCTCCGCAGTTCTCCGGGGCGGGCGTGGAGACCGAGTTGCGATGGACGGTGCGCAACGCGGGCACGCTGGCGGTCGAGGGAGCGTGGGACGAACGGTTGAGCCTGCAGGCTCCCGGCGCGGTTGCGCTTCAATTGGCCGTCTTCCGTTTCACCAACTCGCTCCCCGCGGGGACCAGCCTGATGCGGACGCAATTCGTGGTCCTGCCGCCGAACCTCACCGCCGCATCCTACGCCTTCCGTCTGGCCGTCAATCCCCAGGGCGAAATCGTTGAATCGAGTTCCCTCAACAATCTCGCCTCGACGATCGGCAGCACGGTGGTTCCCGCGGCGCTGCGCCTGACGGCACCAACTTCCGTACTCGTCGAGGGGGCGGCTCCGGTGAACTTCACCGTGTTCCGCAACTCCGACCTGACCATCCCGTTGGAGGTCAGCCTGACCAATCCCCATCCGTCAGAGATCCTGGTCCCGGCCTCGGTGGTCATCGCGGCCGGCCAGGAATCGGCGACGTTCCCGGTCAGCGCGGTGTTGGATGGACTCACCGACGGAGCCCGCCTGGTGACGCTGGAGGCCTGGGCAACCGGCCATGCCACCGCGTTGCTTCCCATCCAGACCGAGGATGTGGATCGTCCGACGCTGACGCTCGAAACGGCACCCGATCGGGTCGTTGAAGGACGGACCCTTCCGGTGACCATCCGGCGGAGTGGTCCGACCCAGTCGGAGATTCTGGTCTTGCTGCGATCGAGCGATTCGACACGGATCCAGGTGCCCTCGGAGATCACCCTGCCTGCGGGGCAGGCGGCGGTGTCGTTCGCGTTGCTGGCCCTGAACGATACCCTGATCCAGATGCCCGCCGCCGCCGAGTTGGTGGCCATCAGCGGTGGCTATGTGGGCGATACCAACCGCATCGCCATCGACGACGACGATCTCCCGACCATTACGGTGACGATTCCCTCGCAGGTGCTGAATGAAGGGGCGGGGCCGCAGGCTGGCAACGTGACCTTCCATCGGAGTGGGGATCCCGGACGGGCGTTGGTTCTGGATCTGGCGGCCACGGTGGAGGACCTGCTGCTGTTCCCGGCCACGGTCACTTTCGATGCCGGCCAGTCGAGCGTCACCATCCCGGTCGGGGTGGTGAACGATCAGCAGGTGAACGGTCTCCGGCAGGTGGCGTTGCGGAGCTTCGTGCGGGCCTCGGGCCGACTGGAGACGGTCGCCGAATTGACCCCGCTGGCATTGACGGTCGTCGATGACGAAGGGCCGTCTCTTACCCTGACGCTCGGAGCCGATGTGGCCGCCGAAGGACGGAGCCCGGCGTTCACGGCCACGGTCCGGCGCAACACCGGAACGAATGCACCCCTGACGGTCACGCTGCGTTCACTCGACACGACCGAGGCGACCGTTCCAGCCTCGGTCGTGATTCCCGCCGGCGCGTTCACCGCTCTCTTCCCGGTGGCCACGCTCGACGATGGCACGACGGACGGCAGTCAGTCGGTGACGCTGGAGGCCAGTGCCGCAGCCTTTACCAGCGGCACCGCGGCCTTCGTGGTTTCGGACAGCAACCTCCCGGACCTGTCCGTCACCCGCGTGCAGGTGCCGGTGTCCGGGGATTCCGAGGCGGCGTTCAATGTGACCTACCGGGTTGAGAACCGGGGCAACACGGCCACCGACAAGACGTTTGTCACCCGGCTATTCCTCAGCGCCGACCCGGTGCCGGGCGGCGATACGCTCCTCGGGCAATTCGGTTTCGAAGGATCCATGCCGGCGGGGCAGTTTTTCGAGCAGACGTCCCAGTTCCGGTTGCCGCGGCAGACCGGTCGGTACTGGGTGATCGCGGTCACGGACGCCACGCAGGTGGTGACCGAAATCCGTGAGGACAACAATACCACCGTCGCGATGACGCCGATCGAGGTCAGGCCCGGCTATGTCGCAACGGTGTCGGCCGAGTTGCAACAGGCGCTTCCCGGAACCGCCGTCCCCTTGCTGGGCCGCGCCGTGCGGACCGGATCGGAACAGGGTGTTCCCAATGCGGTGGTGAATGTCCACGTGCGCGTGCGTGGGACCCGACGGATCCTCACCGCGCTCACCGATGCCTCGGGCAATTTCGCCATCACCTTTCAACCGCTCCCGGGTGAAGCCGGTCGGTACGAAATCGGCGCGGCGCATCCGGGCGAGGCGACCGCACCCGTCCAGGATCAGTTCAGTCTTCTGGGCTTCACCGCGATGCCGGAACGGCTGTCGGTCACCCTGACAGTGGGAGGATCCGACATCGAAGTGACCGATCTCATCAACCTGAGCGAGATCCCGCTGACGGGGATGCGGGTGGAGCCGATCGCCCTGCCGGCGCATCTTCAGGTCCAGGCCAACCTCAACCTCACGACGCTCGGCGGTGACAGCACCAATGCCATGATCGTGCGGGTCGAGGCGAACGGCGCGGATCTCACGTTCGGCAGCTTCGGCCTGCGGGTGATCTCGGCCGAGGGTCCTTCGATCGAGGTTCCCGTGGACTACACGATCCGTGTGCCACGGCCCCTGCTGGTCGCCCGGCCTGGTTCGTTGATCGCGGGCATGGCCCGGGGTCGCCAGACCGCGGTGACCTTCGATGTCGTCAATCTGGGGGGCGCCGCCACGGAACCGTTGGTGTTGTCGCTGCCAGACTTTGCCTGGGTCGCCGTGGCGGGGGAGAACCCGTTGCCGCCGGTGAAGCCAGGGGAGACCAACCGGGTGACCCTGCTGCTGACGCCGCCGGCGGATCTGGAACTGGGTGCGTACGCCGGGGCCATGTCTTTGAGTTCCGCCAATGCGGGCCTGACTTTGCCCTTCGAGTTCCGGGCTCTGTCGGATGCGAAGGGAACATTGCTGGTCCAGGTGGAGGACGAGTTCACCTACTACGCCGAGGGCAATCCCCGCGTGACCAATGCGACCGTGGTCGTGCGCGACCTGCTCTCGGGGGTGATCCTTACCAACGGCGTGACGGACATCCGCGGTGAGTTCCTGCTCTCGGATATTCCTGAGGCCTATTACCGCGTGGAGGTCAGCGCGGCCAAGCACACCAGCGACGTGTTGAATCCGCTGGTGGCCGCCGGACAAACGAATGCGCTCACCGTATTCCTTTCGCGTCAGACGGTGGAATACAATTGGACGGTGATTCCCACCGAGATCGAGGACCGGACGCAGATCGTGATCGAGACGATCTTCGAGACCGTGGTGCCGGCGCCGGTGATCACCGTCGAGCCGTCGTTCATAGATCTGGTGGACATGGTCGGGGACGAGATTCAGGTGGATATCGCCATCTCCAACCACGGGTTGATTGCGGCTCAGGAGATGAACATCGGTTTCGATGGGCACCCTGACTTCACCTTTACCCCGTTGATCTCCGAGATCGGGACGCTGCCGGCCCAGAGTTCTCTGGTGATCCCCGTGACGATCCGTCGGGTGGCACCGCTGGGCGGTTCCCGCGGGGCGACGGTCGCGATCCATCGTCTGGGCCGTCCCGCGGCGGGGAGTGGCCCCTGCTGGGGTGGAGGCCGGGTTCGGCATACGTTGAAATGTGGCAAGCTCAAGCCCAGCTATGCCACGGGCATCTCCGTCCGGACGGGATCGAATTGCGGTGGGAGTTCGGGCGGCGGCGGAAGCGGTGGCGGTGGAGGTGGAGGTGGTGGGTACGGCGGCGGCGGCGGAGTCGCGGCGGGCGGCAACTATGGAACCGGATTTGGCTCCCGGAAGAGCATCTCGGTGAAGGAACCCTGCGACTGCACCGAGAAGGGTTTCGTTCCCAAATGCATCGAGATCGGCGTCAGCAGCGGACTCATTGGTGCCGCGGCCAGTTCCGCCGCCACGGCGTTCCTCTCGCCGGTCAATGGGCAGGCCGAGGTCAAGCTGAACGGCACTGCCAAGTTGTGCACCTGCTGCGATGAAGAAGGCGAAGGCTGGAAGTTGGAGGGTTCGGCCGAAGTGGAGGGCGCCATCAACCTGTCGATTCCGCTCGTCGGAAAGCGGATCCGCTCCGCTCAGGCGCAGGGCGGGGGAACGGTCATCCTTGAGGCCGGCATTGGTTGCGACCTGGTGATCGGAGGCAAACTCAAGGGATCGGTCAACGGCTCCACCGAGTGCCACCTCAAGGATCCCAAGGTCTGCGCAACGATCACCGGCGAGGTGCCGGGCGGGGTCAATTGCGGTGCGGCTGCCAAGCTGACCCTCCAGGAACCCGATGGCTCGGAGATCAGTCAGGGAGCCACCGTGACCGTCGGGGTGACCGGCGGAATGAGCGGTTCCTATACCGTCTGTAATGGCAAGGGCTCCGGTAAGATCTGCATCAATGCGGTCAACGCCGAAGCCAATGCCCAGGTCTCCATCGGCGATCGCAGCATCGGTGGGAAGTTCACCCAGGAGCTTCGTCCGGAGGAATGCTACCCCATCGGGCCTGCATCGAGCCTCGCCGACGCTCCCCAGTTCGTGCAGGACGCCGCGCGCCAGTTGCGCGAGTTTGCCGAACGTACCGAACGCGAGTTCAAGGCCCGGAATCAATTGGGCGTTCCCACTCCCGTCTCTTCGGCTCCGGCGGGTTCCGTTGCCCGGATCGATCGCCGCGCGGCGGCTCCGGCCGCCGGTGAGGAAGGGATCTGCGCGCGCGTCAAACTCCGGTTGGAACAGGAACTGGTCCTGACCCGGAGCGCTTTCCAGGGCACCCTCGAGTTGAGCAACAAGGATCCGTTCAACGGCCTGGATGCCATCTCGGTTTCGATCCAGGTCTATGACACCAACGGCCGCGCTGCCACCGACCTGTTCGGCTTCCGTCCGCCCACCCTCAGCGGGCTGACCGGCGTCGATGGTTCAGGAACCCTGGGCGCGGATTCGACCGGCACCGCGACCTTCATCCTCGTGCCCACCCGCGACGCAGCCCCGGAAGGCCCCACTCAGTACGGCGTCGGCGGGTATCTGTCCTATCGAATCGAGGGCCGCATGGTGACCGTGCCACTCGCGCCCGTGACCATCACCGTCTTCCCGGATCCGCGCCTGGTCGTGCAGTACTTCCATCAGCGCGATGTCTTCAGTGATGATCCCTTCACGCGCGACGTGATCGAGCCGACGGTTCCTTTCAACCTTGCCGTGATGGTCGCGAATCGCGGCAAAGGAGATGCGCGGAATGTGCGCATCATCTCGGGTCAGCCGGAGATCGTGGAGAACGACAAGGGCCTGGCGATCGACTTCAAGATCATCGCCACCGAAGTGGCCGGGAAGAGCCTGACGCCGTCCCTGACCGCTGACTTCGGGCATATTCCACCGGGTGACATCGGCATTGGACGCTGGCTGCTCACGTCCACGTTGCAGGGGTTGTTCCTCGACTACTCCGCGACCTTCCAACACCTCGACAGCCTCGGGAAAACCAATCTCTCCCTGGTCGAGGCCGTCACCATCCATGAGATGAATCGTCTCGTCGAAGCCGGGGGCGCGTTCTCCGATGGCAAACCCGACTTCCTCGTCAATGGCGAGGGCGACCCGGACGATCTGCCGGACACGCTCTACCTCAGCGATGGCCGGACCAACGCGGTCGCCCTCGTGCAGGACATCCAGGTGGATGGATCCCTGGCGGGTGCCAATCGTCAGGTGCAGTTGACCGCCGCCGTGGGCCAGGGTTGGTCCTACTTCCGCTTCCTGGATCCGGCCAATGGCCAGTTCCGACTCAAACGCGTCACCCGCAGTGACGGCATCGAGGTGTCGGTCAACACCAACGCCTGGACCACGGACCGAACCTTCATCGGACGCGGCAAGCGTCCGCTCTATGAGCATCGGGTGCACGTCCTCGATCACGACAGCACCGGCCGTTACCTCCTCGAGTACGAGGAACTCTCGACCGTGGATCTGGCGCCGCCAGTCAGCAGCGTTGCCGCCCTTCCTGCCTCCAGTTACTCGACCATCCCGTTGTTGTGGTCGGGGGGCGATGAACCCGGTGGCAGTGGCCTGGCCGGGTTCGACATCCTGGTCTCGATCGATGACGGCCCGTTCACTCCCTGGCTGCAGCAGACCCGGGTCCGCGGTGCGGTCTATCGCGGCGAGGCCGGACGACGCTATTCCTTCTACTCCGTGGCAACGGATCTGGCGGGGAACCGCGAGGCCCCGCCCCTCCAACCCGATGCGGTCACCCGCGTCGCGCTGGCGAACCAGGCCCCGGTCATCGCCTCCATTCCTCCCGTAACGGTGGACGAAGGCGAAGTCGCGGTGGTGCAGGCTTCGGCCACCGACCCCGATGTTCCCTCCCAGGGCCTGACCTGGATGCTGGGGAGCGACGCTCCTGCAGGTGCCGTGATCGATGGAGCCACCGGCCGGGTCACCTGGGAAACCGGGGAGGCCAATGGTCCCTCCGTCACCCGCTTCAACCTGATCGTGCGGGACAGTGGGGTTCCGGCCTTGTTCGCCACCAACCAGGCGACGGTCACCGTCCGGGAAGTGAACCGGGCACCCACTCTGGCCGAGGTTCCGGATCAAACGGTGAACGAAGGTCAGACCCTTCGGATCGCCCATGTCGGCCTGGATGCGGATCGTCCGGCCCAGACCTTGCGCTATTCACTCGTGGGAACGCCGATCACCGGGGTGATCCTGGATGCCGTCACCGGCGCGCTGCGCTGGACCCCGGGCAACTCCCAGGGCGGACAGACCTATAACCTCCGCGTGCGGATTACCGACAATGGTTCTCCGGAACTTTTCCGGGAACAATCCTACCGCATCACGGTGCGGGATACCCAGGGCGACTTTGCGGTGCGCCTCGGCACGACCAACGTCCTCCGTGGTGCCTCCAGTTCGCTGCCGGTGGATCTGGAAACCCCGCTGGAACTGACGGCCCTGCGCTTTGGACTCACGGTTCCTGTGACCGATCTCGACCAACTCCAGTTGGCCCCGCTCGCACCCGAATTGGGAACTGCCACGGTCCGTCCGGATGGACCCAACCACTCCCGTCTGGAGTTCATCGCATCGTCGGGATTGACCTTCCTGGGCGCGCAACGCCTGGCGCAACTTCAGTTCGTCGCACCGCCCGGAACGGTTTCGTCCGCCCTGACGCTGATGCCGGAAGCGGTGGAGGCCGTGCGGATCGACGGGGTGGTGATCAGCCGGCCGAAGGTCATCCCCGGTCGGGTGTTCGTGATCGGCGATCAGCCCTTACTGGATCTGGTGGGGAAGGGCACCAGCGCCGAGTTGCATCTCTATGGCCGGACCGGATTGCGCTATCAGATCGAGTCCACCGAAGCGCTCGCGCCGGATTCCGTCTGGAGTCCCGAGACGATCCATACCCTCAACGGGAATACCGAGATCATCCCGTTCACCCCCGCACCCGCAGGCGACGGCTTCTTCCGAAGCCGCCGTCTCCCGTGATTCGGGCGGGGAGGAATGGATTCACCGCAGAGAACGCCGTGGTTGTGAATCATTCCTCCTGCGTCCGGGCAGACGAAGAGCCTGACAACGGGAGAGGGTGGGATGGCCGCGGAGAAGCGGAGAAGCGGAGAAGCGGAGTTCGGACAAGGCAGGCTGTTGAAGGACGCCGGGAACAGAACGGACTTGGGGCGCGGGAGCTTTCTGGAGTGCGCGTGGCGTCGGCCACCGCTTTGGTCGAGGGCTCAGGGACACCAGCAGGACGTCCGACCGCAAAGGACGCTCACCTGGGATTTGTGCGACGGGACGGGGTTCACCGCAGAGACCGCAGGGGACGCAGAGTTCCGGGGAGCAGGATCGGTACAATGGCTCTGCGGTCTCCGCTTCGCTGTGGTGAAACATCTGGGCCGAAACCAGGGGAACTGGCCGAAAGGAACGAAAGGCGACGAAAGAAGGGGAAGCCGAATGGGTGCGGATCCCGGCGTTGGGACGATGCGGTCGCTGCCGTCCTCTTCTTTTGATTCTGCGTTTCTTTCGGCCAACCGGCTGCTGCGGTCGCGCCGGTATTGAGGAAGGGAACGGGGTTCACCGCAGAGACCGCAGGGGCCGCAGGGACCGCAGAGTCCCTCAGAGCAGGACCGGGACGATGGCTCTGCGTTCTCCGCGTCTCTGCGGTGAAACATCTGGGCCGAAACCAGGGGAACTGGCCGAAAGGAACGAAAGGCGACGAAAGAAGGGGAAGCCGAATGGGTGCGGATCCCGGCGTTGGGACGATGCGGTCGCTGCCGTCCTCTTCTTTTGATTCTGCG
>JBDNHZ010000293.1:0-17681 GCA_041688515.1 Verrucomicrobiota bacterium
CGGCGACCCGTACCGAAGCGGATCCGGGTGTATTTGAACCAGCCTACCTGCAGGAACACGCTCAGCGCTTCCACGACAAACACCCCGCCGGCGATCAGCAACGTGAGGGGTTGATGGATCGCCACCGCGATCACACCCAGCGCGCCGCCGATGGCCAGGCTTCCGGTGTCGCCCATGAAGACCGACGCCGGATGACAGTTGTACCACCAGAAGCCGAGGCTGGAGCCGATCAGGGCGGCGCAGACGACAGCCAGTTCACCGGAGCCGGGCACCTTGGGCACGAGCAGGTAGCGGGCGAGTTCGGCGTTCCCCGCCACGTAGGCCATCACGAGGAAAACAAAGGTGCAGACAATCGTGCATCCGATCGCCAGACCGTCCATGCCGTCGGTCAGGTTCACCGCGTTGCTGGCTCCGACGATGGTGATCACGGAGAGCAGGAGGGCCAGGCCGGTGGCGAATCCCCCGGCAAGGATGGCCGACTTGGCGGCGACGAAAGGGATGTTCAACTGGGTCACCAATGGACTGCCCGACGGCAACCGCCAGAGATAGGCCACCGCCGCGGTGGCGACGGCGAATTGGATCACCAGCTTGAACGAGGAGGAAACGCCGTCGGCATTCTGCTTGGACACCTTCTTCCAGTCGTCGTACAGGCCGAGCCCGGCGAAGGCCAGGAGCACCACCAGCACCAGGATCACCAGGGGATTCCATCGCGCCCACAGAAGCACGGAGAGGTCGAGGGTGAGCACGATCAGGATGCCGCCCATGGTCGGAGTTCCGCGCTTCGCCTGATCATCGGCGGCCCCGGTGACGTCGCCGGGCTTCTGGGCATCCTTGGGGCGGTAATCCTGCCGGAACTTCAGATCGGAGAGCCAGGTGATCAACCGGGGCCCGAGCCACCACGACAGGAGCAACGAGGTGATCAACGCGCCGCCGCTCCGGACCGTCACGTACCGGAGGAGCGACCAGGGAGCGAAAGGAAACTGTTCTGAAAGCTGGTAGAGCATGTCAGTGCGGGATGGCCGCAGCGAAGTGTTGAACCAGAGCCGTCGTCACCCGCTCCAGCCGGCTGGAACGGGACGCCTTGATCAGCACCACGTCTTCCGGCCGCAGCTCCTCCGTCAGAACGGGAATCAACCCCTCCAGCGAGCCATGCCTGAAGGATTGCCGCAGACCGGCTCCGGCCGCGGCTCCGGCCGTGATCCCGGCTCGATGCCCCACCGCATATAGCCGGTCCACCGTCGCGGCCGCAAATCGGCCGACCTCCCCGTGCGCAGGTTCGCTGGCCGGCCCCAGTTCGGCCATGTCACCAAGCACCGCCACACGGCGGCCTGCACACGGGAGGTCGTGAATTGTCTGCAATGCCGCGAGCATGGAGTCCGCGTTGGCATTGTAGCAGTCGTTGAGGATTCGGATGCCTCCGACCTCGATCGTTTCCAGACGCTGGCGCGAGGCGCGGAAGGCCGCGAGAGCGACGCGGGCCGCGCCCGGATCGACCCCCAGGCGGCAGGCCACGGCGAGTGCGCCCGCGGCGTTGACCGCCATGTGACGTCCCGGCACCCCGACCCGCCAGCGCCCCGTCCAGGAGGGATGGGGACATGCCAGCTCGAACTCCTCGCCACTCCAATCGCTCTGCCGGAAGGTCACCTGCCATTCGTTGCCAGCAGCCAATCCGAACCGCACCACCGCTGCCCGACTGCGCGAGGCGATCCCCCCGGAATAGGGCGTGTCCCCATTCATCACCAGAAGCCCCTCCGCCGGCAGTTTGTCGGCGATGACCCCTTCTTCCCGCGCCACCCCCTCCAGATCGACAAAGTGTTCCAGATGCTCCCGTCCGATTCCGGTCAGCAGACCGAGCCCGGGCCGGATCAGGTCCAGCAGGGGCGCGAGTTCGCCGGGATGATTGGTCCCGGCTTCGACCACGGCCACCCGATGCTCGCGGTCCAGTCCGAGCAGGGTCATGGGAACCCCGATGTCGTTGTTGAAACTCGCTTCGCTTCGAAGGATCGGTCCGAGGCTCGCCAATACAGCGGCGAGCAGGTCCTTGGTGGTGGTCTTGCCGTTGGAACCGACCACGCCAACCACCGGCAGGTCGAACTCGCCACGAAACACCCGCGCCATCCGTCCGAGGGACTCCCTCGGGTCGTCCACCGCCAGCACGGCGGCGGCACCGATGCCGAATGCCGCGCCGGCCCGGTCGCGCCGGACCATCACGCCGGCAACCCGGCGACCCACGACTTCCGCGAGAAAATCATGGCCGTCGTGACGTTCTCCCTGGAGGGCGACGAAGAGATCGCCCGGCCCCGCCGTCCGGGAGTCCGTCGAGATGCGTTGGAAACAGACTTCCTGCGACTCGGTGAGGAGTTGTCCTCCGGTCGCGGCCGCCGCCCACTTCATGTCGCGAGGTTCCATGAGGTCTAGAGATCTGCCCCCACATGCCCCATCCGCCCCAGGACGGAGCGGACATGCACCCGGTCATCCCAGGGGAGCCGGACTTCATCCAGCCGCTGCGTGGGCGAAAGGGTCTTGCCCGCCACCACCACAACGTCGCCCGAGCGCGCCGCCGCGCAGGCCCGCCGAATGGCGGCATGACGATCCGGTTCCACCACCACCATGGCCCGCCCTCCCGCCGCCAGGCGGGCAAACTCCGGGGCCATCGCCGCGAACTCGGACGCCCCGGCGTCATCCGAAGTCACCACCACCCCATCCGCTCCGGCACCGGCGATCCGGGCCAGTTCTTCGCGTCCCGCCGGTCCCTGCTCCGGTCGGGGGCCCGTCACCACGAACAGCCGGCCGCGCGTCAGCTCACGGGCGCTCGCCAGCGTCAGGGTCATGTCAGCCGCCTCGCGGGCGGCATCGACAAAAACCCCAAAGGCCTGGCCGCACCAGACGGGCTCCATCCAGCCGTTGATCACTTGCAGACCCGGGACCAGCGCCAGCAATCGCGCCAGAGGGACGCCAGCCTCCGCGGCCAGATCCAGCGCGCGACCGCGTGCCGCCCATTGCAGTCGCCCGGCCAGCGGGGTGGAAAGCCGATGTTCCCGACCGTCCCGATGCCAGGTGCAGAAGCTGCCCTGCGGGGACAGACGGGTGGGAACCAGGCATTCCGGAAGAAGATCCAACGCTTCGACCCGACGGCGGAACTCGATGCCGTCGGTCAATTCGTCGGCGAGGGCGTCGGCACCCAACTCGACCACGCAGGTGGTGCCGCCCGCCTGCGCATGCCGCGCCAACTCGGTCTGGACGCGTCCGGCGTCCAGGGTCGCACTTTCCCACGGGAGGACGCGATCGCCCGATGCCATCTCCGACCCGGAGAAGCGTGCGCACCGGCCCCCCGCCGCCACCAGCAGCGAAGCGAGCACTCCCGCCAGACGGGCCCTGGGCCCCACGGCCCCGGTCACCCCGAAGACTGCCATCCGGCGGGACGGATGGTCGTGAAGGGCCGAGGCGATCCGCCCGAGGGCGCAGCGGGCGTCCGGCACCTCGATGCAGGCCGCACCCCGCGGTGCCGGGGTAGCCTGGTCCCGCACGACGGCATCGCAGCCGCGATCGTGGGCGGCGCAGGCTTGGAAAGGATTCTCACGCTGCCGTTCCGGAAGGGAGACGAACACCATGCCCGGGGCCGCGCACCGCGGATCCGGGGTCACCCCGCGGATCTGGCGGCGTCCCGCGTTACGGAAACGCACCGGATCGAAGTGGGCTCCTGGGAGATGGCTGAGGAGATGGTCCAGCAACATGTCAGTTGACCCGGGGCGCGGGTTGGTTGGTGGTCTGGGCCAGATTCGAGGGCGAATTCAGTCGCATCGAGGGATGCAAGGCGAGGTAGCTGGCCGATTGCTGGGCGAT
The DNA here is from genome assembly GCA_041688515.1 of Verrucomicrobiota bacterium. Classification (GTDB taxonomy): domain Bacteria; phylum Verrucomicrobiota; class Verrucomicrobiia; order Limisphaerales; family UBA9464; genus UBA6176. Next base: position 3,844 of record JBDNHZ010000293.1, read on the forward strand.
GGCCCGGAAGACGGGGCCACAGGCCTTGCCACCAAAGTGGGAGCCGGCACCGCGCTTCGACGGCTCATCGGCCAGCACCAGGATGCAGAGCTCGGGGTTGTCCGCCGGCAGGAAGCCCACAAACGTGGCGGTGTACTTCTCGTTGCTCTGACGGCGCGTCAGCGGATCAACCTTGTGTGCGGTCCCGGTTTTCCCCGCCACATCGTACTCTTCCAAGGCGGTGATCCTCCCCGTGCCGTCGGTCACCACCGAGCGCATGGCGCGGCGCATCTGCGCGGCCGTTTCAGGCCGGATGGCGGGTTCTGACGAGGCACGCACCGGACCGTACTGGGTCACGATCCGGCCATCGGACGTCTCCACCGACCGCACGAGCAGGGGCTTCATCAGCACGCCGTCATTGGCGATCGCCGCCGCCGCCATGACCGTCTGAAGGGGCGTCGCATAGAGGCCGTAGCCGTACGACATGCGACCCTGGCGCTCGACGTTCATGCGCTGGGGCTCGGGGATTCCGCCCGGATGTTCCCCGCCCCAGTTGTTGCGACTGGAGTACATGATGCCGGAGCGTTGGAGGAACCCGAAGCGCTTCATGTAGGCGATCATCTGGGGGGCCGACATGCGCAGGCCGAGCTTGGCTGCCCCGACATTGGACGACTTGGCAAAGGCTTCCTCGAACTTCACCACGCCCAGGCCGTGGCCTTCCATGTCCCGGACCGGACGCCCGGAGACCGGCTGCCAGCGCCCGTTCTCGCAATCCACCGCGTCATCGATGGTGGCCAGACCGAGGTCCAATCCGGCGGCATAAGTCAGAATCTTGAAGGTCGATCCCGGCTCACTGGGCACCGTGATGGCCCGGTTCATCCGATGGTCCACCGGCGCAAACCGGACCTGGTTGGGGTCGTAGGTGGGGCGATTCGCCAGCGCGAGGATCTCGCCGGTGCGAGGACGCACCACGACACAGGTGATCGCCTTGGGATCAATGGCGAGGACCGCCTCATCGAGAGCCTGTTCGACAATGCTCTGGAGATGGCTGTCGATGGTCAGGCGGACATTGAGTCCATCCCGGGCCTCCAGGTCGCGACCCCGGAGCGGCACCAATTCGCGGCCCTTGGCCTTGTGCGTTTCGAGAAGGCCCGGCACGCCCTGAAGTTCGGTGTCGAAACGGTTCTCGATGCCCATTGCCCCGAGCAGGCGGATGGGCACTCCCCGCGGCGGGCGGACCGAATCGTTGGTGGTGTACCCCAGGATGTGGGCGGCGGCGATTCCCAGGGGATAGACCCGCTGTTCCACCGGCACCGCGATCAACCCGTTGACGCGCACTTCGCGCTGCGCATTCCACAGGCCCTCGCGTTCCCGGCGCAATCGCGACAGATCCTGACTGCGCTGCTTCAACCCACCGCCCTGCCCCTTCAGCATGAGGAGCACCCGGTCCATGGCCGCGGGCGTCTTCTTCCGGCCTTCGGTGACCGCCAGACGCAGTGCTGCGTAGCGGGGAAGGACGAGGTTGGTGATCGAATCGCGATACCGCGCCACCACCGAAGGTTCCACGTTCGAGACCACCAGCACCGAGCGGTTGGTGTAGAGGCGGACCACGGCATTGGTGAGGCTCAACGCCCCGATGTGGGTGGTGACCCAGTTGGTCCGCAGCTCCAACCGAAGCGTCAGGAAGGGCAGCAATTCCGCCTCGGTCTTTCCCAGGATCGGAGCCGCGTAGGCCGCCACCGCGGCCGCATTGGTCCCGATCACCACGGGATCCGCGTAGATCTCGTAGAAGAGACGCGACTGCGAAAGCACCTTGCCCCGCGCATCCAGCACGTCCCCACGACGGGCCGGACGGATGATGCGCTGGCCAGTGTCATCCCGGGAATCGGGGAACAGCGGCTGCACGCATTGCACGAACACCAGACGAACCCCCAGCACCGTCAGGGCACACCCGAACCCCCAAGCGAGAAGCCAGATCCGGCGGTGTGTGGCGGAGCGATCCATGGGGGCGACACGAAGGGTTCGTTCGACGGCTTCAGCGCCCGGCACGCAGCGTGGCCACCGGGGCGGCCGGACCTGCGCCCGGGACGGAAGGAACCGGGGGCGTCGGGCCGACCGGTCTCGGTGAAGGCAGTGCCACCGGCACCGCCACATACAATCGCTGGGCGGCCGTCGCGTTGGTCAGCGCCAACTCGAAGCGATCCACCCGCGCCAACAACTGCGGGCGCGAAGACAGCATCGACAGCGTCGATCGCTGGCCTTCGAGTGTCCGCGTCAGACGCTCGCGGCGTTGTTCGTGATCGGTGATCTGCCGACCCATCGTCATCTGCTCGGCGTTCTGCCGCACATAGCCGATGCCCAGACCTGCGATCAACGCGCAGATCAACAGCGCCCTGACCAGCACGCCCATCCGCACCGATTCCGTATCCCGTCTCCGGTTCGTGGCCATAGTTCAGTCCTCCAGTTTTTCCGCGACCCGCAGTTGCGCGCTGCGCGCACGCGGGTTGCCCTCCAGTTCCGCGGTCCCCGGAAAAATCGGGCGCCGGGTCACCAATCGCGCCCGTGGACGCCGTTCCACCCGCAGTTCCGGCACATCCGGTTGCCCGGGCGGAACGTCATAGTCCCGCGCTTCTTCCCGCAAAAAATCCTTCACCATCCGGTCTTCGCCCGAATGGAACGTGATCACCGCCAGGCGTCCGCCGCCGGCCAGGACTCCCCAAGCCGCCCTCAGACCCGCTTCCAGAACCGTGCGCTCGCGATTCACCAGCATCCGCAGGACTTGGAACACCCGGGTCGCCGGATGCGTCCGTCTCCCCCGACGCGGGCAAACGCGCTCGACGCAATCCGCCAGTTGCACCGTGGAACCAAAAGGACGGGCTCGACGCTCCTCGGCGATGGCCCGTGCGATCCGCCGGGAATCGGGCTCATCCCCGAGCCGATAAAAGGCGTTGGCCAATTCTTCGGGGGCCCAACCATTGATGATGTCCGCCGCGGTGATGCCATCCCGGGTATCCATCCGCATGTCCAACGGGCCCTCGGTCTGAAAGCTGAAGCCCCTGGCAGGAGTATCCAACTGGTGCGAGGAGGTCCCGAGATCCAGCAGGACCCCGTTGATACTCCCCGCCTTCAGCCAGCCTGACAGTCCCTCGAAATTCATACGCCTTACCTCGAACCTGCCCGTGAACCGCTCCAGACGCCTCCGCGTCGCCTCAACCGCGTCGCCATCTTGGTCGCACGCCCACAGGAATCCCCCCGGCGCCGTCGCCTCCAGGATCGCTTCGCAATGTCCACCGCCGCCGCTGGTTCCGTCGACCCACTGGCCGCCCGGACGGACCCGCAACGACTCCAGTGCCTCCCTCAGCAAGACCGGTATGTGGATGAAGTCGCTCACGTTGCATCAAGTGGTTCTCCGGGGATGGACCGCCGGGGTGCCGATCCCCCGCATCGGTCCGTTCAGACTTCCACCTTGAGGTCGCCGACCCGGCGGTTCCGCAAACGTTTCCAGGCCCGATCGGACTCGCGCTCGACCGCAGGCCTCAAAGTCGATGGGGAACTCGATTCATGGAGCAGCTTGGATCCGGCGCGCCGCTTCACGAGGGCGACATCGTCGTCGTGCAGTGGGTTCCGAACCGGCTTCACCGCCCCCAGAATCATCTCCAACTGCTGGGCCGAGCGGGTGATCCGCACCGGTTCATCCCGACGGAACCAGGTCCATGGCTTCCACCAGGACTGAACCACACCTGTCGTCAGGACCGTCGCACGTCGCCTGTTCATGATCTGTCGATTGTTAGGGGTGGTTCGGGTTGAGCTGCTCGGCGGCCAGGATCGGCCGCTCCTGCACACGGGCTTCGTCGTAGTCGGCGGGATTCCAGATCTCGAACCGGTCGATGCAGCCGACCAGCAGGGCCTCTTTCTCCAGCTTTGCCGGAGTCCTGAGTTCCCCCGGCAACATGAAGCGACCCGCGCCATCCAGGTCGATGCCCATGATCCGCTCGGCGTAGTCGTGCCGGGAGGCCTGAGCCTTGACGGAGGTGAACGAGTCCTGATGAACGCGGGAACTGAACTCGTTGAAGAGGTCGTAGGGCAGCACCAGGATGTAATCCTTCTTGGTGATGTCGTGCCGCAACACGACGGCGATCAGCTCGGTCTCGGTCGCCCGCATCTTCCATTTGCTGGGAAACTGAATCCGCCCCTGACCGTCAACGCCGTGCTTGTACTTCCAGGTGAACAGTGGCCGGCTAACCCCCGCCCTGGGAAAATTCCCGGGCTCGTTCGCCTGCTGTTCTTTGACATCGCCAGAAGCCACGTCGCTGCGCTCCCCAACAGGATCTTGTGCGCCGGTCCCGGATTCGTCCTGCACCTGCCGCCGGGCTCTACAGTCGGAGGGCTGGTCATCCAATCAGCCTGGCACCTACTCGGCGCCACTATCTGCTCCGTTCCGTTCTCCGACCCCTTGCCGCTGGGCATCGGAAGCCACTGACTCACTCGGGAAACCGCGCTATCCACTAACCCCTGCTGGACGCCTACTTTTTAGTACTGATCGACACTTTGGGTCAAGGGCCGTCCACTTGACACCCCTCCCTTGTTATGCACAAGTTATTCACAATGCCAACAATCGTTTTCTAAAACGCTGCTTTGGAATCGTTTGGGAAACCGATTGATTCACGCTTTAAATCGGATCCCCCCTCCCCTTTTTCCCACTCGGGCCCAAGTCCACTTTCCCCCTCTTTCACCCCCGCCCACGTCCCCCTTCTGACCGCACTCTGGCCCTTAACCGGGTCCTGTGCTTTCCTTCGTCCGCTGTGCTGGTCTCCGATTTCGACTTCCACCTTCCCGCCGAGCTGATCGCTCAACACCCGGCTCCACAACGGGATGCCTCTCGCCTGTTGGTCATCGAACGTCAGACCGGCCAACGGCATCACCCTCCCTTCACCCACCTCCGGCACTGGTTGCGTCCGGGCGATCTCCTGGTTTTCAACGACACCAAAGTCATCCCCGCCCGCCTCCGCGGTCGAAAAGGGGGAAGTAGTGGGGCCGTGGAGATCCTGCTGCTCGGGGAAACCCAACCCCGGGAGTGGTGGGCGCTGCTTCGCCCGGGGAAACGGGTCCGACCGGGCACCCCGCTGGAGTTCGGCCCCCCCTCGTCCCCCCTCCCCGCCACCGTCCTCGCCAAGAATGACGAAGGGCATTGCCTGCTCCGATTCGAAGGCGATGTCCTGAGCTTTGCCGCGGAACATGGGGAAATCCCGTTGCCGCCGTATATCCGAAGGTCCCCAGGCCCCACCTCCGCCGAGGATCGGGAGCGTTACCAAACGGTCTACGCCCGCGCCGCCGGCTCGGTCGCGGCCCCCACGGCCGGTCTGCATTTCACGGGTCCCCTGCTGGAATCCCTGGCCGCCGACGGCATCGGGATCGCCCACCTGACCCTGCACGTCGGGGCCGGCACATTCCTCCCGGTGAAGGTCGACCGGATCGCCGAACATCGGATGCACGAGGAACGGTTCGCGCTGCCAGAGGCCACCGCCGCCGCCATCAACCGGGCCAAGGCCGAAGGCCGCCGGGTCATCGCCGTGGGAACCACGACCGCACGGGTCCTCGAATCGGTCGCCCGTGGGCGCCACGGGGAATATTGGGGCGACGCGGAACAGACCTCGGCGCCCCTCCCTTTTGAACCGCTGCCCACGGTCGAAACGGGGCGTACCCGGATCTTCCTTCATCCGCCCTGCCGGTTCCGGGTGCTCGACGGGTTGATCACCAACTTTCACCTGCCGCAGAGCACGCTGCTCATGCTGGTCAGCGCCTTCGCCGCCCCGGGCGAACCCGAACTGGGACGACAACGGATGCTCGAGGCCTATCAGGAGGCGGTTGCCGCCCGATACCGCTTCTTCAGCTATGGCGACGCCATGTTGATCCTATGAGCGCGACGCCTCCTACCTACCGGCGACGCCCGATCGTCCGGTTGAATATGGCCATGACCGCCGACGGGAAGATCGCCACCTCCAGCCGCTCGGTGCACACGTTCGGCAGTCCGCGGGACACACGTCACCTCTATGAGCTCCGGGCTTGGGCGGACGCCATCCTGTGCGGTGCGAGGACGGTGGAAGAAACCGGAGCCAGCCTCGGAAATGGCGGGGAGTCCTTCACCCAAAAGCGGATTCGTGCCGGTCGAACCTCGCACCTGTTGCGGGTGATCGTCACCGGCACGACGTCCCTCTCGCCCCAGGCGGCGTTGTGGAACCACCGATTCTCCCCCATCCACCTCTGGGTGGCGCCCACGGCCCCGGCGGATCGCGTCGCCCGACTCCGTTCCTTGGCCGATGAAGTGTGGACGTCCCCGGGTTCGCCCCTGGATTTTCGTGCCGGTCTCGAGCACCTGGCGAAGGTGCACGGAATCCGGAATGTCATCGTCGAAGGGGGCGGCGGATTGAATGACGCCCTGTTCCGGGCCGGACTCATAGATGAAGTCCATCTCACACTCTGCCCGCTGATCTTTGGAGGCCGCACCGCACCGACCATCAGCGACGGCATCGGTATCCAACACCTTGCCGACGCCACTCAGTTCACCCTCGTGAGCACCCAACGCCGCGGCGACGAGATCTTCCTCCACTACCGGCGCGCCTCGGCGAAAATCTGATCCGCATCCGGGCATTTGCGGAGAAGCAACTGCGGTTTCCAGGAACGAAGAGGGGGCAGCGTCCGGTGAGCGCGAATCCCCCTCGCGCAAAACTCATTCTCCGGCACTTCTTCGCGGCTTCGCGTGAACCCGATTCCTCGGAATCAATCCCGGATGGGTACGGCTCGGGCGGCCCATTCCGCTGAGGTGTTCGCCATCAGGTACTCTCCCGTCTCTGGTCCGCGCGGGTCGGATCACGCCGGAGATCGATCACTCCCGCAACCGCGACGCTGAGCAAGCGATCGCTCATCGCAGTCGCCGCCGGATCGCCGTAACGGCCAGCGGTCCATCGACCGCGGACATTTCTCCTCTTTCGAAGGCCTCCAATCGACGGTCTGCCTCGCGCCCCCAGCGCTCCATTCGATCGGAATCCTCCAGCCCCAAGGTCCGGATCAACCGGTCGGCCAGCACGGCCCGCTCGGCCACCGTGAGCCCGAGCGCCTCACCCTGCGACTCGCCCCGCGCACGGTCCAGTTCGTTACCGACTGGATGGTCCCCTCGCGCGGTTCCATCCGCTCTCTCCCGCCACCCTCGGGCATCGGGAGATTTCCTCGCGGTGACGAGACCTCATCCACGAGCGCAAGCTCTCGGGTTCATCCATCCACGCCCACCGCGGCCTTTCCCAATGAACCGGCTTTTCTCTTATCCACAGATCTCGCAGATGGCACAGATAGAAACGGGGAGGGAGCGTGTGGGCAGGGGCGCTGGAGGCATGTTGTCCCCGCTGCGGCGGCGACGACCTGTCCTGCATCGCACGCCTCGATTCCTCGGGAAAGTTCACGCCGCTCCCCGCCGGCGCCCGACGCGTCCGCATCCGAACGGGCGACCCGCGGCGATCCAGTTCATGTCCGGCTCAGACGCCTCGCCCTCGGATCGAGTCCCCGACGGACATTTCCTCTCCGACCATCGCATCGCCTCGATGGCCATCAGGGTGTTGTTCATATCCGAGTGCTGGTACTTGCTTCCGTACCCCACCATCGAAAACCGTGTCCACCTTGCCCTCGGTCCCAAGATCGATCTGGGATCGAACCAGATAGGCCCGGGCCGCACGGACCACCGGCAGGAACGAGGGTTGCTCGGCCATGCTGAGGGCGATCAGCGCCAGCGAGGTGTTGTAGTTGATGAAGGTTCCACGATGGATGCTTCCATCCGGCTTCGCGCTTCCCAGAAGGAAGTCGTCCGCCTGCCGCAACTCGGACGGACGACTCGTCCGGTACCGACCCGAGGCCTCCTTGTTGAAGGCGGTGAGAACCATCGCGGTCACCGCCGGCTGTTCGGATGTCGACCACCATCCGTTGGAGTTCTGGCTCTTGAGCAGGAATGACATCCGCGCTTGATTGCAGCACCGATCTCGGCGCGGGTCGGCGGAACCGGAGGGCGAACCGGCGCGGCTGAGGACGTTTGAGCCATCGCCGTCAGCGCGTTGAGCAGGAGGGCAATGGCCCAGCATCTCCTCCACCCGCGGAGGGCTCGTCGTTGGTTCGCGAAGTTCATTAATACGGGGGACATGACTTCAAAGAGAGATCAGGAGATGGGACGGAACCGAGGGGAACCCGGGTGGTCCAGATAGACGTGAAGCGCCGGATGGGTCGAGAGCGTCGGGCCCAGCAGGTGACGGAACGATCCGTACGACAGGGAGGATTCGGCGAACGCGAGAATCACTGGCGGCGCAGGTCGGAGTCCCGCCGGGCGGGCGCGGGCATGCTCAGACCGGATGGCGTTTGCCAGGGCTCTGGGGCCCGAGATGGCGGTGGCCACCGACTTCAATGCCACGGCACCGGATGTGCCGATCGTACCCGGTTCGCAGCGGAACAGTTCGCCGCTCATTCGAGCCTTGTTCGCGACCGCCACCAGTTCCCAAGGATGCAGCCGGCGTTCCTGTCGGTCGAGCAGGTCAGGGTCCGGAGTGAAGGCGCGGTAGTAAGGATGACTTGCCAGCTCTCGGGTTCGGCATCCCGGAGGGATCTAGGGCAGCCCGCGGCTAGACCCCGAGGTAGGCGCTTCGAACCTTGGGATTGGCCAGGAGGGCGGGTGAGACATCGGCCAGGGTGATCTTGCCGCTCTCCAGCACATAACCGCGCGCGCTGACCCGCAGGGCCAGGTTCGCATTCTGTTCCACCAGCAGGATGGTGAGGCCGTGATCCCGGTTGATCTTCACCACTTGTTCGAAGATTGATTTTACCAGGAGTGGCGCGATCCCCAGGGACGGTTCGTCGAGCATCAGGAAGCGGGGCTTGCTCATCAGGGCACGCCCGATGGCGAGCATCTGTTGTTCGCCTCCCGACAACGTCCCCGCCACCTGTTTTTCGCGTTCCTTCAACCGGGGGAACACGGTGAAGACGTACTCCAACTCGCGGGCGATGACCGCCTTGTCCTTCTGCAAGTAGGCACCCATCCGGAGATTCTCCATCACCGTCAGGTTGGCGAAGACCATCCGACCCTCGGGAACATGCGCCAAGCCGAGACGCACAATCTCATGGGCCGGCATGGAGGTGATGGGACGACCCTCGAAGCTCACGCTGCCGGAGCGGGCCCGGACCAGCCCGGAGATGGCGCGGAGCGCGGTGCTTTTGCCGGCACCATTTGCCCCGATCAAGGTGACGATCTCGCCCTGCTTTACCGAGAGGGAGATTCCATGCAGGGCTTCGATCGCCCCGTATCCGACCTTGAGATCGACGACTTCGAGCATGTGCATCAGCCCGGAAGGGCATGTTCCTCGCCGAGGTAGGCCTCGATCACCCTGGGGTTGCGCCGGATCTCGGCCGGGGTGCCCTCGGCAATCTTGGTGCCGTGATCGAGCACATGGATGCGCTCGCACAGGTCCATGACCAGTTGCATGTCGTGCTCGACCAACAGAACGGCGATCTGGAACCGGTCGCGGATCTCGCGGATCAAGCGGGCCAACTCGATCTTCTCGGTCGGGTTCATCCCGGCGGCGGGTTCATCCAGCAGCAGGAGCTTCGGCTGGGTCGCCAGGGCGCGAACGATCTCCAGACGACGTTGGTCACCATAGGAGAGCGACGTCGCCGTTTCATCGCGCAAGGCTTCGAGCCGGAAGAGGGCGAGCAATTCAAGCGCCGCCTTCTCGACCTTCGCTTCGGCCGTCCGGAAACGGCCACCCCGCCACAGGGCATTCCAGATGCCTTCGGTGCGATGCACCTGCATGGCGGTCCGGACGTTGTCGAGAACGCTGAGCGACTTGAAGAGGCGGATGTTCTGGAAGGTGCGGGCGATGCCGCTGCGGGTGAGTTCGAACGGACGCAGACGGTCGGATTCCTTTCCACAGAAGCAGATCTTCCCTTCGGTAGGCTGGTACACGCCGGTAGTCAGGTTGAAGACGGTGGTCTTCCCTGCCCCGTTCGGCCCGATCAACCCGGCGAGTTCGGTGGCACCCACGGCCATGGACACGGCCGAGACGGCGGTCAGACCGCCGAACCGGATGGTCACCTGATCGAACTCGAGGATGGCGCTCATGCGGTGGCGGCCTTCTTGCGTTTCCAGGTAAACAACCCCTGGGGACGCAGGAGCATCAGGGCGATCAACAGGATGGCGTAGAGCAACGGACGCGACTCGCCGACCCACTTGAGGGAGGGGGACGTCCCGGAGAGCATGCGCAAGCCTTCCGGCAACAGCGTGAGAAGCGCGGCCGCAATGATGACCCCGAAGGTCCGACCCATTCCGCCGACGATCACCATCACGACGATCTCGATGCTTCGGTTGAAGTCGAATCCCTTGGGATTGATCGTGAGGGTGAAGTGACCGGCGAGCGCTCCGGCAATGCCCGCGAAGAACGAGCCGACCACGAAGGCCACGATCTTGTAGCGGGTGGTGTTCATCCCCATGGATTCCGCCGCCACTTCATCATCGTGGGTGGCGAGGAAACCGCGGCCATAGGTTGAGTTCACCAACGCGGTCACGACGTAGATGGTCAGGGCGGCGGCTGAGAACGCCCAGAACAGATTGGTCCGGGCGGGAATTCCATTGAGGCCGAGGGCTCCCCCGAGCCATTCGATGTTGCGGAAGATGACGGCGATGATCTGGCCGAAACCGAGGGTCACGATGGCCAGATAATCGCCTTTCAATCGCAGGGATGGGGCTCCCACCAGCAACCCGGCCAGCGCGGCCATCAGGCCCGCCCCCAGCAAGGCCACCAGGAACCAGGCGCTCTGGAGCCAGAAACCGGCACCCACGGGAAGCAGCTTCGGACCGGCAAACAGGGTCAGTGCGGCGGCGGTGTAGGCACCCACGCCCATGAACCCGGCGTGGCCGAGGCTGAACTGTCCAGTGTGGCCGTTGATCAGGTTGAGGCTCACCGCCAGAATCACGTTGATCCCGATGCGGGTCAGGATATCGACGAAGTACGGGTCGAGACGATCCTGCGCCCAGCCGAGCCCAAGGCTCGCCACCACCGCCACCAGGAACCATCGACGTGCGCCGGGATGCTTCATCCTAGAAACCGGAGTGATTTATCCGCAGATCGCGCAGAGGATGCAGAGGAGGATGTCCTTGCGGACATTGCAGACGGCAAATGGCTCTGTGATCTGCGCCATCTGCGTCCTCTGCGGATAGGACTTCGGTTCGTGGCTTCATCAGACTTTTTCCGCCTGGACCCGCCCGAGCAGACCCGCCGGCTTGAAGAGCAGGATCAGGATCAGCAGGACAAATGCGATTGCCTCCGTCCAGGTGGACCAGCGCGAGCCCTTCACCAGGGTCTCGATCACCCCCAGAAGCAGGCCGCCCAGGGCCGCGCCGGTGATGTTGCCGATGCCCCCCAGGACCGCGGCGACGAAGGCGGTCAACCCGGGCATGACCCCCATGAACGGATCGATCTTGGGAAACTTGTAGGCCCAGAGGAATCCTCCTGCCGCCGCCAGCGCCGAGCCAAGGCCGAAGGTGAAGCTGATGATCACATCCACATTGATCCCCATGAGCGAGGCGGCCTGCGCGTTGAAGGCGACGGCCCGCATCGCCGTTCCCAGCTTGGTCTTCAACACAATGTATTCGAGTGCGCCCAACAGGCAGAGGGTGAAGCCGAGCACCACCAAATCCTTGCTCGACACCACCACGGAACCCATCTGGAAGGTCGTCGCAGGCAGCGTGTCCGGGAAGGCCTGGGGGTTGGCCCCGAAGACCAATTGCCCGAGGTTCTGCAACAGCATCGAGACGCCGATCGCCGTGATCAGCACCGTCAGCTTCGAGCGCGATCGCAGGGGCTTGTAGGCCACCCGTTCAATGATGATTCCCAGCAGCGCACAGGCGATCATCGAGACCATCATCACCGCCAGGCCGCCTCCCCACGATTTGCCGGACAGGGCCTTGCCCGAGTAGAACCCGACGAATGCACCCACCATGAAGACGTCGGAATGCGCGAAATTGATGAAGCGCAGGACGCCATAAACCAGCGTATAACCAATGGCGATCAACGCGTACATCGAGCCCACCGACAGGCCGTTGATCAATTGCTGGATGAACTCGGACATCACGGGCTGACCGTTTCCGTGTAAACGAACTTGCCGCCCTTGATCCCGATGATGACCGCCGACTTCTCGGCGTTGCGATCCTTGTCGAGGGTCATCCGGCCGGTCACGCCGTCAAAGTCCTTGGTCGCGGCCAGCACGGGCCGGATCTTGGTGGGCTCGGCGGAGCCGGCCCGCTTGATGGCATCGGCCAGCAGGAGAACCGAATCATAACCGAGGGCGGCCATGGCATCGGGACGGACGCCAAACTTGGCTTCGTACTGCTTCACGAAGTCCTTGGCCCGGGGCGAATCCTGATCGGGAGAAAAATGGGTGGAGAAATAACATCCTTCCATCGCCTCGGGAACCCCGCTGCCCTGGAGCAACTCGGGTGCTTCCCATCCGTCCCCGCCAAACAGCGGGACCGTGATGCCGAGTTCACGGGCCTGGAGCACGATCAACGTGACCTGGCCGTAGTAGGCCGGGACAAAGATCGCATCGGGCGACGTTCCCTTGATGGCGGTGAGCTGCGCTTTGAAATCCTTGTCGTCCTTCGTGAACTTCTGTTCCGCCACGATCGTTCCGCCGTCGGCCTGAAAGCGTTCCTTGAAATAGGTTCCCAGCCCGACCGAGTACGGAGCGCCCACGTCGGTGAGCACCGCGACCTTTTTCGCCTTGAGCGTCTTCTGCGCGAACTTGGCCATGACCGTCCCCTGGAACGGGTCGATGAAGCACACGCGGAAAATGTAGTCGCCCATCTGCGTCACCTTGGGATTGGTGGACGAGGGGGAGATCTGCGGCACCTGATACTGCTGGCAGATGGGCGCGGCTTCGAGAGACCGGCCGGATGCCACCTCACCGAGGATGGCCACCACTCTGTCGCGAGAGATCAGCTTCTTCACTGCCGTGGCGGATTCGCCGTCCTTGGACTGGTTGTCCTCGGTGATCAGCGTGATCTGCTTCCCGAGCACTCCGCCGGCGGCGTTGATCTGATCGACGGCCAGCACCGTGCCGTTGTGGGAGGTGCGACCGAAGGCGGCTTCGCTGCCGGTCAGGGAGGCGAATTCGCCGACCGGGATCGTGTCCCCGGTTCCGGCGCCGCCGCCGGTGGGTTTGCATCCCGCCGCACCAAGGGCGGCCATTACAATTCCGAGGAAAATTCGACGACGTACCGTAGTTGGAAGGTTCATGGCACTGGTCAACGCTGAGGAAGGCTGGCACGTCCTGACCCGAGGCAGAACGAACAACGGGGGAAACGTTACGGTCGGCCCATTGCCGTTTCAACCGCCAATCCCCAGACCCACCTTCGAATCGTGGGTGAAGAATGGGAAAGAGCGACGAAAGTGGGGGCAATGGACGAATGCGCCGCGCGCGAGGCGGTGGGGAAGATGCGACTCCCGCAGAGACGCGGAGACGCAGAGAACCAAGCCTCTTCTACCCCGCGCCTCTGCGCCTCCGCGGGAGAATCGGCGTCCGGACCCTGGAAACCTGCTCTGCAACGTTCGACCGCTTCGCCGACGAGCCTCGGCAAAGCACGGGAGCATCCGCCTCCTCACGTCGGCAGCTACGAACGCCCCGAGGGGTAGCTGCCGAGGTCACGAGGCGGACCCCAGACGAGGCGAAGCACGGGAGCATCCGCCTCCTCACGTCGGCAGCTACGAACGCCCCGAGGGGTAGCTGCCGAGGTCACGAGGCGGACCTCAGACGAGGCGAAGCACGGGAGCATCCGC
>JBDNHZ010000294.1:0-3204 GCA_041688515.1 Verrucomicrobiota bacterium
CCTGTGCCCCCGATGGACGGGTCTTCGTCGCCGAGGATCCCATGGACATCTCGCGACCCGCCCAGGTCGCCGAGGGTCGCAATGGCTGATGCCTGAAGGACTGGAAGGCAGTCTTTCACTGGAAGACCTCTCGGACCTTCTCAGCTACCTCGAAAGCCTCCGCAGCGGCACCTGAATCACCACCCACCCATGACACCGCACTGGTCCCTGCTCCGCCGACTCCTGGCTGGTTCCTGCCTGCTTTCCGGAGCTGACGAGGGAACGAGGCGGATCCCCAGACGAGGCGAAGCACGGCAGCATCCGCCTCCTCACGTCGGCAGCTACCCAGGCTCGTGTCGCCGCCCAACGCATTGGGGACAGTGCCAAGATGAGCCCCGTCCGGACTCGATCCCAGAAACATACTTGACCGATCGGTACACTCAGACGATGAGTAGCCGCCATGCGCGTGGGATCAGTCTGATCTCGGCCATGAACAAACCATGGGACGCACCAGTGATGCACGGGAACGACTGCTTCAGGCAGCGCTCGATCTCATCTGGACGCACAGCTTCAGCAGCGTCGGGGTCGAGCAGATCTGCGAACAAGCCGGAGTCAGGAAGGGAAGCTTCTATCATTTCTTTCCTTCGAAGACCGATCTGGCCTTGGCGACCTACAACGATCACTGGACCTCCATCCAACCGCAGTTCGACGCGATCTTCTCCCCGCTGGTCCGTCCGCTGGACCGGATCGACCGCTGGTGCGAGGCCCTGTATCAGCATCAAAAGGCCCTTTTCGACCGCCTAGGCTGCGTGTGCGGCTGTCCTTATGTGAATGTCGGCACGGAACTCGGCACACAGGACGCCCGGATCCGGCGCCTGATCCAGCAGATCTTTGATCGCGCCCAATGCTACCTCGAAAGTGCCGTGCGTGATCTCGGTCTCGCCGGGATCAAGGCCGAGGAAGACATCCGGGCCACGGCGCGGGCCATCCACTCCTGCGAACTCGGCGTTCTGGTACGGGCCAAGGTGGCCAACGATCCGGAAATCCTCCGGGAACTCGTTCCCGCCGTGCATCGGCTTCTCGGACTGAACGCCCTCCCGGCGGGCGGGGTCAGCCCCGTACCGACCCCGGGCCGAGCGGCCGAGCGGTCGCGCACCGCAGGGAAACGAGCGGTCAACAATCCTTGATCCGTTCAAAAAACTTTACCGAACTTATGCAATCGAACCGGAATCGTCGCACGCAGCTTTCGCCCGGAGTGCCAGACTGGATGGACAACTCGGACACGCCGCTCGCGCACTTGGTGCGGCAACTGCGGGTCACCCTGAACCGCGAGATCCGAGGCGAACTCCCGGCGCACCGGGTTGAACTGGCGCTCCACGAAGCCGCCGCCCACGCCAGCATGACCGCGAACCCAGAACTGTGGCTTCCGGAATTGGCGCGGGAGAAGGCCGGTGATGCCCACCGCTGGTGGGTTCGCCAGCAGGAAATCCGCGCCCGCAGTGCCATCTCGTTTTCCGCCTGATCTCCCTTCCCATGCATTCTTTCGCCCGTCTCCGCCCGCTGGCTTTCGCCCTGGGCATCCTTGTGGTGAGCGTCGGTTGCCGACGCGGCCCTTCGGCACCATGCAACCGCCACCGCCGACCGTGACCGTCGCCTCTCCCACCCAGCGCGAGTTCACCGATGAGGTGGAGTTGAGCGCACGGGTCGAGCCAAAGGAAACGGTGGAGATCCGTCCCCGTGTGTCCGGCTATCTGGCCGAGGTCCGGTTCAAATCCGGGCAACGGGTCGAGCAGGGCGACCTGTTGTTCGTCGTCGATCCGCGTCCCTTCCAGGCGGCGTTGCAACGGGCCGAAGCCGATCTCGCACAGGCGCGGGCCCGCTTGGAGGGAGCCGAGCGCGACGACCGGCGCGCCGTCGCTCTGGAGGAACAGAAGGCCATCTCGAAGGAGGAGGCGGATCAACGGCGCACCCGGCTTGCCGAAGCCCGCGCCGCCACGGCTTCCGCCGAAGCGCTGCTGACCACCGCCCGGCTCAACCTCGAATATACCCAGGTGAAGAGCCCGATCCGCGGTCGGGTCTCCCGCGCTCTGGTGACCGTGGGCAACAACGTCTCGGGTGTGGACGGCTTAACAACCCTGCTCACCACCGTCGTGACCGACGATCCCGTGTACGTCTATGCCGATCTGGACGAAGCCACCCTGCTCCGTCTCCAGGCCCTCAAGGCCGCCGGCAGCATGACCCTGAATGCCGCCGGAAAACTGCCGGTCCGCCTGACCATTCCCGACGCTCCCGCCCTGGATCGCGATGGGTTCGTCGAGTCGTTCAACAACCGGGTCGAAGCCGAGACCGGAAGCCTGCTGCTCCGCGCGGAAGTCGGGAACGCCGACGGCCTTCTCATCCCCGGTCTGTTCGCACGCCTGCGTCTTCCCATCTCCGGCAAAACCCGGGTGGTGCTGGTCCCCGAGACGGCCATCGGAACCGATCAGGCCCAGCGCTTCGTCCTGTTGCTCTCCTCTTCGAACACAGTGGAGTACCGGACCATCAAGCTCGGCCCGGCCATCGACGGCCAGCGGGTGGTCCGCGAGGGCCTGACGGGGACCGAGAAGATCCTGGTCAACGGGATCGCCCGCGTCCGTCCCGGCATGCCGGTCCAGCCCATCGCCGCGACCAACGCACCGATCGTCTCCACGAGCAGCAAGTGAAAGCCAAGTCCAGGGCTTCCTCCACGGATTCACCTGCATGCGCTGAGGCTGAGCCCTTTCCCGACCGCGTCCCGGACCCGTTCCCGTCATGAATTTCAGTCAGTACTTCATCCGTCGTCCCATCCTCGCCGGGGTGCTGAGCATCCTGATCCTCCTGGTCGGCCTGATCGCCCTCGGGCGTTTGCCGGTCAGCGAGTATCCCGAGGTGGCTCCGCCCCAGGTGGTCGTCCGTGCGGTGTATCCGGGAGCCAATCCGCGGACGATCTCCGAGACGGTGGCCATCCCGCTCGAACAGCAGATCAACGGCATTGAAGATTCGTTGTATGTGCACTCCCAGGCCACGGGCGACGGCGTCATGACGCTGACCGTCACGTTCAAGCTCGGCACCGACATCGACAAGGCCCAGGTCCAGGTCCAGAACCGCGTCTCCCAGGCCTTGCCCAAGCTGCCGGAAGAGGTTCGGCGGCTGGGGGTCCTGACCATCAAATCCTCGCCCGACCTAACGATGGTCGTGCACCTGTTC
>JBDNHZ010000295.1:0-5213 GCA_041688515.1 Verrucomicrobiota bacterium
AGTTCCGCCGATGCCTCCGCGGTCTTGCCGAACACCATCACACCGCTGGTCTCGCGATCGAGGCGATGGACCATCTGCGGCTCCGCCTCCAACCCGAGATGCAACCGGACCCGCCCGATCAGGCTCGATGCCGCATCGCCCTTGGTCGGATGGCACACCAAGCCGGCCGGCTTGTGCACCACCAGCAACGCCTCGTCTTCATGAATGACCCGGAGCCAACCCACCGGGCGAGCCTACTGGCACGAAGCAGGCGGTTCCCAGCCCAGGCTGAGATCCGACCCGGGGTCCGTCCTCACTTCGGACTCAGAGGCACCTGCTCGCACACCGTCCTGAGGTCACCGTGTCGGTTTCCAGGAACTCCCGGCAATCCCCGTCATCCCCGTCATCCCGGGCATCAGGCTCCGGTCGGTCCCCGCGATTCATCACCTGGTCCATCGCGCCTTCGAACTTGATCCGTATCGGACCCGGCATGGATCCTCGCTTTGAGGATGCCCTCTCTGGGGCAATCGTGAGGACTCGTCGCTTTGCCACCCCCCGACGGCGAACGCGCCGCCTACGGTGCCGCCAAGGAAGCTTGGAAGTCCGACGGCAACCGCGACACGGCGGAACAGCTTCGCGCACTGAGTCGCGCCGCCCGCATCGACCTCCAACTGCGCCCCACCACGACTCCCGTCCGCCGCGCCGACTGAAGCCCCCAGGGTGGATTGGGAGCGGGTGAAGGCCTGCCTTGTGACGCTTCATCGTGAGGCACAGCCCTTTCTCGTCCGCGCACTGCTCATCGGGGGTGCAGCCTGCTGGTTTTATCGTCACCTGCTGGAGCGCGCCGACGAACGCGACCGATCCTTCGCAGCCAAGCGTGGAAACGGCATCGAACCCGCCTCGCTCTCCACCCCGACCGCCGAATCTTCCCCGGGCCTTCAGATCGCGGATCCCGCCTCCGCCCCTGACGACGCCCGCTTCGACCGCGAATGGGCCCTCCTGCTCCTCGACCGCGCCTACGCCACCCTGGCCAACGAATGGGCCGCCGCCGGTCGCGCCCACCACTTCGAAATCCTCAAACCCTGGCTGATCGGCGACGCCGAAACCCTCAGTCAGTCCGAGGCCGCCCGGCAGCACGGAATGCGTGAAGGCGCCGTCAGGGTCGCGATCCACCGGCTGCGGAAACGATTCCGCCTGATCCTCCACGACGACATCGCCCAAACCCTCGAAGACTCCTCGGACGTCAAAGCCGAACTCCGTCACTTCGCGCGCGTCGTGGCCTCCGTCCCGTTGCCGCACTGAACGGGCGCACCTGGACCCAGCCCCCACCTGGCGAGTGCAAAACCCAGAGAAGTCAGCGTTCAGGAATGCCTGGGTGAACCGAGGGTCAAAGGTGCAGATCCAGCCCCATTGACTCCACCCCACCAGGATGAGCTGAAGGATGAGAAGGAAACGCTGGAGGCAACTCGTCCGGGCATCCACACAGGCTGAAGAAGTCCCAAAAAGTTGTTTGAACCGAACCCTGCTCAAACTGTTCCATTAGCAAATCCTCCAGAACAAATCATTCGCTGCCTTGTCCCAACCGTGCGCCACCCCTTTCCAAGTCCTGTTCAAGAACCAGTCCTGATCCCGTCAACGAACTGATCCCCAGCCCCCGTTCCCCGTACCGAATGCAGACCAAGACCCTCGGTCACGTCATCGATTCCACCCCTCAGGCAATCGAGCGGGCTCCCTCGGATCCCGCCGCCCGTCTGGTCCCCGTCGAGTTCGCCCGGAAACACCAAATCCTCCCGCTCCACTCCCGCAACGGCATCCTTCACGTGGCTGCTGTCAGCCCGCCCTCCGCTGAACTGATCGACGACCTGCGGCTTCTCTCCGGCCTGGAGGTGTCGGTTGAAATCCGTTCGTCCGCCGAGATCGCCGAGGGCCTCACCGATTCCTACCAGATCACGGTGGAACGGATGGTCGAGGACCTCGACACCGCCCAGGCCGCCGGGGCCGAAGGCAAAAACCTCCACGACATCGAGGTCGCCGCCAACGAACCTACCGTCGTCAATCTGGTCAACGTCATCATCTCCACCGCCCTCCGCGAACGCGCGAGCGACATCCATCTCCTCCCGTTCGAGTCCGCCATCGAACTCCGCTACCGCGTCGACGGCATCCTCCAGCCCAAACCGCCCCCGCCCCGAAACCTCCACGCCGCCTTGGTCTCCCGCATCAAGATCATGGCCGACATGAATATCGCCGAACGGTTCCTTCCACAGGACGGCCATATCCAGATCCATCACCGCGGTGAACGCGTCGACATCCGCGTCGGCACCATGCCCACCATCCACGGCGAAAGCGTCGTCCTTCGGCTCCTCGCCCGAAACAGAGGTCTGCTCGAACCCGAGGAACTCGGCCTCGACGCCCCACGCGCCCGACTCCTCAGATCCCTCGTCCGCAAACCTCACGGCCTCTTCCTCACCACTGGCCCCACCGGTTCCGGCAAGACCACCACCCTCTACTCCGTCCTCCAGGGCATCTATTCCCCCGAGAAAAAGATCATCACCATCGAGGACCCCGTCGAATACGAGCTCGCCGGCGTCGCCCAGATCCCCGTCAAACCCAGCCGCGGGTTCACCTTCGCCACCGGCCTCCGCGCCATCCTCCGGCAGGATCCGGATGTCGTCATGGTCGGCGAAATCCGCGATGCCGAGACCGCCGAGATCGCCATCCGCGCCGCCCTCACCGGGCATCAGGTTTTCTCCACCCTTCACACCAATGATGCCCCCGGTGCCGTCACCCGCCTCATCGACATGGGCATCGAACCCTTCCTCATCGCCTCCTCCCTCGACGGCGTCCTCGCCCAACGCCTCGTCCGCCGCATCTGTCCCGCCTGTCGGACCCGCGCCGAGATCCCCGCCGCCGTCCGCGATCAGATCGAGCGGCTCGACGGACGTCCGCTCGCCGGCGAGTACTCCACCGGTACCGGTTGCCCGGAATGCCGCGGGGTCGGATACCGCGGTCGGCTCGGCCTGTTCGAACTGCTCGTCATCACCCGCGACCTCCGCGAACTCATCCTCCAACGCCGATCCAGCGCCGAGATCAAATCCCGCGTCCGCGGCATCATGACCACTCTCTTCGAAGACGGCCTCGCCAAGGCCGCCGCGGGCACCACTTCCCTCGAAGAGGTCGTCCGCGTCTGCTCCGCCGATGCCGAGGAATGAACGCCTTCCGCTACCAAGGCCTCCACGGAAATGACCCCGTCCATGGCGTCATCGAAGCCGAGGATCGTCGCGATGCCCTCCGCCGCCTCGGCGCACGCGGCGTGTTCACCTCGCGTCTCGAATCCGTCACTCCTTCCCCCGATCTTCCCGCCCCGAAACCCGCCGCTTCATCCCCACTCCCCAAACCTCCACCCGCCTTCCGCCTCGGCTCCGGCATCCGACGCCGGGAAATCACCGGCTTCACCCGCGAACTCGCCGCGCTCCTCGCCGCCGCCATTCCCATTCCCCAGGCGCTCGCCAGCATCGCCGAAGAGGAATCCAATCCCGCCCTCCGTTCGGTCGTTGACGGCATCTCCTCCGAAGTCAAAGGCGGTGTCGCCCTCTCTGCCGCCCTGAACCGCCATCCCCACCTCTTCCCTCCCCTGTACTGCAGCATGGTCCGCGTCGGCGAAGAAGCCGGTGCCCTCCCCCAGGTCATGATCGATCTCGCCGATCTCCTCGAGCACTCCGACGAGATCCGCGGGGAAGTCGTCTCCGCCATCTCCTACCCCCTGTTCGTCCTCGGCTTCGGCTTCATCACGGTCATCGTCCTCCTCACCGTCGTCCTCCCCAAACTCTTCTCCATGCTGGAGGAGATGCTCGATGTCCTCCCTCTTCCCACCCTGATCCTGCTTCGCCTCAGCAGCTTCTTCGCCCATTGGTGGCCTTGGCTGCTGGTCGCCGGCGTCGCCGCCATCGCCGCTCTCTTCACCTGGATCCGCACCCCCGAAGGCCGCCTCGCCTGGGATACCCTCAAGCTCCGCCTCCCGGTCATCGGGCCCCTCGTCCGCTCCGCCGCCCTCAGCCGCTTCGCCCGCACCCTCGGCATCCTCCTCAAGTCCGGGGTCTCCCTCCTCCCCTCGCTCCGTATCGTCGAAGCCACCGTCGGCAATGCGGTCCTTGCTGCCCAGATCGCCCAGGTCGGTGAGGAAACCCGCGGCGGCGATTCCCTCGCCGCTCCCCTCCGCAAACTCGGAATCTTCCCTCGCAGCGCCGTCCAGTTGATCGCCGCCGGTGAGGAATCCGGGAAACTCGACGACATGCTCGCCAAAGTGGCCGAGATCGAGGAACGGCACCTCCGCGCCCGCACCAAGACCCTCATCTCGCTGCTCGCCCCCATCCTCATCCTTGGCGTCGGTGGCGTCGTCGGCTTCATGGTCATCGCCATCCTCCTCCCCATTTTCCGCATGAGTCGCGGCATCCACTGACCTTTCAATCCTTTCAACCGAACCCAGCCCACCCACCCCCATTCCACCTTCCCATGAATCCCGCCCGCCCCACCCCACGCCGCCATTCCCACGCGTTCACCCTCCTCGAAATCATGGTCGTGGTGATCATCCTCGGTGTCCTCGCCGCCACCATCATCCCCCAATTCGTCGGCACCACCCAGGAAGCCAAGATCGGTGCCACCAAGGCGCACATCGCCGAACTCAGCTCCGCCCTCGAACGTTTCTATCTCCACATGGACCGCTACCCCTCCCAGGACGAAGGCCTCGCCGTCCTCGATTCCGCCCCAGCCAATGACTCCAGCAAATGGCGCGGTCCTTATATCAAGAAGCTCCGACCCGATCCCTGGGGTAACCCCTATCTCTACCGTCGCCCCGGCACCCATCTCCCCACCAGCTACGACCTCTGGTCCAAAGGTGCTGACACCGCCGGCAGTACCGAAATCGGCAATTGGTGACCCATGCATCCCTCGATCCCAACCCGCTCCCGGCGCCCCGGGTTCACCCTGATCGAACTCATCGTCGTTCTCGCCCTCATCGCCATCCTCACCGCCGTCATCCTTCCAGAAATGCGCGGTTCCCTCGAAGAATCCGTTCTGCGCTCCACCGCCCGTTCCATGGTCGCCGCCTGCAACACCGCCAACTCCCGCGCCGTCGCCTCGGGCCATCCCTATCATCTCATCATCGATCCCGCCGCCCACCGTTACCGCATCGAACAGTCCCCCGGCTCCACCCGCCCCCCCCCCCCCAACAAACCCGC
>JBDNHZ010000296.1:0-5677 GCA_041688515.1 Verrucomicrobiota bacterium
GAGCGCCTGGGCAATCTCGACAAGCTGGCGTTCACCGGCCGGCAAACGTTCAACAAGCGTGTCCGGTGAGTGATCGAGGCCGACTTGGCGGAGGAGCTCGGCGGCCCGGGAACGGAGGGCGCGGCGATCAATCCACGGCACTCCGATGCCGAGCAACGGGAAGTCTGTCAGAAACAGATTCTCGGCAATGCTCAGGTTCGAAAACAGGTTCAGCTCCTGATGCACAAAGGCGATGCCAGCGGCGCGGGCGTCCTTCGGATTGCGCGGGGTGTACCGGTGGCCGTTCACTCGCAGTTCGCCCGCGTCGGGCTGCAAGTTGCCCCCGAGCAGATTCATCAAGGTGGACTTGCCCGCGCCGTTCTCGCCGACCAACCCCACGATACGTCCCACACCGACGCCGAAGCTCACGCCTTGGAGGACCTTGACGCCGAAGAAGGACTTCTCGATGCGCTCAAAGACGACGACTGGTTCCTGGTTCGTCTTGGGTCGTTCGGCGTTGTTCGGCGTGAAATCCATGGCAACGAGCGGCGAACTACGAACCACGGACAAACCGGGTCCGCCACACATCGAGCAGGGCGGCGACCAGGATCACCACGCCCTTGATGATCGTGATGAGGAAGTCGGAGAGGTTGAGCAGGTTCAATCCGTTGCTGATCAGCGACAGGAACAACACGCCGTAGACGGTCCAGAGCACCTTGCCTTTGCCTCCAAAGAGGCTCGTACCCCCGATGACCGCCGCGCCGATGACATCCAGCAGCAGCGCCTTGCCATGATTTGGTGAGCCCGTTTCGAGCCGGGCCGTGAGAAGGATGGCCGCCATCGCCGCGAAAATGCCGCTCAGCACGTAGGCACCCACAGTGACCCCGGCAACTGGAACCCCGGAGATGAGCGACGCGCGCGGGTTGTGGCCCACGGCGTAGAGCCATCGCCCGAGCAACGTGCGGGCGAGCAGCACATGCGCGACGAACGTTGCGAACACTGCCAGGGCCAGGGCCATCCACGCTTGCGCGCCGAGTGCCAGGAAGGCCGGAGGCAGGTGGTAGATGCTCTCCGCGTTCACCACCTTCTTCGCAAGCCACACCGCAAGGCCGCTGAAGAACATCGTGGTGGTAAGCGTGACCATGAAGGCCGGCATCCGCAGCCACGCAATGCACGCGCCATTGAACAACCCAACCAGTGCACCGGTAGCCAGCATCCCGGCGACAGCAACCGGCATCGCCATGGGACTGCCGCCCAGCCAGCCTTGCTCGCCACCCATCACGAGCGCACCGACCACGCTGCTCAAGCCGATGATCGCCGTGACGGACAAATCAATGCCGCCGGTAATCAGCACCATCGTCTGTCCCGTCGCGAGCACGAGCAAGGGCAGGCAGGCGGTGAGGAGGTTCTCGAAGTTGCCCGTCGAAACGAAGCCGGGCGTGAACGGCGCGAAAGCCGCGAAGGCAATGAGGCAAAGAAACAGGACAAAGAACTCAGAGCCAATGATCCTGCTCATGGCCCACGCCACACGGCTGGTTGTTGCGTTCGTGGTCACTTTTTATTCTTCGCCACCACCGCTCCCCACATGCGCGACTCCATCTCTTTCAGGTTCGCCTGCGTGATCGCGAAGCCTTTGTCGTCGATGCGCACAGGTGCAGGCCTGCCCGCCTTCGCATCAAGAATTACCTGAATGGCCTGCTCCGCTTCCCAGTAGACGTCCTGCACGCCGGTCGCATCCACGTATCCATCCGCCATGAGCTGATACGCCGTTGCGTCGCCGTCGAAGCCGCCCAGGAGGATGTGACCGGGTTCGTTGTGCTTCTTCCACTTTCCGAGATTGCTCAGCACGGATTTGATGCTCGGGAACATGAAGTCGCTCGAAGTGAAAATGAGTCCGATGTCCGGATTGGCCTGCATGGCGCTCTGCACGCCAGCCAGGGCCTTCTCCTGATTCCAATCGGTCGGGATCCGCGCCACGACCTCGACCGCGTCACCCGCTTCCTTGACGGCTGCTTCAAATCCATCGCGCCGGCCAATGGCATTCACATCGCTGAGATCGCCCATCAGGATCATGGCCTTCTGCTTCCTGCCGGTCTTCTTCGCAAGCGAGACGAGGTATGTCACCGTCTCCCGGGTGATGGCGAAGTTATCCGGCGCAACCGCGGTGTGCCTGGCATCGGTGGCGTCGGCAGGACGGTTGTACAGCACAACCGGGATGTTCGCGGCGTTGGCGGCCTTGATCATGGGAATCACCGTCTTGCCATCCTTCGGCACGATGATGATTCCGTCGACCTTGCGGTTGATGAAGTTCTTCACCTGATCGAATTGCTTGCTCGCGTCGCCATCGGCCACGCCTTCGAGCATCGTGATTCCCTTCGCAGCGCATTCGGCCTTCAGCTTGTCGAACCCCGCGACCCAGAACTCCGTCTGCAAGGTCTCGAACGCGACACCAATGGTCTTCACCTGACCCACGGCGGCCGGCGGTTGCGTGGCGGCCCCAGGGGCATCGGGCTTGCCGCAACCGGTGAGGGCGGCCATGACGATCACCGCGGTCATCGCGGTGAGGAAAGTTCTGGTTTGAAGGGGACGGGGGCGCATGGGAATTCAGGGATTGGCGGTTCAGTGCTCAGAGAAATCAAGCGTGACGATGGCGTAGGCGGGCAACTCGACTTCCCCGCCATTGAATCCAGTTGGCTGATCCCGAAACGACTCCGGCTCATTCATCGCCTCCTCCCGCGTGCTGGCGTCGAGGATCCGACTGCGCGTGATCCCTTCGAAGTTCTCCAACGAAACCCTGCACGGCTCGGTGCCAAGATTGGCAAGGATCAGGCGTCGCCGCTGGCCCAACCGAAGGAGCAGAGAAGCCAAGTGATGCGAACCCGTGGCCTCGGTCGGCAGGACGATTCCACCCGCGAATTCCCCGATGTCCTCCAACACATGATAGACGGGGAAGACGCAGTTCGGCGGCGACTGAAACAGCTCCGGCAGCGGCGAGCCAGCCTCCGTCCCGATCACCCCGCGCCAGCCGGTGGTTTCAAAGAAGGTCACGCTGTGGACACCGCCTTCGGCGAGGGCCTTGAACATGGCCAAGGTCCACGCAGCGGCGAAAAGCGAGGTCTGTCGGGGATCCACTTCAGGCGGCAATTGTCCAGACGATGCGGACATCGCCGCTGCCGTCGCGACCGCATTGAACCGTGGCTTGAGCGTGACCGGCGACACGACGAGCGGCCGGCCGGAATGGCGACGGCGCAGGGTGGCGAGTTGGTGCCCGACGGCTTCCGGCGTCTCGGCGATGCTCAGTTCATCCGAGGCGTGGACCTGCGGGTTCATCGTCCAGCAGAGGAAATCCCCTCCGTCCGGAGGCGGTTGCAGGTGGAACTGGTAGAGATCGGCGTCCGTGCCGACTCCGATGGCCATGCTCCCATCGGCGAAGGCGGCTTGGGCAACTGCCAGATCCTCAGGAAGGGTTGAGCGACTTCCGTCGCGGAAGAGGAGCACACGGATGGGATCCACCTTGAGGCGACCCAACTCTCGAGCGACGCAATCGAGGTCCCCCGGCCCGATCCGGGGAAGGTGGATCGCCAACTCCAGCGCCGTTCCCAGTTCCATCCCATCCTTCGCGGCGATGCGGAGGCGATCCGTCCAACGTGCATCCGACAGACAGAGGTCAGCCCGCAGATGCGAAAGGCCAAGTCGCGACAACCGATCCACGGCAAGACCGGACAAAGGCTCCCCGTGGGAAGCCATTCCCAAACCGACCTCCGGAATTCGAACACCTTGGGAACCGCCGAAAATGATCTTGGTCGGCTCCGTTTGGACACACCCAGTCGGTCCGGCGATGCGGGCATGCTTCGCAGTTCGAAGTCGGACCGTGACGCTCTGGTGGATTCGTGTGCCGGCTTGAATCTCAACCGGGAAAGAAAACCGCAATGGAGTCGAGTAGGTCTTGAAGCTGGCATCGATCCAGTTGCGTTGATCTTCGGTCTCAAAGACGTCGCCCTCGAACGCCACCTCCAGCCAAACACCGGATTCCACTTCATGTTGAAGCTCAGCCAGGTCGGTGAAGCCGTGAATCGGTTGTTCCACAGCGACCTCCTCGGGAAACTTCAGGTCCGTCGTCGTGCCGCCCGTATGCAGCGCCCGGCAATGCGCTCCGGCGCATTCCCGGATCGGATGGAGCACGCAGAGTCCGATGCGGTTCCGCAGGAAGGTCGTCCTGGCTTCACCGTCGAAATCAAAGCGAAGGGTTCCGTCCTCATTGCCGATGATCTCCGCCCTCCAAACGAAGTGAATGCCGTTCTCGCGATGCTCTCGGGAATATCGGATGCGGAAATCTGAGTCATTCGAACGGATCTCCAGTCCCGAGAGGATGCCAGGCACCGTCCCCCAATTGCAGTCGCGCACGGCTCCATAGATCCGACGGAGCACTTCGCGGTCGCCCCATTTGATCGTCCGCAGGTCGCCCTCGTGAAACACGAGCGCCAATGGTCCGGCACGCAACGCCGCGTGTTGCGACGTGCCGCCGGGTCCGTGGGCCGGAAAGATCTTTGGAGGCACGACACTCATTGCTTCTCCAGCAGGACCTCTCCCCAGATCAAAAGCAGGACGCAAAATGGCCAAAGGATGCTCATTTCTGGTCAAGGCGGATGACCGCATCCTTGCGTGCGGATGCGTAGGCAGCGAACACCAATTCCATCGTCTTCAGATTATCGGCGCCGGTGGTCTCGGCCGCGCCCTCACCCCGCAACGCACCGAGGAGGTCGCGATGACACGGCACCATGCTGGACTGGGCCAAGTCGTAGCTCGGATCTGCCCAATCGAAATGCGGTGGTGCGTGCCTTCGGCTGTGCGTGCCCTTCTTCGTCGTCACGCGCACCCAGGAATCATCCGCCACCTCGATGCTGCCCAGTGGACCTTCCACAAACGCCAGCGTCTGCGGAAAACGCTCACGTTCCAGCGGGGTCTTCGCGTAGGCGATCTCCAGCACCACACTGGTCCTTGCCGGCCCCATGGCCATCAGCAGCGTCGCGACGTTGTCGCCCTTCACGCCGGGAGCCAGCGTCTTGTGCAACTGGCAGTAGAGCGACTGCGCTTCGCCGAAGCAAGCCCGTGCGGTATCGAGCAGATGCACGCCAAGGTCGGTGAGGATGAACTGCTCCAACTCACGCAGCGCTGGTTGATTCGCCCAGACGTCGAAGCCGGTGAGAAACGAGAGCCGCGCACGGAACGGCGTGCCGATGACCCCGGAGCGCAGCGTCTCGATGAGGACACGCATCGGCGTCTGCCAACGCCAGTTCTCATGGACGAAGAACGGCGTCCCAGTCTTGGCGAACGCCGTGACCATCTGCCGGGCATCCGCCATCGAGGCCGCCATCGGCTTCTGGCAGATGCACGGGACACGATGCTTTGCGCACAGGAGTGAGAGCGGTTTGTGGCCGCCAATCTCCGTGACGTTGTCCACGAAGTCCGGTCTCACTTCGCGCAGTAGCTTGACGGGATCCTCGTACACTGCCGGGACCCCCAGATCGCGGGCGAAAGCTTCCGCCTTCTCCCGCGACCGGTTGTAGATCGCGACACACTCGACCCCGCCGACCTCCCGCCATGCAGCAAGTTGCACGCGGGCCCAGAATCCGGCTCCAAAGAGAGCAAAGCGCAATGGTTTCATCGGGTCGTGGCGAACATTGGTTTCAGGTATTCC
>JBDNHZ010000297.1:0-3151 GCA_041688515.1 Verrucomicrobiota bacterium
TTGCTCTTGAACCGTTGGATCCGCTCCCGGAGCACCGTCGGATTCTTGGTAAACCCGAAGGCGGTCGGCTCGGAAATCATTCCATCCACCAGCAATCGGGCCAGATCCTGCTCGAAGGTCTGCATTCCCTGCATTCCCCCCACTTCCATCGCCGAGTAAATCTGGGCCGAACGACCGGTCGCGATCAGATTGGCGACCGCCGGATTTACCAGCAGGACTTCGCTCAAGGCGACCCGACGACGCCGACCATTGGTCCCGACCAAGGCCTGGGGCCCGTCGGCCAACAACAACTGCTGGGCCACCACCGCCCGCAGGACCAGCGCGAGCTGTCTGCGGACTCCGTCCTGTTCCCCGGCCGGAAACACCGAGGTCAGTCGCTCGATCACTCCGACGCAGTCACCCGCATGGACGGTGGTAAACACCAGATGGCCCGTCTCGGCAGCCGTGATCGCCGTGCGGATGGTATTGATCTCCCGGATTTCACCCACAAGGATCACATCCGGATCCTGCCGCAGAGACGCCACCAGGGCGTCGTAGAAGGAGCCGCAGTCCGCACCGACCTGACGCTGGTTCACCAGGCTCTTTGCCGGCGAATGCACATACTCGACCGGGTCTTCGATGGTGATGATGTGCGAATGATAGGTTCGGTTGATCCGGTCGATCAGCGCCGCGAGCGTCGTACTCTTACCGGCACCGGTCGGCCCGGCGACAATGATCAGCCCATCGGACAGATCACACAGCGAGTAGATCGACTCCGGGATTCCCAACTCTGCGAGCGAGCGGAAACGGTCGTCCAACCGGCGGAAGGCCACACACAACTCGCGACCGCGCCGGAAGACGTTGAACCGATAGCGCACCCCATCGCAGGTGATCGCTCCATCGAAATCCCCGGTCTCCTCCAGACGCTTCCGATCGGCTCCCGTCACCAGCAGTTCGCTGGTGATCATCCGCATGTCTTCCGAGGTGAGACGCTCCTCTCCCGCCAGGGCGTTCAACTGCCCGGAGGTCCGAAGCAAGGGATACTGCTCGGGGACCAGATGCAGGTCGGAGGCCTGCATCTGCGCGGTGGCCCGAAGCAGCGTGCGCAGCTTCGGATGGACCGCCCCTCTCCCGAATCCTACTGCCAGAGTCGAATTTTCCACGTTTTGCCTGGCTGATTGGGGGTGTCGGACATCTCCAGCGCGACCGGGACCGCCGCGACATCGGATCGGGAAAGTTCATCGAGGGCGTCCAGCATGTTGAGAAACCCTCCTTGAAGGCGGACTTCCCAAAGGACCGGATAGCGCCCCGGACCCAGGGTCGAACGGGCGCGGTCGGCCAATTGTTGAAGTGCCGGTGCCAGCACCGATTCATTGGTCAGCGAGGCCTGCTCCTGCAACCGGAGGCCGTGTCGCGCCCATAGTGCCGAGAGCATGTCGCTGCCCAGGAGTCGGTCGGTGCTGTTGGTCCAGGAGGAGGTCAGCCGACCCAACTCATCCCGGAGCGGCCTTAACTCGGCCCGGGCCTTTTCCAACTCCCGCGTCAGCAGGATTCCGCGAACGCGCTCCGACTCCACATCCAGCGCCCTTGGGGCCTTCGACCGGGCCATCTGCACCTGCTGGTCGAGGCCCTTCAGTCGCTGGATGGGAGCCTTGGTGAAGGCCCATCCGTACAGGATCATGATGAAGAGCGCGGGCAAGGCGACCAGAAGGACCTTGTCGCGCCGGGTAACGGTGATTCCGCCTGATGTTCCCATGGTGCAGTAATGGTTGGGGGACTGGGGTCACCGTCCGGAAACTCCGTCGGCCACCAAGCTGGTCACTGCCGTTCTGGACGCCGCGGACGCAGCCCTCAACGCCTCTGAAGGGGCTGGCGGAATCCCGTTGGTCTGCCCTTCGGCATTCAGCCCGGGATTCTGGATCACCGTCCGCAACGACCAATCCAACTGCCAGGGTCCACCGTCCGCCGCAAGATTGAGTGCCCGACGGCGCGGCGGCTCGATCCGCCAGCCGAAGGGTTCCACAGCGGCCGCCACATTGGTGGCGAAGCCGGGAACGTCCGGGGTCATCGACAGCCCGGTGAGATGCAGTTCCCCGGAGTATTCGTCGATGGTGACGATGGCGAGTTCGGCCGGGGTTGCCTGGGCCAGGGTCCGGAGCAGGGTCGCATGCCGACGGTGCTCCCGATCCAATGTATCCTTCCAGAACTCCCGCAGGTCACCCAACTCCCGGGCCTCGCCCCGAGACTTTTCCAGCTCAGTCTGGAGCGTGTTCGCCCGCTTGGAGTGCTCCGCCATTTCCTTTGCCGGAAGCTCGGCTTCGGACAATTCACGCCGCAATACCTTCTCCCGATGCTGCATGAAGAAATAGTGCCCTACGCAGATCGCACCGGCCGCCAGCGCAAGCGAAGCCGCCAAGGCAATGCGCTGCGCATCCGGCATGGGCTTCGGGGTCGGCCGCACCAGCGGCATCCGCGTCCGCTCCGCCATCAATTCGGTGGCCCATTCCTGCAACCAGGTCTTGAGGAACAATTCCTCGTCCAAGGAGGTGGTGGGTCCGTCGGCAAACTGGATCAACGAACTGTCCGCCACCATCACCACCCGCTCGGCCATCGCCGTTCCAAACCATTGATCCACCTGTGGACGCCACAATCCACGCGAAGGAGCCGTGCCCACCACGTATGCCCGCGGAGACTGCGGCGCGGAACCGTCCACACACAGGACCACGTCATTCCACAATTCCACCCGCTGCCACCCGGCCGTGGAATGTCCCAGCGGCCGCAGCAATCCGCCCGGATGCACCACTCCCCGGAGCACCGCCTTGCGCTGGTGCAAAGATTCCTGCATCTGCCCCAGGTCCGCCTGGGACATCTGCGTCACCCAGAAGGACCGGTCCGAACCCGACCCACCTGCCGGCACGGCGGCCAGAGCCGAATCAAAGGGATTGATGCCCGAAATCGACTCCGCCTCAAAACTCAGCGCATTGGCAAGTTCCTCCCCCTCCAAACCGGCGACCTTCCCGGCCGGCACCTGAAGCACCTGGGTCGAAAGCCCCGTCGCCAGCACGTAGACCGCCACCCGCTTGGGCACCCCGAGCATGAACGCCGCCTCCACCAGGACCGGCAGCGTCTCTCCCACCGGGGCGCGCGCCTCCCAGATCTGCCGAAGCGCCAA
>JBDNHZ010000298.1:0-2419 GCA_041688515.1 Verrucomicrobiota bacterium
CCGTTCGTAGCTGCCGACGTGAGGAGGCGGAGCCCAGTCGGGCGCGGGCGAAGCTGTCGAAAGTTGCCGAGCAGGGTTCCAGCGTCAGGATCCAGATTTTCCCGCGGAGGCGCTGAGGCGCGGAGGAGAAGCGGTTTGGTTCTCTGCGTCTTCGCGTCTCTGCGGGAGCTGCATCTTCTCCAACGCATCGGGCGCGGCGCGTATCCGCACGCTCCCCACACTTGGCTTGCGGTTCGAGGCGGTGTCCCCCAGGCCGCTTTACGCCGGAGGCGTTGCAGATCTGCAACCCCTCCGGGGTTGATCTTCCATTCCATCGCCCTCCCGGGGTGGCGCTTCGCTGACCCCGGGCTCATCGCTGACATCCCTCCGGGATGGCTCCCAGGCGGGGCGGCGTCAGACTGCACCCACCGCCCCGGCGGCGTCGGCCCGCGCCTGGCGCACCTTCTCGGTCGGGACATACTTGGCCGCGAACTCCCGCCGGTACTCGTCGAAGGTCCCGTTACGGATGTGGGTGCGGATCTCCTCCATCACCACCATGAAGAAATGGGAGTTGTGGATGCTGACCAACCGCAGGCCGAGGATTTCATTCACGTTCAACAGATGTCGGATGTAGGCCCGGGTGTGGTTGCGACAGGCGAAGCAGGGACATCCCTCTTCGATCGGACCGAAGTCCGCCTTCACCGCGCCGCCCTTGATGGCAAAGGTGCCCTTGCGGGTGAAGGCGGTGCCGTTGCGGGCGACCCGGGTGGGCAACACGCAATCGAACATGTCCACCCCCCGCGCCACCAACTCCACCAACTGCGCCGGGGTCCCCAGGCCCATGGCATACCGCGCCTTGTGCTCCGGCAGGTGCGGCTCGGTGATCTCCACCGCCTTCATCATCTCCGGCTCCGGTTCCCCCACGCTCACGCCGCCGATGGCGTACCCGTCGAAATTCATGGCCACCAGTTCCTCGGCGCACTTCTTGCGCAGGTCCGCATGACCCACTCCCTGCACGATTCCGAAGTAGAACTGTCCGACCGCACGCGGTTGTTCGAGACACTCCGCCGCCCAGCGGATCGTGCGTTTCACCGCCCGCTCGACCTCCTCGCGGGTGGCGCTGTGGGGCGGACATTCATCGAAGACCATGGCGATGTCCGATCCCAGATGCCGCTGGATCTCCATGCTTTCCTTGGGACCGAGGAAAAGCGCCTTGCCGTCCAGATGACTGCGGAACTCGACGCCGTGTTCCCGGATCTTCCGGATCTTGCCCAGGCTGAAAACCTGGAACCCGCCGGAGTCGGTGAGGATGGGCTTGTTCCAGTTCATGAACCGGTGCAGCCCACCGGCCTGCTGGATGATCTCCATGCCGGGACGGATCGCGAGGTGGTAGGTGTTGCCCAGGATGATCTGGGACCCGATCTCCTCCAACTCGCGGTTGTCCAGGGCCTTGACCGACGCCTGGGTGCCCACCGGCATGAACACCGGGGTCTCGATCGTCCCACGCGTGGTGGTCAACCGGCCCAGGCGCGCCCGTGACGTCCCGTCCTTCTTCAGCAACTCGAACATGTCGGTTGTGAGTCTGGAGAGTCCCGCCGCCGTGCCAAGCTCCCGCCGCAGCGAATCTTAGTTCCCCCGCCGAACTCCCAGGACGGACTGCGCCTGAACGGACGAGCTCCACGAGTCCGTGAACTTCCCCCACCCACCATGCGCCTTGTTGCCTCGGCACCTAGGGTCGGAGACGACGTCAGGAAACTCTGTTCGCGGTGGCCAACTGGGAACTGGAAACCTTTCCCCATTCCGCCGCACACTGACGCCCTCAGTGAATCGCATCGAAGAACGTTTCTCCCGACTCCGCGCGTCCAGCCAGAAGGGCCTTGTCGTTTATATCGGCGCCGGGGATCCCACGCTGGCCGCCACCCTTCAACTGGCCCTGGAATTCGACCGCGCCGGCGTCGATGTCCTCGAGCTGGGGGTGCCCTTCAGCGATCCGCTGGCCGACGGCGTCGTCAATCAACTGGCGGCCCAGCGCGGGCTCGCCTCCGGCACCACGCCGCCCCGGGTGCTGGAGACCGTTGCCGCCATCCGCCGTGAATCGCAGATCCCCGTCGTCCTCTACATCTACTTCAACCTGCTCCATCGCGTCGGTCTCGACCGCTTCATCCGGGACGCCGCCAGCGCCGGCGTTGACGGGCTCCTCATTCTGGATCTGCCTCCGGAAGAAGCCGACGACTACGAACGCCTGATGCACGAATCCGGAATGTGCCCGGTCTGGCTCATTGCTCCCACCACCCCCGATGAGCGGATCGAGCGCATCGCCCGTCGGGCTCGGGGATTCATCTATTACGTCTCCCGCGAAGGCGTCACCGGCATGCAGACCACCGTCAGCACCACCATCGGCGAGATGACCGACCGCATCCGACGCCACTCGCCGCTCCCC
>JBDNHZ010000299.1:0-26860 GCA_041688515.1 Verrucomicrobiota bacterium
CTCGCCGCGGGCTGCGCGCATTGGCGGAAGCCGCACCCCGGGGATCCGCTGGTGCGGGTCGGCGATGAAATCGTGGTGGCCGGTCAACTGTTCCATACCGGCACCCGGGTCGTGACCTGGATGGATCCGGGCGGCTACGACGCCTATCGGGTGGAACGACGGTTCGGGGAAGTGACGCGGTCCGACTGGGACAGCAACGAGAAGGGGGGCAAGGCCCTGGATACCCCCAACCGCTACGGTCTGCGAAAGGATGGCCTGGACGCGGCGACGTTGGAAAAGGTCCGCGGGGGAGGCTGGTCATTGCCGGAGTTGCAGGAGCGCATTGACCAGTTCGTGATCCACTTCGACGCCACCGGCACCAGTCGGCGTTGCTTCGAGGTGCTGCACGATCTGCGGGGGTTGAGTGTCCACTTCATGCTCGATTCAGATGGAACCCTTTACCAGACGCTCGACCTGAAGGAACGCGCCTGGCACGCCACTACCGCCAACAGTCGCAGCGTGGGAATCGAGATCGCCCAGGCCGGGGCTTTTCCCGTTGCCCAAAGGCGGAATCTGGAACCCTGGTACACCAACGATGGCTTCGGGATCCGGCTGACTTACCCGGAGTGGATCGGCCCTCCCGGGATCGCCACCCCGGGATTCATCGGGCGTCCGGCGCGTCCGGATCCGGTCATCGGCAAGGTCCAGGACTCGGAGTTGATCCAGTATGATTTCACCCCGCAGCAATACGCGGCCCTGGCGCGTCTGGTGGCGACGTTGAATCGGGCGTTGCCGCGCATCCGGATGGACTACCCGCGGGACGCGACCGGGCAATTGATTCCCCGGGCGCTGACGCCGGAGCAACTGGAGGAGCACACCGGGTTGCTGGGACATTACCACGTGCAACGCGGCAAGGTGGACCCGGGCCCGGCGTTCAATTGGGACGGAGTGCTACGCGAGGCGCGACGGG
The DNA here is from genome assembly GCA_041688515.1 of Verrucomicrobiota bacterium. Lineage (GTDB taxonomy): Bacteria > Verrucomicrobiota > Verrucomicrobiia > Limisphaerales > UBA9464 > UBA6176. The sequence continues at coordinate 950 of JBDNHZ010000299.1, forward strand.
CGCGGTAACGAGCCCCGGCGGAAGTTGCCAGACGCCCGTTGCCAGAACTCGGAAGGGAAGACCGGCAGCCGGCCGGTCCCCGTTCCTCAAACTTCAGGCGCAGCCGCAGCCGGGTCCGCAGGATCCGCCCATCTCATCGGCAGAGGGCGTGCGTCCGAGTTCGAAGGTCTTGGAGACCCATTGTTGGACGCCATCCTGCAGGGCGATCATCTCCTCGCGGGCTTCGAGGAACTCGCGGGCGACCTCATTGGTGAGGAGGGAATCGCGCAGCTTCTCGAAATCGGCGACCTCGGTCTCACTGATGTCGGCGCCGGACTGTTGTTTTTCTTCGAGCTGGGCACCCTTGCGGTTCACCAGTTCGAACTGCATGCGCGCATCGGTATCCGTCGAGAACCGTTCGATCCGACCCCGGATCGCTATGAACTCCGGCGAACTGGCGAGGGCCACACACAGTTCACGCGTCTTCAGTCCGATGACATTTTCTTCGCTCAACAACTCCATGGTATTCGTGCGCTCCCGGAGGATCCCGACGGGACAATCCCGGCGGCCATTCGCCCGGCAAGTGCCCGACCATCGCCGCATGTTTCCACGCCGGAAGCAACCCTGAGGATGCGGAAAGACCGGGAAGTCAGAGCCTCCTGACGTCGTCTCCTACCGTAGGTGCCGAGGTAACGAGGCGCATTTTGGGTGGGGCGGGGGACGTTCACGGACTCGCGGAGCTCGTCCGGAGAACCGAGTCTGCCGAAGCCCTACCTTGGCCGGAGGATCGGCTTCAAGGTGGTGTCCAGGTCCCGGAAGATCCCCGGGGACCAGACGCGATGGAGTTCCCATCCGAGCCGTTCCAGGGTTTGCGTCCGGAACTGTTCCCAGGCGATGGGATCGGGGGAACGTTCATACCGGTTGAAATCAGTGAGAACCCCCAGGGTCGTGGCTCCCGGCCGGGATCCGGCGTCGATGGCGACATCGACACAGAAACCATCGTTGCCCCAATGGACGGTGGTCCCGGCTTGGGATCGGTCATGGACGACCTTGCCCAGGGCGGTGGCCACCGGGGACGGATTCTTCGATGGCCGCACGGTGCAGGCGGGGATCGGAGCGGGCGCATCGGTCTTCGCCGAAGCCACACCCGCGGCGGGAATCCTCGCGCACTCCTCGGCGTAGCGGAGGTATCCGTAGAGGAAATGTCGGCCGGTCAGTCGGGCCGCCGGATCGGCCGCCGGGGCGACGGCGTATTCGGTACGCGGAATCGAGGTCAGAATGTGGACCGCTTCGCGGGCGCGCGTGACCAGGACGTTGAGTCGGCGCTCGCCTCCGGTGCGGGACAGTGCACCGAAGTTGCGGCGGAACTTTCCCTCGGCGTCGGGACCGAAGGTGGTGCACAGGATGAGATGATCGCGTTCGTCGCCCTGGACGTTCTCCAGGTTCTTGACGAACAGCCCTTCGAATGAACCCGGACCGCGACGTTCGCGGGCGGTGGCGAGTCGGGCGGCGAAGTCAGGATCCGCGGCGGCCTGCGCTTCGAGGGCGTCGAGGATGAGATCGCGCTGGGGCAGATTGAAACAGGCGATGCCGATCGAGGGTGGTTCCGCCAGGGCCAGGAGTTCGGCCACGATTTTCACGGCGGCGACGGCCTCGGCCTCGTTGCCGCGGGCGGCATAAGTTCCGCCGACGTGATGGAGCCGGAGGGCGGATTGATCCGCGACCCGCTGCGGATGCCCGGGGAGCGGCACGAGACGACCGCCGTAGAAGGCCTGGTTGGAAAAACCGATGAGCGCGGCATCGCGGGATCGGTAGTGCACATCGAGGAACGACTCCTGCACGGCCAGATTGAGGGCGGCCGACAACAGGTCCTCGGCCTCGGCCTGCTGACGGTCGAACACGTCCCCGGCGGTCTCCGCGGCGGTGTCGTCGCTCTCGACGTTGGCCGCCTCGAAGAATCGGGTGGGCGGCAACTGTCGCGGATCCCCGGCGATCACGACGCGTCGCGCCCGCAACAGGACCGGCAGGGCCTCCTCCAGCCGGCATTGACTGGCTTCGTCGAAGATCACGACGTCGAAGAGGGTCTCGCGGGGAAAGACCTGGGCGACGGTGGCGGGACTGGCCATCCACACCGGGCACAGATCGAAGAGTGGATCCCCGCCCTCCGTGCCAGCGCCGGTGGCGATCATCTGACGCAACTTGAGAGCGCGTTGACCGCGGACGAACAACCGTTGTCGAAGGGAGGCCCCAAGGGAATTGAGGCGGGTGCCGGTGCTGGCGAGCAGTCGTTCGCGCCAGCGCTTCTGCCAGCGATACAGGATCAGCTCGCGCACGCGCTTCGCCTTGTCGTTGCCGAGCCGACCCAATTCCCCCAGCGCCGCATCGACCCGTGCCGAATCAATGCGGGCAAGCTCCGGACTGCTGCGGAGGCGTCGTCGCATCTCATGGGCAAGGGCTCCGGCGCGAAGGGCTGGCCGGGCCAGATCCCAGGGTAATCCCCATGCGGTGACCTCGCGCACGGCGGTGATCACCGGCGCGGGCAGGGAACGAAGACGATCGGTCAGTCGGACCGCGTCTTCCAACGTCGGTGCCGACTGCGCAAAGGCCGAGGCGAGTGGCAGTGACGGTTCGCCGGTGCACAGGCGGGTGCCCCAATCGCTCCAGGCCGTCCGGGTCAGGAATCCCGAATCCAGCCAATGCCGTTCCATGGGTTCGAGCGCCTCTGCGCGGGCGGCGGATTCCCGGAGGCCCTGGATCAATCCTGCCCGCAGCCCGGGCTCGCGCAACGCAGGGAGTGCGGCGTCGCGGAGCGGTGCGGCGACGTCCGTGGCCAGGCATCGGTGCAGCCCTTCGAATTCCGGCAGACCTTCCCGCAGCGCGATCAAGGACCCGTCGGCAAGCAGCGTCGGCGTCGCTTGCCCCAGGATCTCCGCCTGGAGTTCGCTCCAGTGCCAACGAGCGACCAGTGCCTCGACGCATCCCAGGGCGCGCGCGGTGGAATTGGGGTCCATCGGCAGGGCGAGCCGGTCGAGCACCGGTTTCGCCGCCTTCCGTCTGCCAAAGGCGAAGAATCGCTTCCACGATCCGGCCACCTCCGCCCATTGCTCCAGGGCCAGCTTCTGTCGGCGGAGATCCGCCAGACCCGGGATCGCATCGCGGATCTGGGGCCAGAGTTCACGGTCGATCGGCGTGTCGAGCGCCGCCGCCGCTGCCGACCCAAGTTCGGAAGCGACCTTCATCCAGCGGGCGGGATCGGAGCCGTCGGCAAACCGCAGGGCGAGCGCCGGATCGCCGCGGCGATCGATCCGTTCCAGCCACCCGACGATCTCGCGTCGCACCGCGGCCTGGGCCGCCCAGGGAATGGCCGGCGACAGAGGAGATCCCACGGACTGGGGAAGGGCATCGAATGCGGCGGCCAGTTCAACTCCTGATTGGAAGAAGGCGTCCCAGCCGTCGCGGTTGCGGGCCAGCCAGGCTTCCGGGGTGAGGGCGAGCCGGTCCCGACCCGGATGGGTGGGCCAACCGGCTCGATGGGCGCGGCTGACGATTTCCTCGCAATCCGCTTCGAGGCCGGACAATCGATCGGGAGTGAAGCCCTCGATGTCGGGCAGGTCCGGAACGCTGCCATCGCGCAGGGCAATCCATTCTCCGCACAGCTCGTGGAACGAACGGGTGCCGACGGCCCCATGCAAGGTGCGGAAGGCGGAAGTGAGTTCCGCGTGCAGCGCGGTCAGCCGCGTGTTGAGCCGGTCCACCTCCCGACTGGGATCGGCGAGGGCCGGCGCTTCGGTCAACGCTTCGAGGAGCGAACGGAGGTGCAGATAGAAATCGCGTCGATCCCCCTGCGCATCGTGGATGACCCCGCACAGCCCACCGAGCCCGAGGGCCGTGAGGCGGTAATGGACGACATCCAGTGCGGTGCGTTTGTCGCAGACGAAGAGCACGCGTTCACCCCGGGCCAGATGGTCGCCGATGATGTTGGAAATGGTCTGGCTCTTGCCCGTGCCCGGAGGCCCGTGGATCACCAGGGCCGGTGCAAGACGCGCATGGGCCACCGCCTGCGCCTGACAGGGGTCCGCCGGCGCCACCGGAAACTCCGTGACGAACGAGCGCTCTCCCCGTGGAGGATCCGACCGATCAGTCCGATCAGTCCGATCAGTCCGATCCGTCTGATCCGTCTGATCCGTCTGATCCGTCGGATCGCAGGTGAGGGCTTCGGGGCGGAGGAAACCGCTCACCGGAGCGCCCAGCTCAGTCTCGTGGTCGCGCATCCAGGCGGTGTCCCGCAGCAGCCCCGGGTTCGCCGTCGGGAAGAGGCCGAGCACCGCGCCCGGGACAAGCGTGGGCGTCTCGGGAAGATCATCCGTCCGCGGCACCGGTTGAAGCAGGGTGTCGGCGTCGAAGACGGGGACGGGCGCAATCCGGGCGGCGCGGGCGACGAGCTCGATCAACGTCGCGAGTTCGCGCCAGGGTTCCTCGCCGGCGTCGTCCGCGAAGAGGTCCTCGGTGGATTTCCCGGTCTGTTGTTCGAGCCAGGCGAGCAAGGCCGGATTCGGGATCAGTCGATCGACGCCTTCGCCCACGGCTTCGAGGCTGATGCCATTGACCGGGCCGCGTCGCACGCGCAGTTGGACCGGGATGAACGCCACCGGAGCCAGCACGCGCCGTGACGTCAGACCGGTGCGGTCTGCCACGGGCGGCAGCGAGAGAAGGGGGAACCCGACGAACAAGGCCGATTCTCCGTGGTCGTTGAAGTACTCGCCGGCGTCGGCGGCGATGTCGCGGAGCTTGTCGAGGAGCCGGGTTTGGCGATCGACCGATTGACGGGTCGAACGTTGGGCCTCGGTCCATTCCTGCTCCGGATGCTCCGGGGCGGTGAACTGGGTGATTCGGGCGGAGAAATGGGCGGTGCCCCGGGAGGGATCCAGCAGGGTGGCGGCGAGATGGGCGGGATCGGCCCCTCCCAGATGCCGGAGCTCGGCAGGATCCAGACGCTGACGGCTATGATGCGGACGCGCGTTCAGGCCGGGGCCGTCGGCGAGTCCGGCATACAGCCGTTGGAGGAGGGTCTTGAGGATCATGTCCGGAGCGCATCGTTTCACCGGAGACGCCCGGCGACGATCGGGGAGTGTTAGGTTTCAGGAATGCGAGTTTCAAGCAGGCCGCCCCTTGGCCCCTTCCTCCAAACGGGGCCTTGTGCGCGGGAGGCCCGCCAGTCAAACAATCTCCGATGATCTCCCTCCCAGGTTCCGCTCGCCGGTTCTGCGATGGTGTGTCGCGCCGCAATTTCCTGCGGATCGGCACGCTGGGCATGGGCGGGATCGCACTGCCGCAGTTGTTGCAGGCGGAGGCGGCCTCCGGGATCCGCTCCTCGCACAAGGCGGTGATCATGGTCTATCTCCCCGGGGGCCCGCCGCATCAGGATACCTTCGATCTCAAGCTGGATGCCCCCTCGGAGATCCGGGGCGAGTTCCGTCCGATTTCCACCAATCTCCCCGGGTTGCAGATCTGCGAACATCTCCCGCGTCTCGCCCGCTTGGCGGACAAGTACTCGGTGATCCGTTCCATCGCGGACGGCATCGATGACCACTCGGATTTCATGTGTCAGACCGGGCGGCGGAAGAACAATGCGCCTCCCGGCGGTTGGCCGACCATGGGCGCCTGTGTTTCGCGGGTGCTGGGATCGGCGGAAGGCGTCCCGGCGTTTGTCGGTCTCGAACCGCGCATGCAGCATCGTCCGTACAACGCCGCCAATGCCGGTTTCGCCGGGGTGGCCAATGACGCGTTCCGTCCGGCCGCCGATGCCAAGGGCGACATGGTGCTCAACGGCATTACGCCGGACCGGTTGTCGGACCGCCGCGCCCTGCTCGCCGAGTTGGACGGGTTCCGGCGCGAGGTGGACGGGAGCGGGCTGATGTCGGGCCTGGATGGCTTCAATCGGCAGGCGTTCGGCATGCTGACTTCCAGCCGGTTGCTGGCGGCGCTGGATCTGTCGAAGGAAGATCCGCGGACCCTCGAACGTTATGGCAAGGGGGATTCCAAGGTGCACGGCGACGCGGCACCCATGTTGAACGAGCAGTTCTGCATGGCCCGACGGTTGGTGGAGGCGGGGGCGCGCTTTGTCACCGTCGCCTACGGCTTCTGGGATTACCACGGCAACAACTTCGGCAATGCCCGGAATGACCTGCCGTTGCTCGACCAGGGTTTGAGCGCGCTCATCCAGGACCTCCACGATCGCGGCCTCGACCGGGACGTCACGGTGATTGCCTGGGGTGAGTTCGGACGTTCCCCGACCATCAACAAGGACGGCGGTCGCGATCACTGGCCACGCGTGTCCAATGCCTTGCTGGCCGGCGGCGGCCTGCGCCATGGCCAGGTGATCGGCTCGACCGATCGACTCGGAGGCGAACCCTCCGAGCGTCCGGTGATGTTTGGCGAAGTCTTTGCGACGTTGTACCACGCCCTCGGCGTGGACGTGAACCAGGTGACGCTCCCGGATCTCACCGGGCGCCCCCAGTTTCTGGTGCCCGATGGCTGCCAGCCGATGCGGGAGATGGTGTGACGGAGGACCCGACGGGTACAGAAATCAGGAATCCACCCATGAATCAGGACACACCGATCTTCCCCGGCCCGGGCTTCGTCCAGTCCCAGCCCCCGCACGTTTCCTCCCGGGAGCGCGGGCGTCCTCGCCCGCTTCGGGAGAGGCCTTCGGGCACCCGCGTCTGGCTACCCGGTCTGCTGCTCCTGTTCACTGCGCTGACCGCTCAGGCAGACTCCCTGCAACTGGGCTTCCGCACTGGCACCAACCGACTCGTCCTGCACGGGCAGGACGCCTCTCAACAGGTGCTGGCCACGCTCAAGGACATCCATGGATTGGAATCCGATCGCACTGCGGCAGCGAAATGGACGGTCGCTCCCGCCGGGATCGCTGCCGTGGATCCGGGCGGACGATTGCGTCCGCTGGCCGACGGGACGGCCACCCTCAAGGCCCGGTTCGCCGATGGTTCAGAAGCGTCGATGTCGGTGGAGGTGACCGGGTCCGGCGTGTCCGAACAGGTTCACTTCGCCAATCAGATCGTTCCGATCTTCACCAAGAACGGCTGCAACGGCGGGGGCTGCCACGGCAAGGCGGCCGGACAGAATGGATTCCGGCTCTCCCTTCTAGGGTTTGAACCCGCGGAAGACTTCGAACATCTGGTGAAGGAATCCCGCGGTCGCCGCCTGTTCCCGGCCGCACCGGAACGTTCCCTCCTCCTGACCAAGGGCGCTGCGCAGCTTCCCCACGGCGGCGGGCGCCGATTGGAACCGAACTCGGACGATTACTCGCTGCTGGTCCGCTGGATCCGTCAGGGCATGCCAGTCGGTCGCGCCGACGCGCCGACCGTGGCGCGCCTGGAAGTGTTCCCGGCGCAGCGGACGATGAAGTCGGATGCCACCCAGCAGTTGGTGGTGACGGCCCATTACACCGATGGCTCGACCGAGGACGTGACCTACGGGGCGTTGTACGAGGCCAACGAGAAGGACGTGGCGCGCGCCGATGAAAAGGGCCGGGTCAAGGTCTTCAATCTGCCGGGCGAATTCGCCGTCATGGTGCGGTACCAGGGCAAGGTCACCACCTTCCGCGGAACCGTGCCGCTTGGAGCACCGGTGGCTTCGTTGCCTCCGGCAAGGAACTTCATCGACGAGTTGGTCTTCAAGCGCCTGCGCGAGGTCGGCATGCCTCCCAGTCCGGTCACCGACGACGAGACCTTCCTGCGCCGGGTGACGGTGGACGTCACTGGTCGCCTGCCCACACCGGCTGAACTCGCGGCCTTCCGCGCCGATCGTTCGCCCGCACGCCGCGACGCCTTGGTCGCCCGCCTGGTGGACAGCCCCGAGTACGCGGACTGGTTCGCCAACAAATGGAGTGCCCTGTTGCGCAACCGCCGCGGCGACGCCCGTCAGACCCGCGGTGCGTTCGCCTTCCATGGGTGGATCCGCGACCAGATGCAGCGCAATACGCCTTACCACGATTTCGTACGCGAGGTGCTGACCGCCTCGGGGGATATGGCCGAGAACCCGCCGGTGGCGTGGTTTCGGCAGGTGAGCTCGCTCCAGTCGCAGTTGGAGGATTCAGCCCAGCTGTTCCTCGGCCAACGATTGCAGTGCGCCCAGTGTCATCACCATCCGTATGAACGCTGGAGCCAGCAGGATTACTGGAGCTTCGGTGCCTTCTTCGCCCAGGTCGGTCGCAAGCCCGGCAGTCAACCGGGTGAAGACGTGGTCTTCCACCGGCGCGGCGTTGCCAAGGCCACCAACAAGAAGAATGGCCAGGCCGTGCGCCCCGCCGGACTCGGGATGCCGCTCGACGAAATGGCTCCGGAAGTCGATCCCCGCGGCGCGCTCGCCGATTGGATGACCGCGCCGCAGAACCCGTGGTTCGCGCGGGCCCTGGTGAACCGTTACTGGAAACATTTCTTCGGACGCGGCCTGGTCGATCCGGAGGACGACATGCGCGACACCAATCCGCCGACCAATCCCGAGTTGTTGGACGCCCTGGCGGCGCACTTCATCCAGAGCGGGTACGACCTCAAGGATCTGGTGCGGACGGTCGCGGGCAGCACCACCTATCAGTTGAGTGCCGAGCCCAACGAGTACAACGCCCGCGATCGCCACCATTTCTCCCGCTTCTACCCGCGCCGGTTGCACGCCGAGGTCCTGCTCGACGCGGTCCACGGGGTGCTGGGGGCGGAGACGCGCTTCGAGGGACTGCCTCCGGGAATGCGGGCGGTGAACCTGCCGGACAACAGTTTCAATTCGGGCTCCTATTTCCTGACGGTGTTCGGTCGGCCCGACGCCAGTTCCTCATGCGAATGCGAACGGTCGCTCGACGCCTCGCTCAGTCAGGCGTTGCACCTGCTCAACTCCAAGGATCTCCAGACCAAACTCTCCGCCGACACCGGTTACGCCGCGCGCCTGGCGGGCGACACCACACGGTCCGAGGAAGCGCGCCTGACGGAGTTGTATCAGGTGGCGCTGGGGCGGGATCCGCGGAAGGAGGAACTCGGCGCGGCCCAGGCCTATTTCACCCGCAAGATCGCCACGGCCAAGGACGACGCGGGTCGTACGAAAGCCCGGCGGGAAGCCTTCGAAGACACCGTGTGGGCGCTGGTGAACACCAAGGAATTCCTCTTCAACCACTGACACGTGCACAGGGATTTGAAGAACGGCGGTACCGGCAGCCCGCCGGTACCAAACGGCCAGCACGTTGAACGGGACCGGCAGCCTGCCCGTCCCCCCGGCATCGCGGGGCGCCTGCGTCGCGCCGGGTGGTCCGTGCTCGCCGTCATCGGCAGTTCCACCGCCTTCGCCCAGCTTCCGCAGCCCGTCCTGAATCACTTGTTCCCGCCCGGTGCCCCGGCGGGTTCGACCAATGACATCACCGTCGCTGCCGCCGATCTGGAGGAACCCGGTTCCCTGGTCTTCAGCGATCCACGCGTCGTCGGGAAACCCAAGCCCGGCATCGCGGGCGTCTATCAGGTCGTCGTCCCGGACGGTGTGCCGCCGGGCGTGATCGATTTGCGGGTCACCGGACGGTTCGGGGTTTCGAACCCGCGTGGGTTTCTCGTGGAATCCACCCCGGCCCGGATCCAGTCGGCGACCAACCTCTCGGCCCAGACTGCGGCCGTGCTGGCGCGCGGAACCGCCGTGTGGAGTCGGCTCGCCGCCGCCAGTCGCGCGATGTACTCGCTCGGGGTTCGCAAAGGCGAGCGGGTCCTCGTGCGGACCCTCACCACCGAGTTGGATTCGCGTCTGGTTCCCGATCTGGTCGTCTTCGATTCCAATGGCCGTGAAGTCGCGCGGACGCGCCGGATCGGTTGGATCGATTACGTCGCCGGTGCCGACGACGTCCATCGGCTGGAACTGACCGATACCCAGTACCGCGGTGGCGAGGACTACGCGTATCGGCTGGAGCGAATGCTCGGGCCGCAGATCGATTTCGCCCTGCCGGTCGGGCTGCGGGCCGGCGTCACCAATCGGGTGACCCTGTTCGGACGCCAACTGCCCGGGGGTACCGTGACGTCGTTTACCGGAGCGGACGGCGTGCGACTCGAACGGGTCGAGGTGGACGTCGTCGCCCCGGCGACGCCCCCGACGTCGCCGGTGGCCCGCCTGCGACGACCCGCGAGCGCCGGGCTTCCTGCCTGGGGTTGGAACTGGTCCACCACGAATGGACCGTCCAATCCGGTGACCTTTCTGCTCGGCGATCTTCCGGTGGGGGTGACGGCAACGGAGGGCATTGCGCCCGCGGTCGTCCCGGTCACGCCTCCCCTTGATTTCAGCAGCGTGTTTCCCAAGGGCACCGAGCTTGCGGGCATCACCTTTGCCTCCAGGAAGGGCGACGTCTGGTGGATGGAGATCGTCGGCGATCGCCTGGGGCAGGGGACGGATCCACTGGTGTCGATCCAACGGGAACGTTCTACCCGCGACGCCGCCGGGCGCGTCCAATACAGCGAGGTCAGCGATCTCGGTGAACTGGATTCGAACCCGCCCGGCAATGAATTGCCCGTCTTCTCCCGCGATGCCGCCGGGAAGTTCGAAGCGCCGGAAGACGGAACCTATCGCGTTCTGGTGCGCGACATTTTCAACGTGTCGCCTTCCTCCCCCCGGCGGCCTTACCGGCTGACGATCCGTCGCGCCGCGCCGGATTTCCGCCTCGTGACCTGGGCCCAGCCACCCCCGAAATCCAATGGCGAAGATCGTCGTCTCCATCTCACCACGCCGACGCTGCGTCGCGGGGGCACGCTGCCGCTGCGGGTGGCCGTCTCGCGGTTCGATGGCTTTGATGGCCCGGTGGACCTGGTCGCCGAAGGACTGCCTGCCGGGGTGACCTGCCGGGCCACTCGGATCCCCGGCGGCACGTCGATCGGCACGGTCCTGCTGACGGCTTCGGAGGGGATCGTTGCCGGGGAGTTTGCGGTGCGCGTCATGGGTCGGGCCACGGTGGGAACCAACCGGGTGGAACACGCCGCGCGCAGCGGTGGTCCGCAATGGACCGTCGCGGACTTCAACCAGGAACCCGTCGTGCCGCGGTTGTCGCAGGAGTTCCGCATCGGGCTCGTTCCGGAGCCGGAGCCCGTCGTGCTCGCGGCGGTCGAGGATCGGGTGCACGAGGTGAAGGCGGGCGGAAAGCTGTCGGTGCCGTTGAAGGTCGGACGGCGTTATGAGTTCAGCGCGGCGTTCAACCTGAAGCCGGCCGGAGATCCGGTCCTGGAGAAGACGAAGGAATTCAGCGTGGCGGAGAAGGCCACCAACGCGGTCTTCGAATTGAACCTCGCCGAGACGGCCCTGCCCGAGGGCGATCATGTCGTCTGGTTGCAGGGGCAGGCCGCCGGAAAATATCGCAATCAACCGGAGGCCATCGACGTCGCCGATGCGGAATTGAAGGCCGCCGATGCCGCCTTGAAATCCGTTTCTGCCGAACAGAAACCGGCGCTTGAAAAGCGTCGCAAGGACGCCGAGGCCGCCCGTAAGGCTGCCGAGGAACGAGCAAAGCCCCGGGACGCCACGGTGGGCGTCTGGTCGGCCCCCATCCAGGTCCGGGTCCTGCCCGTCAAGTAACATGCGCTCCCTTGCCCTCCTTCGTACGGCTCTGTTCCTGGCGTTCTCCTTCCTTGGACTCCGGGCGCTGGACCCGGCCGTGCCGGTTCCCGCGGCTCCGGTGATTTCCATCGAGCGTCTGACGCGGACCGAGCCCGTGGATTTTGACCGGGATCTGTTGCCGGTCCTGCAGGTGAGTTGCCTGCCTTGCCACAACAAGACCACCACCAAGGCCGATCTCCTCCTCGAAACTCCTGCCGACCTGATCCGCGGTGGCGAATCCGGTGCTGCCGTCGTGCCCGGTAACTCCGCCGAATCGCTCCTGCTCAAGCTCTCGACCCACGAAGCCAAGCCGAGCATGCCACCCAAGGACAACAAGGCGAACGCGGTCAATCTCACCCCCCGGGAACTGGGCCTGCTGGCGCTGTGGATCGATCAGGGCTGCAAGGCCTCTGAACGCCGCGCCACCCAGATCCATTGGGAATCGCCCGCCGAACGCGTGCAACCCGTCTACGCCGTGGCCATGGCGGCCGACGGACACGTGGCCGCTGCCGGGCGCGGCAACCGCCTGATGCTGCTCGATCCGGTCGAGGGCGTGGTGCGTGGGTGGTTGTCGGATGCCGGCCAGTCCACCAATCCCGCCGCCGCCCACCGTGACCTGGTCAACTCGGTGGCGTTCAGTCCCGATGGCACCTGGCTGGCCTCGGGTGGCTTTCGCGAGATCAAACTCTGGAAACGTTCCTTCGCCCCGGTAGGTGCATGGGCGGAGGGAACGCTTCCGACCAACGGATTTCCTGGGCAACCGTTGGCTGCCCCGGCGGGCGGACGTCAGTTGCGATTGAACACCAACGGCGTTCCCGAGCTGGCCGATGACAAGGGCAACCCGATCGTCGGCCTCCACGCCGGCCCGCGCCTGCCGGAGTCCGATGCTCCCCGCATCCGTCGTCTTGCCCAGTCCGATCTCGATGCCCACCGCTCCCGACTCGCGTCGGTGGAGAAGGAGTTGGCGGCGCAGTCGGACCGCGTGCGCAAGTCGGCCGAGGCATTGGAAGTCGCCCGCAAGGCCCGCGACGAAAAGGCGTCCCTCGAACACCGGGCGCGCGTGGTGTCGTCGATCGCCGAAGCCGTGCTCGCCCGGGGCGAACGCGCCGGGAGTTCGACCAACGAGCTCAAGGTTCTGCGCGACCGACTCGAAGCTGCACGCAAGGCCGTTGAACCCCTCGCCGCAGAAGCGCTCAAGACCCAGACCCGTCTCGATACCGCCGGCGAGGAATCCCGCCTCGCCCAATGGTCGCGGGATCGGGCTGCCGTGTCCCTCCTGGTCGCCCGCCGCAGCCTGGACGACGCCCACGCAAAGCTGGATGCCTTGCCGGGAGGGACGAACCCCATTCCTTGGATCGAGGTGCGCACCGCCGCCTGGTCGCCTTCCGGTCACCGCGTGGCGCTGGTGACGGCGCGCACCGTTCAGGTCTGGTCGGCCGAGACCGGCGTGTGGATCGCTTCTTCCGTCCTGGGGGAGGACGTGGACCGGTTGAGCTTCGAAGGCGAGACGCGGTTGCGGCTGGGACGGAGTTGCTCGCCCGGCGTTGCTTCCTGGGATTTCGAGCCACGCTACGTCCTCTCGGCCACCCTGGGTTCCGGTGAGGACAATTCTCCTCTGCCGGACCGGGTGAACGCACTGGCGTTCCGGCCCGATGGCCTGCGTCTCGCCAGTGGTTCGGGAGAACCCACCCGGGGCGGTGAAGTGCGGGTCTGGGATCCGGCCACCGGACGGCATCTGTATGGGTTCACCAATGTCCATTCCGACGCCGTGCTGGCTCTGGCCTGGTCCCCGGATGGCTCGCGCTTGGCCACCGGTGGAGCCGATCGCTTCGCCCGGGTGATCGACGTCGCGGACGGGCGGATCGTGGCCTCGTTGGAGGGGCACACCGGACATGTCCTGGCCGTGTCGTGGCGGGCGGATGGACGGGTGCTGGCCACCGGCAGCGCCGACCTGGCGGTGAAGTTCTGGACGCTCGGCAGCGCCGACCGGGCGAAGACCGTCACCGGCTTCGGCAAGGAGATCGTCGCGGTCTGTCATCTGGGAACCGGAGGCGACGTCGTGGCCGTGCCAGGCGAAGCCGACTTCGTGCGGGTGACCGAGGCGGGAGAGAAGCCATCGACGCTTCCGGGCTCACGCGAGTTCCAGCATGCAGCCGCCGTTTCCTACGATGGTCGCTGGCTGCTGGCCGGCGGACAGGATGGCGTCCTTCGTTCCTGGGACATCGAGACGCGCAAGGTCCGCCGGGAACTGGGGCGTTGACGCCAATGGTCGGGTGGGGTTCGACTGGCCCGACGGGTGGCCTGTTCCGCCCGAATGAAAGCTGACATCCAATTGCCCATGAAACCGCTGCATTATCTCGGTGCCCTCACCGCTGCGCTCGCGATCACCTTCGCCGGTTGCTCCAAGGACGGAGCCGTCGACACCTCCAAGGTCGAGTCCACCTTCTCGGCTGCCGAACCCTCGGCCAAGTCCCAGGTGGATCAGATCGTCACGGCCGTGAAGGCCGGTGATTTCGCCGCCGCTTCCGCCCCCCTCCAGGCCCTCGCATCCAACGCCAAGCTCACGCCCGACCAGCAGCAGGCCATCAAGGACCTGATGACCCAGGTTCAGGAGAAGGTGAAGGAAGCCGCTGCCAAGGTCGCTGAACAGACCGCCGAGACCGTCAAAAAGGCCCAGGACGGCGCTGCGGATGCGATGAAGAAAGCTCAGGAAGGGACCGGCAACGCCCTGAAGAGCCTCGGTGACAAGGTGAAGCCGTAAGGCGGAATGCCCCTCGTCTCCGTCGAAGACCTGCAGTTGGAACTGGCCGTTGAATCCGGCTGGGTTCGCGTCCTCGACGGCGTCGATCTTCGGCTGGAACCCGGCGTGATCCACGCCCTCGTCGGTGAGAGCGGCAGCGGCAAATCCATTACCGCCCTGACCCTCTCCCGGCTCCTCCCCGACTCCCTCGCCCGCCGCACCGGCGGGCGGGTGGTGGTCGATGGCCAGGACGTTTTCTCCCTCGACCGCGCCGGCCTCCAGCGTCTCCGGGGTTCGATCGTCAGCTACGTTTTTCAGGAGCCCGCCTCCGCGCTGAACCCGGTGATGCGTATCGGCGATCAGATTCGCGAGACCCTCGCCCTGCATCGTCCGGCCGAGGCCACCGCCGCCGAAGTCGAACGTTGGCTCGCCCGTGTCGGAATCCCTTCACCCGCCGTTCGTGCCCGGCAATATCCGCATGAACTCTCGGGCGGCATGCAGCAGCGCGTGATGATCGCCATGGCCCTGGCACCGCGTCCCCGCCTGCTGGTCGCAGACGAACCCACCACCGCACTGGATGTCACCATCCAGGCCCAGATCCTGGATCTGCTGCGGGAACTGCGCCGCGAGCTCGGCATGGCCATCCTGCTCATCACCCACAATCTCGGGGTGGTGGGAGAGATCGCCGATGAAGTGTCCGTGATGTACGCCGGGCAGGTGGTCGAGTGCGGCCCTGCCGCCGCGGTCCTGCGGCGCCCCGCCCATCCTTACACCGCCGCACTGCTCGCGTCCGTCCCCCGGCTTGGCGCGCGCCGCGATGCGCTCGAAGTCATCCCTGGCATCGTTCCGTCGCTGGGAGCGTGGCCGTCCGGTTGCCGGTTTCACCCGCGTTGTCCCCAGGCCGTTCCCGACTGCGCCCGCGAAATCCCGGTCCTCCGTCATCTCGCCCACGCCCGCGCGGCGCGCTGCCCGTTTTCGGTCGCCGACATCGCCCCATGAATCTGCTCGCGGTCCAGGATCTGAAGGTGCATTTCCCGGTCCAGCCAGACTGGCTCGGACGTCCCGGTGCCGTCGTGCGCGCCGTTGACGGTGTCAGCTTCACCGTGCGCCCGGGCGAGACGGTCGGGTTGGTCGGTGAGAGCGGGTGCGGCAAGAGCACCCTCGGTCGGGCCATCGTCCGATTGGAATCGCCCACCGCCGGCAGCATCCGGTTTGAAGGCCGCGATCTGGCCCAGCTTTCCGGAGCCGAACTCCGCGCCGCCCGTCAGCGCCTCCAGATGATCTTTCAGGATCCCTATGGTTCACTGGATCCCCGTTGGACCGCCGGAGAGATCGTCGGGGAAGCCCTGCTCCTCCGAGAGCAACGCGAATCGCCTTCGGCCCGACGCGACCGTGTCGCCGGATTGCTGCGCGACGTCGGGCTCGATCCCGCGGTGATGTCGCGGTACCCGCACGAGTTCAGTGGCGGACAACGCCAGCGACTCGGCATCGCCCGCGCCCTGGCGGTCGAACCCCGGCTTCTGGTGTGCGACGAGGTGGTGAGTGCCCTGGATGTCTCGGTGCAGGCGCAGGTGGTGAACCTCCTGGCTTCACTCCAGCGCGCGCGCGGGTTGTCCTACCTGTTCATCGCCCATGATCTCGCGGTCGTGGAGCACCTGAGCCATCGGATCCTGGTGATGTACCTCGGTCGCGTGGTCGAATCGGGAACCCCGGCGCAGATCTGCGGCGCTCCGCTTCATCCCTACACCCAGGCGCTGCTCTCCGCCGTGCCGGAACCCGTCCCAGGCGTGGCCCGACGCACGCGGGTGATGCTGCAAGGCGATGTACCCTCGCCCTTGCACCCGCCTGCCGGATGTCCCTTTCATCCGCGCTGTCCCGTGGCCGAGTCGCGATGCCGCGAACAGGTCCCGCCCCTCGAAGACGCCGGCGACGGACGTCAGGTGGCGTGTTGGCGGGTGGGCACCTGAATGCCGGGATGAAGGCGCTGCGATGACGCCGGAGTCGTTGCGGAGCTGCACCCGTGGTGCCGATCCGCCTTTTATGCCGGAGGCGTTTCAGCGATTAGCCCGGGGTGCGCGAAGCGCAACCCCGGGTTACGTCCCCCCCTTGAGTCTCCAACCCCGGAGGGGTTGCAGATCCCGCGATGGGGAGAAGTTCAGCGACGCGGAATGGCGTCCCCGACGCCACGAGGACGTTGGCGATCTCTGGCCCCTCCCGGGGGGGCGTACGATTTCACAACGAGCTTCTTGAATCTGCGCCCACCGTTTTTACAGTCCGCATCGCTTGACCAACGAGAAATGAGTGAATCTTCCATGGTCCCTCCTGCCGGAGCTTCTCCGGAGTGGGACATCGCCGCGGCGCGGAGCCTTTACAACGTCGATCGTTGGGGCGCGGGTTACTTCGACATCAACGCCGAGGGCCATGTGGTGGCCAAACCCCAGCAGAACGGGGTGGAGGTGGACCTCATGGACATCGTGGAGGAGGCGCGGTCGCGCAACCTCAAGTTCCCCCTGCTGGTGCGCTTCCAGGACATCCTGCGCCATCGGGTGGTGGCCTTGAACGAGGCTTTTCGCGCCTCGATCGCCGAGTTTTCCTACAAGGGTGCCTATCGGGGGGTGTTCCCGATCAAGGTGAACCAACTGCGCGAAGTGGTGGAGGAGATCCTCGACGCCGGTCGCTCCTATTCCTTCGGGCTGGAAGTCGGCAGCAAACCGGAGTTGTACGCCGGGATGGCCCTGCAGGATCAACCCGGCTCGTTGATCATCTGCAACGGTTACAAGGACACCCCCTTCATCAAGCTCGCCCTCCAGGGCATCAAGCTCGGCAAGAAGGTCATCATGGTGGTGGAGAAACTCGAGGAGCTCCGCCAGATCATCAATGTCTCCCGCACCGTCGGCATCGAGCCGATGATCGGGATCCGCGCCCGCCTGATGAGCAAGGGCGCCGGCAAGTGGGCCGAGAGCGGTGGCGAAAACGCCAAGTTCGGTCTGAGCACCTCCGATCTGCTGGCGGCCACCCAGATTCTGCGCGACGAGGGGTTGACCCATTGCTTCAAGCTCCTGCATTTCCACATCGGTTCCCAGGTGCCGGACATCCTCATCGTCAAGAAGGCCGTCCAGGAAGCCGCCCGATTCTACGCCAAGCTCCACAAGATGGGATTCCCCATCGAGTTCATGGACGTGGGCGGTGGGCTGGACGTCGACTACGACGGCTCCCGTTCCGCCTTCGATTCGTCCACCAACTACTCCCTCCAGGAGTACACCAACGACATCGTCTATTACCTGGCCGACGTCTGTAACGCCGAAGCCGTGCCACATCCGGAGATCGTCTCCGAGTCCGGGCGCGCCCTGGTCGCCCATCACTCGGTCCTGTTGGTCGAGGTGTTCGGATCGATCGACAAGACCCGTCAGGAAGCCAAGTTCACCTACGGCCCCGGCGACCATCGCCTGGTGCGCGAACTGTTGGATCTCCGCGACAACCTCCATCGCCTCAACAAGCGCGAAGCCTGGCACGACGCCCAGGAACACAAGGAGGACGCCCACCAGATGTTCACGCTCGGCATGCTCGAACTGCCCGACAAAGCCAAGATCGAGTGTCTCTATTGGGAGATCAGCCGCGCCGTGGTCGAGAGCTTCCGCGGCCAGGCCTATATCCCTGATGAGATCAAGCATCTCCAAGACGCCCTCGGCGACCAGTACCTCTGCAACTTCAGCGTGTTCCAGTCATTGCTTGATCACTGGGCGCTGGGCCAGTTGTTCCCCATCATGCCGGTCCATCGGCTGACGGAACGTCCCACCCGCGAAACCACCCTGGTCGATATCACCTGCGATTCCGACGGGCAGATCAACAAGTTCGTCGACCTGCGCGATGTGCGCGACACGCTTCCGGTCCATGCCCTGCGCGGCGAGGCCAACCAGGAGCAGTATCTGCTCGGATTCTTCCTGATGGGCGCCTACCAGGACATCATGGGCGATCTCCACAACCTCTTCGGTCGGGTGAACGAGGTTCACGTGTTCCTCGAACCGGATGAACCGGCCGGCTATTACATCGAGGAAGTCATTGAGGGCGATACCATCAGCGATTCACTCACCGAGGTGCAGTACGACGTGAACGAACTGAAGCGCCAGATGAAGGCCCAGGTGGATGCCGCCATCAAATCCGATCGACTCAAGCCCAGCGAGGCCATGCGACTCCTCGATGACTATGAGCGCGGCCTCAAGGATTATACCTACCTGACGATCCACTAAGTCCCCGGCTGAAGGCGGCGCAGGATCAGCCGCCACGTGTCCAGATCGGAGAGGGGTTCCCTCCCGGCACTGCGCGTCACGTCCAGATGACAGAACTGACGGAGCTTCCCCAGGAATTCCGCCTCGTCGGTGTACTGCGCATCCGCCGGATATTCGCCGTAGTCGGCACGGACGAATCGCCCGTTCCTCCAGGTGATGTTCGTGCCGCCTTCCTTGTGGGATTGGGAATAGCGTCCGCCGCGCTTCAATCCGGTGAGGATGGCCTGCTGGATCGCCGCGACGGAATCGAGATGCGCCTCCGCCTTCAAAGCGGCGTCACTCCGTGAGCGATAGAGTTCTTCCCAACCCTCGCCCTCGCGGGGAGAACTGGCCGCCGTCCATTCGCGCGTCCAGAGCTGGAACCAACTCTCCGAAGTGGTGCGGAAGTATTCGTGATTCGTGGCTTGATGCTCTGCCCACGATCCCGTCACGCGCAGGGAATAGGCGTTGATCCCGGGCAGCGCCGCCTCGAACTGCAGTTCAAACGTATATCGGGCACCGTTCACATTCGCCTTCGCCCGCAGGCAGAGCTTTCCCTGGTCCATCGCCGAGGTACACAACGTCATCACCGCCCGTTCCAAGGTGAACTGCACTTCCTCAGGGGGGCGGTGGTCGCGGAAATGCAGCCACCAAGTCGTGCCCGTCTCGGTCTCCGTGCGGGACAACCCGCCCGACGCGGGGGTTGGCACTTTCCGCTCCGGCGCTCGCGTCCGTGCCGGTGCCCGCTCCGTTTCCGGGACGGATCTGGCACCCGCTTTGCGGGTCTGGGCGAACTGCACCTGCGGATCGGGCCTGGGTTCAAGCGCCTTGCGGATGGCGTCCATGTCCGGCGGCGGCGGTGCTTCCACCGGCGGTTCAAGGATGAAATAGAATCGCTGCGCATCGGTGAACTCACCCGACTGCGTCGAGCTGTTGCGCTCGCGGAAATCCAGCCCATCGCCCGAAGCGCGCGGTCGAACGCTGACTTGCTTGGCCAGCTTGAAACAGGCTCCCGCCGGTGGCGCAGGAAAACTGTGACCGATCTCGTCGATGGCATTGCCCGCTGCGAGTTCGGCCTCGATCAACGCCCGCAAGACCGTCGGGAATCGGGCCAGCTCCTTCTGTTGTTCCGGGGTGAGACTCATGGGACGGCGATCCCGAGATCAGTCGGCGGTAACACCTCGGTTCTCGAAGGTCTGCTCAAACGCGTCGATGGCCGGTTGGAAGTCCACTCCCGTCGGGGAGAGCTTCTTGGCCAGCGCCCGGAACAGCGTACTTCCCCAACGTCGCATGGCCTTCCGCGCTGGCTCCGCGAGGAGCTTCTGTTCCTCCGGGGTGAAGGCGCCGTACTCCACGGTGGCAAGGGCGTGCTCTGCCCGGCCGGTGGTCAGTTCAACCGCGAGCCTGGCCACGAAATCCGGATGCCGACGCACCCGGGCGACTGCGGCATCGCGGACTGCGTGACTTTCAAACTCGTGGGTCAGGCGAACCAACTCGGTGAAGTCACGCTCCGGGTCGAACTCTGGAATCTGGGCCAGATGCTTTCGGGCGACGCCCGAGGACCACTGAAAACGGTGGCCAATCCCCGCAAGCTGACGGGTCCCGGCCACCACGAGCCGATAGCCCAGAAACCCGCCGCAGATGGCCAGGTTCAGGGCGGCCACCAGGGTCCATGGCAGGTTTACGATCTGGAGCGGAAGGCCCCTCGTGAGGCGCGGGTTCAGGCTGAAGACGACCAGCAGCAGGGTCAGGATGGGGAACAGATGGATGGGCAGGGAGCCGACGATCCGATCAATGAAACTGGGCTGTCGTGAAAGTTCAAAACGGAGGAACGACACGGCCGCCATCGCCATCGTGGCGAGGATGGTGAGCCCGTACAGCACGCCTCGGCTCAGTCGTAACCAGTCGAATCCGCCACTGGCGGTCACGCAGCTCAATGCGGCCATCAGAAGCAGCCACATCGGAAGCAGGAGGATCGCTCCGGCGAAGATCGCGCCTCCATCGACCCGTTTGCGCGACATCTCCAGCAGGAGGTACTGGAGGGGAATGGCGTAAATCACCGCCGCGAGACCGGCGCAGCAGTTTCCCACGATCTGATGGATTCCGGCTGGATTCATGAGGGCACGGCCCGCGCCCAGCGGCGTGGCCGTCACGTCGCGTACCATGCGGCAAAGTCGAAATCAATTCCGCCCTCCGAAGACCCACCCGCTGACGCATTGGCCACTACCCCATCCCCGGGACCGCGGGCGTCCTCGCCCGCTTCCTCACTCCCCGACCCCCGAGCGGCTCCGCCACGCGGGGCCGCGTCCATACCGGTCGTGCTCTGGTCAGGGGGCCGACGGGACGAAGCTCATTCTGTTCCAGTCGGGTCTTCACCCGCCACGTTGGACTGCCTCCGCGCCCAGGACCCTTCCAAGCGTCTCCCCATCTGTGGAATCGGTGAAATCGGTGGACCACTGAACTCCGGTCCCAAATCTCACCCCAGGACCACCCACAAGGCACCGGCGGTGGCCGCCGCACCGAAGGCTGGCGCGATCTTCCAGAGCAATTGTCGGTCGCCCAGGACTCCCACCACGGCGGCCTTGAAGCACAGGTTCGACACCGATGCGACGACGATGGCGCGCGTGCTCTCTCCGGCCGTGATGGTTCCCTGGCGGGACAGTTGGGCGGTGGACAGCGTGATGGCGTCCATGTCGGTCAGGCCGGAAACGGTGGCCACCACCAGCAGACCGCGGGTGCCGTACCAACTCCGCGCCGCCGCCACGCCGAGCAGAACGGCGGCGTAAATGGCGGTGAAGATCAGGGCGGAACGCAGTTCGGTTGGGTTCGCCGGGGGCGGGAGAGCGGCTTGATTGTCGCGATTCCGGAAGCCTTGCCAGGCGGCAAATCCGAGCAGCACCACCAGCAACGATCCGAACGGGGGCAGGTACTGCATCAGATGCTCGGGATCAGCGGCTGCGACCAGCACCATGAGCCGGGCGAACACCACCGCCGAGGCGAGCAGGATCACCACTGCGGCGAGGGGCGCTCCCTCCGGCCGTCCGCGGGTCAGCCGAGAATGCGTGACCGAGGTCGCCGTGCTGGAGATCAGGCCGCCCAGCAGTCCGGCGACCATCGCCCCGGATCGGTTCCCCAGCGACTTATACAGCAGGTAACCGCCCAGGCTGATGCCCGTGATCAGGACGACCATCCACCAGATCCGATGCGGGTTGAGGGCGTTGAAAGGGCCGTAGGTGGCGTCGGGGACGATCGGGAGGATCACGAGGGCGATCACCACAAACTGCATGATGGCCCGGAAATCGTGGTCGCCGATGCGCTTCGCCAGGTCGTGCAATTGCGGCTTGAGATGCAGCAGCACCGCGGTGGCCCCGGCAATGACCATGGCCAGTGGACGATCGCCTCCCGGCAGGTAGGCACCGACTCCGAACATCAGCAGCATGGCCGCCTCGGTGGTGATGCCGACGTCGGCATCGGGCTGACGCGGCCGCAGGGAATTGCCGGCCACGATGGCGGCCGCCAACGCCAGCAGTCCCGCCCCGATCACCCATCCGCCGTGCTGGATTGCCAACCAGGCGCAGATCGTTCCGAACAGGGTGATCAACGGGAAGGTGCGGAAGCCGGCCAGGACCGACGCCGCGCGCTCCCGTTGCAGGCCCACCAACAGGCCCAATCCGAGGGCGATTCCCAGTGTCTGGTATGAATCGTTCACGATCGCGGATCAGTAGTCGTACAGGCCGGGGTCATGCGAATAGCCACCACCGCCGCGTGCGCCGCCCGCTCCCTCGTCCCCCTTGCCGAACCATTCCCCAAGGACGTCGCCCATGTCCTCTTCGATCTTGTCTGGATCTTCCCCGCTCTCCAGTCGGCGCAGGGCGGTTTCCATCTCCTTGGGCACCGAACCCGCGGGCATCGCCTCCTGCATCTTGCGGAGCATGTGGGCCATGTGACGCGGGTTGTTTTCGTCGAGATGATCCATGTCCCGTTCCAACTCGTTCATCACCCGCTCCACGCGGGGATCGTCGAAATCGGGCATCGGCGGGCCGCCTGCCTCATCGGGACCCGGCTCGCCGCCCACCGCCGCGGGCTCGGGTGCCCCCTTGAGCATGGCAAACCGACTGACTTCCTTGGTCAGCTTCTTGTTCCCGCAGGTCGGGCAGGTGGGGGTGTGCGAGGGGTTCACCCGGCGACTGAGGAAATTGAAGATCTTGCGGCAACGCGTGCAGGCGAATTCGTAGATCGGCATGGCCGCAGTGTTCGCCTCGCCGGCCGGAGTTTCCAGTTTCAACCGTGAAACCGCCATTGTTTGTCCACAGAGGGCGCCGACCCCATTCGCCGCCTCACGGCTTGTCGGGAGAGGCCTGAGGCTGCGGGACCGCCACGCGGTCCCGCTTGGGGGGGCAGGGAGGAAGAAGCGGGCGCTTCCTGACACTGCCCCCCCCAACCAGAGTGCGCCTCGTCGCCTACCCGTAGGAGACGACGTCAGGAGACTCTGACTTCCATTCGACCGTTCCCCGGCCCACGCACGTTTCCCGCCCGACTGAAATGCGCCGCGTCACCTCGGCACCCCGACCGCTCGGAGGGGAGAAAGAAGCGGGCGAGGGAGAGCCCTGGGAAGCTTTCCCCCCTCCGGACTCACAGTCTCCCCCGCTCTGGTCTTAGGGCGCTGCCGGCGGCGTGCGGATCCGTTGCAACTGCCGGTCGTGCAGACCCGATAGGAGTGCCAGCGCGGTGACAGCACCGATCAAGGCAAGGAACATGTCCGACTGGGTATCCCAAGGATCGCCCTGCGTACCGAGAAATTCCTCTGCACCTTGCCCGAGCGCGAGCGCAGCGCCCCACTCGACCAACTCGTAGGTGGCACTGATGGCAAGCACGACGCACACCACCAGGAAGGCCAGCATTCGGCGGCCACGAACGTAGCTGCCGCGAAGAAAGATCTCGCGTGCGATGAGTGCTGGAACAAAGCCCTGGAAGAAGTGGCCGATCTTGTCGTACGGGTTGCGTTCCAGGTGGAACAGTTCCTGAATCTGAAAACCGAGAGGAACCCGCGCGTACGTATACGCGCCTCCCAGCATGAGCACTGCCGCATGCAGGAAGATGCAGAGGTACAGGAGCGTGGTCAGCGGATACCGACGGTAAGTCGCCCACAAGAGAGGGAGCGCGACGACCACCGGCAGCACTTCCATGAGCCAGGTGGCACGGTCGTGCGGGGACCATCCGGATGCCGCCAGGAGAAGCAGGATCGCGATCGATGCGACCCAGAGCCAGGTTGTGCGGGGAGAGTGCACTAGGACTTGCCCCAGCCAGGAATCTGAGAGGCCCGGCGAATCCACTCGGCCATTCGCTCCTCGTCCAGATCGTTCTCGTGAATGTCGATCCATCGTGCCTCCTTCGCGGTTCCACCGGATGGGGTCGGTTGAAGGGATGTTCCCTTGAAGAACGTGACCTTGACGCACTGGTTGAAGACGTGAAGTGCGAGGAACCAGCCCCGCCCAGCGATGCTATAGAACGGGGAGTTCCATTTCACGGCCTTCGTCACGTTGGGCACAGTGCGCCCAATCAGCGCGTCCAGGCGACGCCCGACCTCCTGTTTCCACCCCGGCATGGCGGCGAGGTACTCCAGAACGGGCGCGTCACCATCCGCCTTCGCGATCCGGGGATTGCCGCCGGAAAGCAGGACAGGCTTCTTTCCACTCGAAGGAACCGGGTCGCTTGCCTTGCGCGAGGAATGTCTTCGCCCGATCAATTCCGCTAAGGTCGTCGACGATCCGGTTGCTCGGAGGAACGCCCTCATATCGCGAAAAGTGTCCGCAGTCGCTGCTGGACTTGAGCTTGGAGGTTCGGGGCGAGGACTCCCAACTGCCGCTGAATAATCGTGGCCGAAACCGTCACCATGCGGCGTAGGCGCAACGCCGACCGAACCCTCAGCCCGGTGTGGGCGCCGTCTACGCTTCCGGGACCAAGCAGCAAATCCGTCGCCTCCAGTTGGTGCGGGACAACGCTCGCGATGAAGGCCAGTATGACGTTGCGATGGGCACCGACCGCCTCGGTCAGGCAGACGGCGGGTCGGACCTTTTCTCCGGTCAGATCGTCAAACGGAAATGGCACCAGAATGACTCTATAGCGCATCACGGAAGGGCTCCCCGTTGGCAACGGTGTAGATGTCCTCGGCTGGATCAGCCAGGAAGGCGAAGGCGGCGCTGGCCGAAGCCGCTCGCAACCAGACCTCCTCGGCATCGGGGTCCGACACGGAAGGTAGTATCGTCACCCTCAGTTTGGCGTTCGCGGGCAGGTTATACGGCCCGTCGAGGACGATCTGCCGACCGTCATAGTGCGCCTGAAGGGTTACCGTAGGCATACGACAACGATACGGAGGGTAGTCATCTGGGGCAAGCGTGCAGGAGCGCCGACACCAATACGGCAAAAGCTCGTCGATCACTTCACCCTGCGCCCACTTGCTCCGTGCACGGTCCAGTTCGATCCCGACTGGATCGCTGATCTCGCGCCGTGCGACTGGCACTCCCCGGAGATCCTTGGGTATCCAAGGACTGCTTCTGGGCTATTCCAACGCAGCCGCGAGCGCAAACGTTCGGGTTCGGCATCCCGGAGGGATGAAGGCGATTCGCCCGCGGTGGAACACCCCGGAATCAGGGGCTTGATTACGGTCAAACCCCGGAGGGGTCTCAGAGCCGGGTGCACACCCTTCCCGCACGCCCCGAAGTTCTGCAACTCCATCCGGGGTTAGGACTTATGCTCCACCAATATACTTGAATACTGAGAATACTGAACCCATTACTACGGCCAGCGCGCTCATTCCTAATATCGCAATGGCTACAAAAATGAGGTCGCCTGCCACAATTCCGATAGCTGTTGCGATCCCGTTACGCAACCCAAGGCTTGATGATCGCGCAACAACAAGCGCCACACTAGCACTTGGCATTGCTGCAAGTGCCAGCATGATCACGAAAAAGCTGGCGATTGAGTATAGTGTCATTTTTAAGCCGAACGGCCCAAGCTCAGCGACGGCGGCCACGAGGCGCGCCGATTGCAACCGCGATGGCCCGCCGCTCCCGCTGCGCTGGGGGATTTGCCAGAGTGAACGACAGCCTCGTCCCGGAGCACCTGCTTCGGGTGTATGAAACATCCCACGTCACAACGGAAGGAATCCATCGATCACCTCGGGCTTCGCCTACTCGCCGCGCGCACGGTCCAGTTCGATACCGACTGGACCCTCCATCTCGCGCGGTTCCATCCGCTCTCTCCCGATACCCTCGGGCATCCGGAGATTGGGTTGTGGCTACTCCA